>NZ_JBBUKT010000002.1:0-300000 GCF_038066715.1 Luteolibacter sp. Y139 | reverse complement strand
CCGGGTCAGAAGCGCGTCCGTCGCGGTCAATCCGTTCACAAAGCGGTCGTAGGCATCGCCAGGCTTGCGGATCGGCTGGTAGTCCACCGCGAAGGTCATGCAGATGGCGGATAGCCCCGAGCGTTTCATCTCACTTGCCAGGTCGACTTCCGGTCCGGGCAAATCCGCAGCGGCAAGCGGCACATCGATGTGGTTGTGCATGTCGATGCCTAAAGTAGCGGCGACGAGCTTCCCGACTTCTGGATCCATCTCGTCCGCAGCCCTCGCCACGGCAGGCATCAGCACTGACGCCACTCCGGCTCCCGCAACGTTAGAGAGAAACTGCCGTCGTGAACGAGTGGATGGATCGAGCGCGGGCTGAGCTGAGGCTAGGTTCATGATGAATCGAGGTGAAACCGTGAAATGGAGTTAGGCAAAGAATCGGAGTGAATTCCAACTGCTCCACCATTCCGTTCGACGGGATACGTGCTACTCAGGGCAACACCCTCGCTGGAAAAGAGTTTCCCAGAACCCACTGCCACGTTTGTGGGAAGAAACTCTCGCCCCCCTATCAAAGCCGGGGCGGTAGGATCCACTCCCGCCGCCCCGGATTGCGCAATGATGCTGAATGCCCGTGACTTTCAAACATTCACTTCACCTTCTGCTGGAGCGCCTCCAGCATCGCGCGAATCTCCTCAAGCTGCTTCTTCACATCGTCATTCGGCGGAGCAGGCGGCTCACCGGGAGCCGTAGTAGGACCGCCGTCCAGGATCTCGACCCTGGAATCCTCCCCGGCGATCTTGACCTCGCCACTCCCGCCACCCGGCATCTGGAAGCGCCGGACGAAGGTGCGCAGCGGCGCACCTCCGGCACGCTGGAAAAGGACATCAGCATCCGCCTTCTCCATCCTTCCCCGCGGGCCCGGGCTTTCCCGTTTGCCGACCACCACATTGGTCTCATGCGTCTCGCCCTTGCGGACGTATGTGATCTTCACCGTGTCGCCTTCCTTCTTGTTGGCGACGAGCACCGAGAACTGGCGCTGGTCGATCAGGATCTGGTCATCGAGCTTCGCGAGCACGTCATTCGTCTGGAGGCCACCCTTTTCCGCAGGGCTGTCCTTCGACACGACCTCGACCAGCAAGCCGGTATCCTCCGGGAGCGAAAGGTGCGCGGAAAGCTCCGGCGGCACCACCGTCGCGTTGACCCCGAGGAAACCAACCGGCCCCGAGCGCATGACCTCTTGGAAACGGCGCTGTGCCTCGCGAACGTCCCACGTCAACGGCTCCACCAGATCGCTCGCTTCAGAGGTGAGAATGGTTACATCCGGAGGCATTCCTGCCATGCCGGCACCTCCGGCCATTCCAAAGACGCGGGGCTGCGCGGCAATAGCCGGAGCGCCGGGAACGCCGGGCGCCTGAGGGATCGGCGGCGGGCCGGGAACAGGTTGCTGAGCCGCGGCTAGGCCACTAGCCGCGGCTAGGCCACTCAGGGCAACTAACAAACAGGTCGTTTTCATGGTACTTGTATCAGTGGTTCGTTGTTTCGATTTTTCAGTAGAGGTCGAGAGAGACGGGCAGCACTTCCTCACGCAGACGGCCTTCCTTGACGGGCTCACCACCACCGGCCCGGGCGTAGACAACTTCATCGATCCAGCGGGTGCGGATCAGGCGGACCGGCTGCTGGTCTTCGCCGACGACGATGCCGAGATCGGCGACTTCCATCAGGTGCTGGACGCTACCCACGGGTTTCAGCGGCTCCTGCGATGGCTGTTCCGCGATCGGTTGCTGCGGAGCAGCGGGTGGCTCATGGCCGAGCCATGCGAAGGCAACTCCCGCCGCAGCGGCGAGCGGTGGCAGCAACAGCCAAAGGCGACGGAGAGAACGCGGCTTCTTCTCCGGCGGCCGGGCCTCGCGCAGGCGCTCCATCAGCTCAGGTCCGGGCGCTGCAGGCGACAGCCGACCGAGCAATTCTTCCAGGTCGTGGTCGGAGTTCATGTCAAAGCGGTGGCAAGGGGTTGGCGAAGGGCTTCAAGGGCGAGGCGATAGCGGGAAGCGGCTGTTCCCTGGGGAATTTCGAGCGCCTCCGCCACTTGGACGAAAGTGAGGCCGCCCCAGAATTTCAGGATGAGCACCTCGCGCTGATCGGGCGGCAGCCGGCGGAGTTCGCGTTCGAGGACCTCCGTGGTCTCGCGGTCATCAGACGAGGCCGTGAAGAGATCACTGCTCTCCTGCTCGCGGACATTGCGGCGGGAGTTCGAGCGACTCAGATCGATGGCGCGGCGGCGGATCGTGGCATAGACCAGCGGAGCCTCCGGCCGCCCTCCGGCGCGTTGCCACGACTCGACCAATGACTCCTGAAGCACGTCCTCGGCGTCGTGCTCACAGCGCGTCTGCTGCCGGGCGAAGAGCAGGAAGCGGGCGGCATTCTCAGCCAGCCAGTCATTCCAGTCCTGTTCGGGGGAAGCCATTCTCACCCCCGAAAGCGGAGCCCTCGGGGAGATTTATCACTCCACGGTGAAGAAAGGCCGAAATCCCCTCACGTATCCGCCGGCGATGCGCCTCACACTCGCCTTCACCGCCGCCCTCGCCAGCATCGCATGGTCCGCCCCCCGCCCCCTGATGAAGGACTTCATCGGCCTCAACGGCCACACGGTGCAATTCAAGCCGGACCTCTACCAACCGGCTGCCCGCCTGGTGCGCGACTACCATCCCGTCGAGTGGGACCTCGGCAAAGACACCGCGGTGCTACCCGAATTTCCCTCCGCCAAGAACCGTGTCGACTGGAGCGGCGTCTATGGCTCCTGGCAAAAACGCGGCTGGATTACAGACGCTTGCCTGATGTTCGAGTCCGTGCCACGGGAAAGCTGGAAGGACATCGACAAGGACGCCGAAGCCTACGGCCGGGCCTTCGCGAAGGAATTTGGCCCATCAAGCGCCCGCAAGCTCGTCGAGTCCGTGGAAGTCGGCAACGAGCCCGGCAAGTGGAGCGATGCCGACTACTCCCGCATGCTGAAAGCCATGGCCACCGGCCTTCGCGCAGGTGACCCCAAGCTGAAGATCGCCACCTGCAACCTCACCACCGGCAAGGGCAGCGACTACGAGAAAAGCGTCACCTGCCTCACCGGCCTAACAGATCTGGTCGACGTCCTCACCATCCACACCTACGCCCAACTCGAAAACTGGCCGACGTGGAAACGCAGCTTCCCCGAAGATCCCGCCCTGCCCCGCTATCTCAAGGACGTCGAAGACCTCTGCCACTGGCGTGATGAGCACGCCAAGACAAAGCCCATCTGGATCACCGAATTCGGCTACGACAGCACCACGCAGCCGCAGGAAAAGACCGGCGACTTCTCCAAGTGGGTCGGCGTCACCGACGAGCAGCAAGCCGAGTGGCTCGTTCGCTCCTACCTCGTCTTCTCCTCCATGCCCGTCGAACGAGCTTACCTCTACTTCTTCAACGACGACGACAAGGCAAGCCTGCACGCCAGCTCCGGCCTCACGCGAAACTTCAAGCCCAAGCCATCGTTCCACGCCGTAAGCCATCTCCAGCAGACGCTCGGCGACTACCGCTTCACCCGCATCGTGAAGAGCGAGCCAACGGTTCGCATTCAGGAGTATCAACACGAGACCGGCACCAAGATCATCTGGGCCGTCTGGACACCCACCCTCGACGGCAAGGAAACCGAAGTCACTTTGGAAAGCGTCCCCGGAAAACTGGCAAGCGCCACAAAAATGCCACTCACCGGAAGCACCAAGGAGCTTGCCTTGCCTCCGCAGCCCACACCTCACTCGGTGAAAATGACCGCAAGCGGCAGCCCTACCTACCTCACCTTCGAAAAGGCTCCCAAAAAGTAGGCCCGGTGGGGTTCGAACCCACGACCAAGGGATTATGAGTCCCCTGCTCTAACCGCTGAGCTACAGGCCCGGATTGCCGCATCGGGGTGGCCGTTACTACCCGCTTGTGAACGGTTCGGGCAAGGCGATTCCGACCATCCGGTGTTCCGCTCGCACCCGTCGGCTGGGCTACGACCGCCCCGGCATGCTGTCGGACACATGGCAAGAATCCCGCCAACACGAATGGATTCACGTATTTTAAAACTATTGTTAGAATACCAATCCACTCACTTCGACTCAAACAAACCGAGGAATCCACCATAGGGAATTCCAAATCTATTTTTCACAACAGAGATCTTGTCAGATGTAGCAACCCTCAATTATTGCGCTTTGCATGACGAACGTCCGCCCCCGGATCTCCTCCCTTCGTTCCTTCATAGCTGCGGCTTTTTCCTGCTCTATCCTTGCCTCCAGCGCCTCCGTGACTGACGCGGTGGTGTCAAAATCGCCACCGCAGCTCAACCAAGGCCGCGTCAAGGGCAGCGTCCGGGTGATGACAGGAGGAAATTTCAATATCAACTCCGGCCTGACCGTTGATGGATCACTGCTGATCCCGGGAACTCCTGAAATACGGATTAATGGCGGCGCAACTTCTCCCCCGGTTCAAGATAGCACGGGATCATCGCAGCCCTCGAACTACCGGTTGACTCTCAACAATGGGATCTCGCTCGGCGGCATCACGCGGCGGGTTGATGGCGAGCCGCTGCCTACAGCCGCCCCGCCTCTGGCCGGAACCGGGACCCGCGCCGTAAATATCAATCAGCAGGGCGAGAGTGCGGGCAATTTCGCGACCATCCGGACCCTGACCCTGAATGCCCAGGGAAGCTCCATCAACCTGCCGCCGGGACGTTACGAGCGCATCACCCTGAACGGAGCCAGCACTCTCGTGCTTCAGCCAGGATCCACCGCCTCCCCCGCCCTCTACGAGATCCAGCAACTCGATCTCAACAGCGGCTCCCACATCGATGTATCGGGGCCAACCGAACTGCGCCTGAAGAACTCCCTCAATGCCAACGGCTACCTCGGCCATCCCAGCCATCCCGAATGGCTCGCGTTGAGCATCTCCGCCGGCAGCTTCACGCTGAATAGCCAGAGCGCCTTCCACGGAAAACTCGTCGTCCCGACAGGGACTCTGACGGTGAATGGAAGCTCGTTGCTCCACGGCATGGCCTTCACCGACCGGCTCACGCTGAACGGCGGCGGCATCATCGAGTGCGAAGGCAGCGGCACCACACCGAACCTGCCACCCGTGGCCACGGCCACGGAGGCAACCACTCCCGTCGGTGCTTCCATCGCCATCCCCCTCATCGCCACCGACCCGGAAGGACAGGCTCTCTCCTACACCGTGACCACGCCGCCGGGTCATGGCACGGTCACGATCTCCGGAGCGACCGCCACCTACACTCCCAGCTTCAACTTCGTCGGCTCCGACATCTTTTACTTCAACGCCTCCGACGGCACCACCGACTCCGCCCCCGCCTCCGTCATCATCCACGTCTGGCAGCCAAATCGCCCCCCCTCGGCGGAAGATGCGACCTTCCTCCTCAATCAAGGCGAAGCGAATGCCCCGCTGACCCTCACCGCCACCGATCCGGACGGTGATGCCCTGACCTACCAGATCCTCAGCCAGCCGCAGCATGGCGCGCTCGGCGGATCAGCCCCGGCATTGACCTACGCCCACACCGGCCCCCGTTCGACGGCGGTCATAGAGGACACCTTCACCTTCCGGGTCATCGATACCCAAGGAGCCGCCTCCACGGTCGGGACCATCACCTTGCAACTCCAGCCGGCAAACCGCGCTCCCCAGGCAGCGGGCCTTGCAGTGACCACCTCGGAAGATCTGCCCGTTGCACTCTCTCTATCCGCGACCGATGCAGACGGAGACTCCCTCACCTACGCACTCCATCTTCCCCAGGGCTTTCCCGGCACCATCACCGGAACTGCACCGACGCTCGAATTCACTCCCTCCGCGAACTTCCACGGAACGACGGCCTTCACGTATGACGTGACGGATCCGTCCGGTGCCACCTCCTCGGCCCAAGTCGGCATCACTGTGACGCCGGTCAATGATCCACCGGTGATCGCCGCCGCGATCTCTGTCACGGGCATTGAAGACCAGCCGATCGCAATCCAGTTGGCCGCATCGGATATCGATGGTGATTCCTTGGCCTACACCTGGTCGGTGCCCGCAGGATTTCCGGGCACCTTGAGCGGTAGCGCGCCGTCTCTCGTGTTCACGCCCACACCGGATTTTTCGGGTACGGCATCCTTTGACTTCACCGCCACCGATCCCGCGGGCTTGGCCGCGACCTCGCAGGTCCAGATCGTCGTGCAAGCGGCAAATGACGCGCCCGTCGCCGGAAATGCCCGCGCCTCCACTCGCCAGGGAACGCCTCTCACCCTGCCACTCCCGGTGAGCGATGCCGATGGAGATCAGCTGACCTTCACCATCACCAGCTATCCGCTGCACGGCTCCATGGTCATTGCCGACGGCAAGGCCATCTACATGCCGAATGCCGGCTTCTCCGGTGTCGACCGCTTCCGCTACACGGCGCACGATATCGAGGCCGCGTCCGCTCCAGCTGACGTGATCATACGCGTCGCAGGCAATCCCACGGTAGCAGTGGTTTCGCCGGCATCGGGTGCCCGCATCACCGGCAGCCAGGCCATCACCGTCAAGGTAGAGGCATCGGACCCCGATAGCGATCTGTCGTTCGTCGAGCTCCTGCTTGATGGCACGCGTGTGGGCAGCGGCACTACCGGCACGCTACAGGTAGCATTGGAAAACCTTCCCGGCGGGCAACACACGCTCACCGCCACAGCCGTCGATGCCGACGGTGGCCGCACGGTATCACAGCCAGTGTCCTTCTCGGTGGAAAAGGTGAACCGCGCTCCAGTCGTCGCGGCAGGTGCGGATCGCGCCACCACCCTCGATTCACTGGGCCCGAACCTCATCGTCAATCCGGGCAATGAAGAAGCGCTCGTAAACGGAGCCATCCCCGGCTGGTCGGCCGTGGGCAGCGCCACTTGGGGTCAGGGCAAGGCGGACTCACGCAAGCGGGACTACTCGTTCACCACCGCGAACATCTATCCGGCTGCATCCGAGGGTGCCGTCTATTTCCAAGTGCCCGGCGACCAAACGGCGGAACTCTCCCAAGACATCGAGCTGACCGAAAGCCAGCGCTCTGCAGTCGCACTCGGCGCGGCACGCTTTGCCTTCGAAGCCCGCAGCTTCACTTATCAGCCCAAGCAACCGCTGCCGCAGGACTACACCGGCCGGCCATCCGCGGAAGTCCCCACCGGTGAACTGGATCGCCCTGAAGCGGTCGTCGAGTTTTACAACGCTTCCGGACAGTTGCTCGCATCGCACGCGGCAGCCGCGAGCCTCATCGGGGATCGCTGGTTGAAGTTCGGCACCGGTGCCTTGGTGCCCGCATCCACCACTCGCGCGCGCATCCGGCTCATCGCGACGAAGGCCGATACCAAGGACCAGTCGGCAGTGGTTTTCGTCGGAATGACTCCCGCGGACAAGAACGACGCACTATTCGATGCGGTATCGTTCCGCCTCGGCGCTCCAGCCGATGAATTCCTCAGCGCCGCAGTATCGGACGATGGGCTTCCCGCCGGAAGCACCTTGGTAAAGCTGTGGTCGCAGGTCTCCGGCCCCTCCGCCGTGATCGCCGAACCGGACAAGGCCACCACCTCGGTGAATTTCTCCGCACCGGGCGACTACGAATTCCGCATGGAGGCCGATGACAGCGAACTGGCATCGAGCGATACCGTCACGGTTCACGTCCAGCGCCCGATCCCGAACCTGCCACCGGTGGTCGCCGCCGGAGCCGACCTGACCACAGACTTCCAGAACAAGTCGATCGCGCTGTTAGGGACAGTGTCTGACGAAACCGCGACTGCCGATCTGGCGATTGGCTGGACCCAGGTTTCCGGACCGGGCAAGGTCTCGTTTGCAGATCCCCTGTCGGCATCCACCACGATCTCGGTGTCACTGCCGGGCACCTATGTCCTGAAGCTCGCAGCCTTCGACGGCGAATGGTCGAGTGAAGATCTCGTCGTCGTCGAGGCCACCGCGACAGCCCAACGTCGGCCGCTCGATCTCGTCCTGACCATGGACCACTCGGGCTCCATGTGGGCTCTCAAGAACGACGGCGATCCATCCCTCCCGATCACCAAGGCGCGTGAAGCCGCGGCCATGGTCCTTTCGAAACTCGATCCCGCCACCGACCGCGCCGCCATGCGCAAGTTCAATGGCCCCATGGTTACACCACTGACCTTTGACCTGACACTGGTGAAACAATCGCTCGTCCAATCCCGCGGCGAGCCCGGCACCGAAGGAAGCTTCCAGCCTTCTAACATCGATAACGGCATCCAGGGCGCACTCAATCACGTCCTCGCGACTCCGCGCAGCGGTGCCCCGGACCGCGTGATCCTCGTCTTCAATGACGGTGCTGGTCCTTACTCCGACGTGGCGGCAAAGGCAGCTCGTGCCGCCGGCGTGCGCGTGATCGTCGTCTCCTTCAGCAATGGCATTGACGCCATCGACGACGCAAACATGCGGCTCCAGGCATCCGCACCCGGCGACTTCATCTCCGCGGAAACACCAGCCGAAGCAGTCGTCCTCCTAAACAACCTTCTCGAGACCCTGCGGCTGCCCTTAAACTCGCCGCCACAGGTAAATGCGGGAACCGCCACCCGACTCTCTAACACCAGCGGACAGGCATTCCTCGACGGCACCTTCACCGACGACGGCGAACCCGGCCTCGTCGCTCCGGCGATCCTCTGGGAACAAGTCTCCGGCCCCGCCTCGGCCACCCTCAGCGATCCTCACAAGCTCGACCCGCGCGTCACCTTCACCACTGCCGGCGAGTATCGCTTCAAGCTGTCCGTGAGCGATGGCGAGCGCACCGGATCGGACACCGTGCTGGTTCAGGTCGATCATCCGGTCGGCCTGCCTGCCCCATCAGGCATCACGTCGTGGTGGCCCTTCGATGGCAATCTCCGCGACATGGTCGGCGGCCGTCACCTCTCCCGCTCCGGATTCTGGGATTCGCCGCGCTTCACCACCGGTGTGCTGAATGACGCAGTGCAGCTTCTCGACAGCCCGGACGTGCTTGCCGGCGGAACGGCGGGCGAGATCGGACTGAACTCATCGACGGGCTTCTCCATTGAACTCCGGTTCCGCGCCCGCTCCCTCACCGGCGGCTATCTCGTCTCCTTGTTCAATCCCGCCACCGGCGCCCTCAATGGCATCTCCTGGGGTCGCCCGGGTTCTACCTCATCCAGCGGCCAACTCTATTTCCTCTCTCCCCCTGCGACTGCGAACAGCGTCTACGGAGACGTCGCACTGACGACCACGGCGCTGACGACAAACGCCTGGCACCACGCAGTGCTGACCCACAATCGCTCTAACAACGAGACTTGGCTGTATCTCAACGGCCAAGGCCAACGCGTTTTCACCGCACCGTTTGGCCCCTTCTTTTCCACCGCCGGCCAGCTCACCATCGGAGGCATGCCAGCGACCCCGGGCTTCAGCCCGGCAACAGCGAAGGACGCCTACCGCCGCTTCGATGGCGATATCGATGACCTCGCCTTCTATGACCGCCCCCTCTCCATGGGAGAAGCAGGCCAGCTCTATCAGTCCTCATCCACCGGCAAGCAACCTCCGACGCTCGACCGCGCCCCTGTGGTCGACGCGGGCATCGACCTCCGCGTGAGTAATTTGGCGGCATCGCTCAATGGCTTGGTTTCGGACGACACGACCGATGTGAAGAGCGCCTGGTCACAGGTGTCGGGGCCGGGCACGGCCACCTTCGCCGATGCCTCATCGCCGGATACCACGGTCACCTTCAGCGTGGCGGGCATCTACACACTCAAGCTCACGGCCACCGACGCCACCACCTCGGCGAGCGATCTCATGCAGGTCCATGCCGGCCTGCCGACTGCCACCGCAGCACCGGATGGGTTGGTCGCATGGATGCCAGGCAACCGTCACCCGGTGGATGTCATCACCGGCCGCACCGGCATCTGGAGCGGCACCGAACTCTACGCCCCCGTGAAAGCAGGCGATGGCTTCCAGTTCGGAGGCAGCGTCTCTCGTGTGCGCTATCTGCCACCGGCCGTTGCTCCCGCTGATAGCGGCCGCGGCTTCTCCATCGAGACGTGGATGAGCTTGCCGACGCCGCTCGCGCCAGCAGGCGCCAACGTCCTTTCCTTCCAAAACGTATCCGGCATCAATGTCCACCGCCTGCAGCTCGCGGAATTCACGCTGCCTTCCGGAGCCAAGGAAGCGGGCTTCTTCTGGCGGACCAGCAGTCCCGCCTTTGGAGCCGTCAATGACATCCAAGTCCGCCCGCTGCCACTGGGCCGTCCCTTCCATCTCGCGCTGACCTACGATCCCGTCACGCTTCGAAAGAAGGCCTTCATCGATGGCGTGCTGGTTACCGACTCCACCGCACCCGCAGGAACCGTCCATCACTTCGACAAGGAGTGCTTCGTCGGCAGCTTCCCGGGTGAAACGCCGGTCTTCCCCGGTCAGGTGGATGAGCTTTCGCTCTACAATGTCGCACTGACCCAGCCGCAGATCCTCGCCATTGTCCAAGCGGGAGATAGCGGGAAATACCTCGCCCCGCCTGCCGCCGACCCACGGGTCGACGCAGGACCTGACGTCGCGCTCGCGCCCGGCGAGTCCCACACCTTCGCGCCCGCCATCGATACAGCTGCCTTCTCGGGCGGTTCCCTGACCACCACATGGACCAAGGTCTCCGGACCGGGATCCGTGGCCTTCAATCAAGCCTCGCGTCCGGATGCCATCATTACCGTTTCGCAGGCGGGACGCCACGTCGTGCGCCTCACGGTGACGAATGGCACCACCACCGTCTCCGACGAAGTCACCATTGATGTCGTCACGCTTCCGAATGCAGCACCGGTCATCACATCACTCCCTGCCAGCGTTTCACTCCAGCTTCCCGCAGGTCAGGCCGACTTCGCACCGCAAGTCACCGACGACGGACGTCCGACCGGCCTATTAGAACACCGCTGGATTGTGCTCGATGGCCCGGCCCCAGTGACCTTCACGCCAACCAGCGGCATGGGCACACAGGCCACCTTCACGACGGCCGGCGACTACACCCTCGTGCTGGAGGTCTCGGACGGCCTCGCCACCACACGCCGCGAGATCCCCGTACAGGTCGCTGCCGCGCCGCTGCCCCCGACACCGAACCAAGCCCCCGTCGTTTCAGCAGGCACCGACTTCGAAGCCAACGCCGCGAGCTTCTCCCTCGAAGGAACCGTCACCGACGACGGCAAGCCCTCTGCCCAGCCAGTAATCCAGGCTTGGTCGCTGGTGAGCGGCCCGGGAGATGTGGTCTTCGCCAGTCCGTCGGCCCTGTCCACCGCTGTCACTGTGGACATTCCCGGCACCTATCGCCTGCGATTGTCCGCATCGGACGGCGAACTCGTAGGCTTCGACGATGTGATCGTCATCGTTCCGGCGACCGCCACCGGATTCCCTAACAAGACACCCCGCGTCGCCCTGCCATCCTTCCTTGCCGGTAACCTGCCGAACCTGAATGCAACACTGCAACCAGCCGTGGAAGATGACGGTCGCTCCGGCAGCCCGCTGACCTATGCATGGGTCCAACTCGATGGCCCCGTTGCCGCGGAGATCGCCACGCCAACAGAAGCCACTACCTCGATCCACTTCACCGTGGAAGGCGAGTACCTATTCGAACTCGTCGTCTCCGATGGCGAATTCAGCGCCGTCGCCCGGACCACCATCCAGGTGAATCCCTCGAACAACCACGCACCCGTGGTCACGATGACGCCGGCCGCTCCCGCGCGTCCCTACGATCAAGCCACACTTGCTGCCACGGTGAGCGACGATGGCAATCCATCGAACAATCTCACCTACCACTGGAACCAGATCGCCGGCCCGGAGGAAGTCGTCATCGCAAATCCGCATGCCTTGGAAACGCCGGTCACCTTCGGCGCAGGCGGTTCCTATCTTTTCGAGCTGCTGGTATCCGATGGCCAGCTCTCCACACGTGAAACCGTCGTCTGGGACGTCATCGGCGTGCCGGACGTCCGGGTGATCTCCCCCGAGGCAGACGCATTGTTGCCTGCCAGCACCCTGATGACTCTGCAGGGCCGCGCCCAGATCGATGGTGGGACCATCACCTCGTTGTCTTTCGAAGTGGACGGCGTGGTGCTCGGCCAAGGTGACCAAATTCCCGTTACCGTCGATTGGACTCTTACCGTGCCATCACTGGCTCCCGGCGAGCATACCATTGTCGCTCGCACCACTTCTTCCGACGGCCAGCAGGCAGCTTCGACACCGCAACTGTTCACGGTGGGCGAGCAACGCGTCGATGATTTCCTCGTGGAGATCGCCTCTCCCGGCGACGGCGACTCAATCACCGGACCCGTCGAGGTTTCGGGCACGGTCCAGGCTCGCCGCCTCACATCGTGGACGCTGACCCTAACACCCACCGTCCCCGAAGGAGCGCCAGTCACCGGCACATCGGTCGTCATCGCCAGCGGCACCCAGCCGGTGAATCAAGAAGTGCTCGGCTCGATCGATCCGACGCTGATGCTGAATGGCGTCTATACCCTGAAGCTCTCGGCCACCACCCAATTCGGCTCCACTTCCAGCGACTCGATCCCCATCCTCTTCGAAGGCAACCGCAAGATCGGTCATTTCTCTCTCGCCTTCGAAGACCTCTCCATCCCCGTCGGCGGCGTTCCGCTCACCGTCACTCGCACCTATGACAGCCGCGACTCCGGAGCCGGCGACTTCGGTCCCGGCTGGAGCGTCGGCTTCAGCTCCGTGAAGGTGCGCAAGGCCGGTCGCCTTGGCGAAGGCTGGGAGCAAGACCAGACCATCTCCGGCATCACGCCCATCTACTCGGTCTTCCCCACCACCAAGAAGCGCGTCGTCGTCACCTTCCCCGGAGGAAAGACCGAGACATTCGAGCCCGTCTTCCGTGCCTCGTCCCCGCTGTCCGAAGATCAGCAGAACTACCAGAAGTTCGCCGAAATCTCCGAAGGCACCATCGTCTTCAAGGCCATCAATGGCTCGGAAGGAACCCTGCAAGTCGAAGGAGATCCCTCCGTAATCTGGAATGGCCCCGTCCCCGGCCATGGCACGGTCATCGACTTCACCTTTGGGCCGATTGATCCAAAGCGTTTCCGCTACACCGCAGCGGATGGCACCGCTTACGTCATCGATGAAATCCAAGGCCTGGTCTCGCTCGAAGACCCGAATGGAAACACGCTCACGATCAATCGCAGCGGACTCGTTCATTCCTCCGGCGAGAGCGTCCTCTTCACTCGCAATGGTACCGGTCGCATCACCGAAGTGACCGACCCCGCCGGAGAAAAGATCCTCTACGGCTACGATACCGCAGGCCGCCTCCAATCGGTCACGGACCGCACCGGTGAAGTGACGTCCTTCCACTACGAGGACACGGCCTTCCCGAATTACCTCACTCGAATCACCGACCCCCGCGGCGTGGATGCCATCCGCACCGAGTTCGACGATGACGGCCGCATGGTCCGCCAGATCGATGCCGCGGGCAATGCCGTCGAATTCGAACACGACCTCGCCGACAACCGCGAGATCATCCGCGACCGCCTCGGCAACGTCACCATCCACGAATACGACGATCGCGGAAACATCCTCAAGACCACGGATGCCCTCGATGGCGTGACGTCCTACACCTACGACGCGAACGACAACGAGACCTCCGTCGCCAGCCCTCTCGGCTTGGTCACCAGCCGCACCTACGACTCGAACAACAACCTGCTCACCGAGACTGATCCGGCAGGCCATGCCTCGACCTATACCTACGATGCCAAGCGCCGTCCGCTAACCAGCGCCGACGCGCTCGGCCACACGACCAGCCTCGAATACGATGGCGTCGGTAATCTGATCCACATGACCGACCCGGGGAATGCGGTCACCACCATCCACTACGATGGCAATGGAAACGTCTCCGGTGTGGTGGACGCCACCGGCCGCGGTAATGGATCCACCTATGATTCCAAGGGACGCGAAATCTCGGACAGCGATGGCAATCACTTCGTCTACGATGCCGCCGGTAACCGGACCCAAACGTTCCGCTATCGCGATGGCCACCCAAATGAGCAGATCATCACGACCTACGAGTATGATACCGCAGGCCGCTTGACCCGCACCATCCTGCCGGGTGGCTCGACTTCGGAGACGGTCTACAATGCCATCGGCAAACCGGCAAAAACCATCGACGCCGCGGGCCGCGAAACGGTCTACGTCTACGATGCGCTCGGCCATTTGGTGAGCACCACCTACCCGGATGGCACCGTCACTTCCGCAGCCTACGACATCGAAGGCCGCCAGACCGCCACCACGGATGCCGCCGGGGTGACCACTTACACGCTCTACGATGCCCTTGGCCGCGCCACCACGACCATCCTGCCGGATGCCACGATGCCCCCGACCATCCTCTCGGAAGTCGCCGATATCGCCGCAGCACCCGCACTGGCGGACAATCCACGCCGCACCACCACCTACGATGCCGATGGCCGCGTAGTCGCCAGCACCGACGAGAACGGACAAGCAACCACCTTCGAATACGATGACGCCGGTCGCCGCACCGCCGTCGTCAATGCCCTCGGCCAACGCACGACCACCACCTACGACGACGCCGGACGACAAACCTCGGTCACCGACGCGAAAGGGATCACCACCGGCTTCGAATACGATGCCGCAGGACGCCTGACCCGCACGAATTTCGCGGACAGCACCTACACGCAGACCACTTACGACGCCGCTGGCCGCCGTATCCTTGCAACCGACCAAGCCGGCAACACCACCGAATACGGCTACACCGACCGCGGGCAACTGAACTACGTGATCGATGCCGAAGGCTTCTACACCGAGTATGAATATGACTCGCAGAGCCGCCAGATCGGCCAATCGACTCCCCTCGCCTACACCCAGTATCGCTACGACGACCTCGGCCGCCGCATCGCCCGGATCATGCCGGATGGGCATCAGGAGCACTTCGGCTACGACACGCTCGGCCGCCTCGTCCAGCATCAGGACTTCAATGGCCACGTCACCACCCGCGAGTATGACTCACTCAATGACCACCTCCTTGCGGTCATTGCCGATGCCAATCATCCCTCGCTGGCACTCGACCACGCTCCCGCGCGTCACGAGTTCAGCTACGATGTCCTCGGCCGCCGGACCAATGCCACGGTGAAGAACGCAGCCGGCACCGTCCTCCACACGGACTCGTGGTCCTACGACCTCCAGTCGCGTCCTCTCGTCCAAGCCTCCACCACCGGCACCCTCCGCTATGCATGGGACGCCACCGGCACCTTGGCCGGCGTCAAGTCGGATACCCCCGGCGGCTACGACCTGTCCTATGACTACGATGAACTCGGCCGCCTCACCACCGTCCATGAAGGACAGGAAGGCGTCGATCCCGCTGCCCGGGCGATCGCCGGCTACGCCTACGACGCCAATGGCAATCTCGCCGGCACCAGCTACCTGAATCAGGTCACCCACGCCTACGCCTACAATTCCCTCAATCGTCTGACCAATCTCTCCATCGATCGCCAGCCCGGCGGCAGCGGTGCCGTGGCCGCTCCATTGCAGGGCTACACCTACACGCTGAATGCCGCCGGTCACCGCACCGGCATCTCGGAACTCGGCGGACGCACCGTGGTCAATACCTTCGATAGGCTCTATCGCCTCGTCCACGAGGATATCAGCCATACCGAAGGCGAAAACGTCGACACCCCCTTGGGAACCATCGGCTATACCTACGACCCCGTGGGCAACCGCCAGATCCGCTACCCCATGGACCGGAACTGGGTCGCCGGACGCTCCATCTCCTCCCTCGTTCCCGAACAATATCGCGAAGGCGCCTACAACGAGCGCGACCAATACATCGGCGATAGCTACGACGCCAATGGCAACACCACCGTCAGCGACACCAAGGGACCTAACGGATGGCCGGTCTCCGCGACCGACCTCTACAGCTTCGACAACCGTCTCATCCGCCGCACCCGCGGCGATGGCCTGGCCGTCGACATCCTCTACAACACCGACGGAGACCGCGTCGCCAAGTGGGTCAAGCAGGACAACCTGAACCTGAGCATCACCCGCTATCTCGTCGATCGCGCCAATCCCACCGGCTACTCCCAAGTCGTCGAGGAAAAGGACGGCACCGGCCAACTGACCGCTTGCTACCTCTACGGCCACGACCTCATCGCCTTCGACAACTGGATCACCCGCGTCAGCGGCATACCACAACGCCTCACCACCCCCGAGCGCCGCTGGTACCAATACGACGGCCTCGGCAGCGTCCGCGGCCTCAGCAATGACGACGGAACCCTCGTCGAAGAATACACCTACGAAGCCTTCGGCACCCTGATTGGCCTCCGCCAACTCGACCCAACCTCCGGCCAGCTAGTCCCCCAAGACCCCCTCGCCCTCGAGAACCGAACCGCCAACCGCTACCTCTTCACCGGCGAACAATGGGACTCGGACCTAGGAATGTACTTCCTCCGCGCCCGCTACCTCAACCCCGACACCGGACGCTTCCACACCGAGGATCTCTACGAAGGTTCGCAAACTGAACCTCTAAGTCTCCACAAATATCTCTACACACATGCGGATCCCATAAATGGAATTGATCCCAGTGGTCACATGCTAGTTGACATATCGGCCGCGCAGTCTTCTCAGACTATGCTGGGCCGGTTGGATTCGATGCGCGTCCGACTTCACGGCTTCGCATTGCAAGGACAGATTCAAGCAATAAGAATACTATTACATGGACGATATCTAATGTTCATGATGGCAATAAACATGCCCACTTGGCTAGACAAGCTTGAGAAGGCAAACAATATCGTGACAATTGGGACGGGCGGGCTTTTGATTCTTTCAGAAACAATGGAACGAATGGCGGCAAGCTCTGCGAATTCCGGATCAATTCCACCCTATCCAATTCAAGATCGCGGAAGAGGCGGTGAGGCTGCAGCGGGTGCAAATCTTGGCGGAAACGTCAGCAGAATCGATCACTATGATAGAAATTCCAACATTGGCGTGCAGGTTTTCACTAGTTCTGGGTCAACCGAGGCCTCGATTCTCTCTGGTATCCGTTCCAAATTGGGAAGCTTGCGAGATGCTGAGCAGGGCGCAATCTACGGAACCACCTCCGATGGCGAATCATTCCGCCTGAAGGAAGCAACGATGCCATCAGGTTCGATTGGCCTCTTGGTTCAGGTAGACATTGCCACTGCGAGCGTGGTGCAGTCCTCAGGATTCTCTCAAAGGCTTAGTGAATTGTCGCGTGAGTTTGGGCGACTAATTCGGATTGCACCCGTTCGCCTAAGGTAATTTATGAGCAACGTGAAAGGATTCGACATATTCGTGAGCGACGATAAATCAGAAGTTTTGATCGCAAGGCTTGCCGAAATCAAAAAACCCGAGGGATTCCAAGCCCACATAGGAGAATTGATCAAATTCAAACACACCGAGTTTTTCTCAAAATGCACCCAAATTATACATTTTTATTTAACTGAAGATAATCTCCACCATGATGAACGATGGCCGAAAGTCGGACTGGCTGAAATCGACAAGAAGCCTAGGGATCGAAAGCTAGCAAAGTATCTCAAAAAATTTAAAATACTCCACGCAGTAACAGGCGGCTACAATCCTCAAGGTATTACCATCATCGGAGAGAACGCCGTCGACGAAATTAGATTCACTTTCCAAGGGGACGAATCAGCCGAGCTATTGCATGAAAGATTTAAATTTTCACTAGAGAAGTGCCATTGGTGGGAGCCAGAGTAGACGGCAGGTCACTCTACGACCGGGCTGTAGAAGTCGCAGCGTCTCACGGACTCGATCCCGCTACCGCCAAGCCCGATTCCGATGCAGATCCGAGGGATTCGATCGAGGGACAAATCGAGGTATATCGCTCCGCCTCGGAATGGTTCGCCTTCTGGGGCGGAAACGGCCATGGCATCAGCCCCTGGGCGTGAGTCAGCCTCTTCCTTCCGGCCTATGGCGGCCCTCCCGCGATCAATTCCGGCTCGTTCTCCCTGCGAACGAAAAGCAGCCCGACGAAGTTCAACGCCTGCGAAGCGACGAGGCAGAAGAACCCAGCACCCGGCTTCTCCGACTCGGACGGTTCCATCACGTAGTTGACCAGCAACACGCCCGTCAGCCCCAGCATGGCCGCACCGGAGACGATGGCCGCGAGCCACCACGCCAGCCTAGAAGACCGGAACAACGGAATCGCAAAGGGTGAGATGACGGTCAACAGAACGCTGGTGAACAAGGCCGACGTCGCGATCAGGTCCTCCAACTGATTGAAGTCCGGATCTCTCACGAACCGCCAAACCTCCGGCCAAACTTGCCAGCCGCGGATTGCGTCGTCGTCCGGACGGAAATCAACGAAGATCAGAAAGTGGAAGGCGACGAAGGAAATCAGCCCCGTTAACAAGACCGCCAACGCGATCAAGTTCATCCGGCGGGCGCTCGAAATGGGCATACCTCACCATAAGGAGCATCGCCATCCTGTCGACTCAGCGCGGACAAAACGCCCGCACTCCTCGACTCAGTTCAAAAGCCACAGGATCGGCTGCGGCCACACGCCGAGCACGATCACGGCCAGCGTCAGCGCCACCACACAGGTGCGGGTGATCTGCGGCAGCACCAGCGGCTTCGCGTCATTGGCCGGAGCTTCCCACCAGATCGCGCGGATGATCTTGAAGTAGTAGTAGAAGCCGGCGGCGGCACCCACGGTGGCCAGCGCAACTCCCCACCACAGGCCGGCACCGACGGCCAGCTTGAAGACAAAGAACTTGCCCCAGAAACCCGCCGTCAGCGGAACACCTGCAAGAGCAGCCATGATCAGCGTCAGGCCGAGCGCGAGGGTCGGGTTGCGCTTGCTGAGGCCGTTGAAGGCATTGATCTCCTCCGAGCCATCCTGGATGCGGACTTGAGCCAGGATGAAGAAGCTAGCCAGCGTCATCAACAGGTAGGTCGCGAGGTAGAATGAAACGCTTTGAACCGAGCTGAGGTCATCCACGGTATCGGGCTTCGAGGCGGCCAAGGCGAGCACGAGGAACCCGGCATGCGCGATCGACGAATAGGCCAGCAGCCGCTTGAAATTCGTCTGCGAGATCGCGGCGAGGTTGCCGAAGAGCAAAGTAGCCCCCGCCATGATCGCGAGCATCAATGTCACCTGACCGGCGACCGGCGAACCGGTCTGCAGCAGCGGATCGAGGAAACGGATCAGCAGGATGAAACCCGCCGCTTTCGAGCCGACCGAAAGGAAAGCCGTCGTCGGAGTCGGCGCACCTTGATAAACATCCGGGATCCAGACCTGCATCGGCACGGCGCCAATCTTGAAGCCGAGGGCGATCAGGATGAGAGCGATGCCAAACAGCAGCGGCGTGGTATTGGAAAGTGTGCTGATCTTCGCGCCGATCTCCACCAAGCTCATCGTGCCCGTCGCGCCGTAGATCCAAGCAATGCCATAGACAAGGAAGCCCGTGCTCAGCGCACCCAGGATCAAGTATTTCACACCCGCCTCAAGCGAACCGACATTGCGGCGCAGGAAAGCGACCAGAATATAGAAGGTGATGGTGACCAGCTCCAGCGCGACAAAGGCACCGGCCAAGTCCTTCGCAGAAGCCATCCACATCATCCCTGCGCAGGCGAAGACGGGCAGCGCGTAGTATTCACCCGTGCCCGCCTCCGAGTCCGGATGATCCGTGAAGCGCGAAAGAATCGAGCGGAAGTCGATCGACATCAGCACCACCAGGATCGTGGTCACCAGCGCGAAGCCCTTGTAGAAGCGCGCAAGGTTATCGAAGGCATAGAAATTCCAAAGCGACCACTTCGCCCAGGCGGCATCCGGCTTCGCTTCCGGCCCATAGGCGAAAAACGAGAGGATCAGGATGAAGGCAAGCCCCGCGGCAGCGGCGAAACCGACGAACTTCTTCGAGTGGCTGGGACCGAACGCTTCGAGCATCAGCAACAGCAGGCCGAGGAAGACGGTCAGGGCTTCTAGGGAAAAGGCGGGCATGGGAAGAGGTGAGAAGTGATCAGTGATCGGTGATCAGTGGGAATCACTTGAGGAGGCTGAGGAGCAGGTTCGGGTAGAGACCCACCGCCAGCAGCGCCACGGCGAGAATCAATGCCGGAAGACGGTCCGCGAAGGTGAGGTCGGCAGCACCGTCGGTGGCGCGGACGCTTTCACCTTGGAAGATTCGGCGATACGCCCGGAGCATGTAGATGGCACTGATGACCACGCCCCAGATCGCGATGATGCAGGTGATCTGCACCGGACCGAAACCGGCAGCGGGGTTGTAGTTCTTGAAGGAGGACAGGAAGACCATCACCTCACCCGCGAAGTTGGCGAGCCCCGGCAGGCCGATCGAGGCCATGCCGACCATGCCGAACAGGAAAGCAAGGCCCGGTGCTGACTTGGCCAGGCCGCCGAGATCCGTAAGCTCCAGCGTGCCGGTGTTCCGCTCGATGCGATCAGCGAGGCCAAAGAGCATAGCAATCGAAACGCCGTGCGCGAACATCAGCAGCACCGCGGCCGGCTGCGCGAGTTCATTGACCTGTCCGGTCGCCTTCGCAGCAGCCAGCGCGGCGATCGCGAGGAAGATGTAGCCCATGTGCATCACCGACGAGTTGCCGAGCATCCCATCAAGGCGCTTCTGGCTGATCGTCACGAAGCCCACCCACAGGATATTGCCAAGCAGCAGCACACAGAGCGGGACCAGCCAGGCATCGAGACCCTCAGGCACCAGCGGAATCGCAAGGCGGAGCAAACCGTAGAGGCCGAACTTCTTCAGCACGCCCGAGTGAAGCATCGAAGTCGGTGCCGGCGCGCTGGCATAAGCCGGTGCCGCCCAAGAGTGGAAGGGAAACAGCGAGACCAGCACGCCGAAGCCGACAAGCAGCAGCGCGGCGATGCTCTTCTGGGCGGAGGCGTCGATCTTGAGCGAGCCCTCCTTCGCCGCGTTCAACATCGTCGGGATGTCGTAGGTCCCGGCAATATTCGCGAGCCAGACCAGACCCGCCAGCAAGATGATCGAGCCAAGCCCCAGGTAGATGGTGATCTTCCATGCCGCTTCCTTCCGGTCGCCGCGACCAAGGATGCCGATCATCAGGAAGGTCGGGATCAGCGCCAGCTCGTGGAAGGCGTAGAAGAAGAACAGATCGGTCGAAGCGAAGGCTCCGATGGCTCCGGCCGAGATCAGCAGCGAAGAACCATAGTAGAGAGTCTCGCGGCCTTCGGGAGCCTTGCCGGAAAGGAGCGCCGCCAAGGTCACGATCACCGACAGCAGCACCATGATCACGCTCATGCCGTCATAGAAACCGAGCGACAAGTGAAGCGCGGGCTTTTCAAGGACCGGCAGCGAAATCGACCACAGCTTGCTGTTCTGCCATGAAGTCGCAGCCCACAGGCCAAGTACGAGATTGGCCACGCCAGCAGCGACGGCTGCCTTGCGCGCTGGCGCACCGGCGAGCATCGCCAAGAAAGCCGCCAGCGGGATAAGGACGAGAAGAAGGAGGAGCATGGCTCAGAACGCGGTGAAGTAGATGACGAGGATGACGCCGATGCCAAAGGCGAAGGCGTAGCCCTGGAGATTGCCCGACTGTACCTTGCGGAACAAGCCGCCGAAGCCCTCGGCGAGGCGCGTGAAGCCGCCAACAATCAGGCCGTTGATGAGGAACTCATCGAAGAAGTGGATGATCGCCGCGAAGGCATCCTGGAAGTAGCGGACGATGATATTGTCGTAGAAGCTGTCGATATAGAAACGCTCCCGGAACAGCGGGATGGAAACGGGATCCTTGTCCTTGCCGTTGTAGAGGGCGAAGCCAGCGAGCAGGCCGAGCACCAGCGAACCGATCGAGGCCCCCAGGATGATCGCGTGAGCGCTATCTTCATGATGACCCTCATGCGCGTGAATGCGTGGGTCCATTGCATGAAGCGGGCCGGTCAGCCAAGCGGAGCCGATAGCCATGCAGGCGAGCAAGATCAGCGGGAGGAACATCATCGGACCGACCTCATGGGCATGGTCGGCATTGTCCGAGCGGGTCTTGCCGAGGAAGGTGACCACGAAGGCGCGGGTCATGTAAAAGGTCGTCAGGAAGGCAACGAAGACCGCGATACCGAAGAGCGCCTTGTTCCCGTTGTAGGCAGCCGCGAGGATCTCTTCTTTCGAGTAGAAGCCGGAAGTGACAAACGGCACGGCAATCAAAGCCGCAGTACCGATGAAGAAGGTCAGGCCGGTGATCGGCATCTTCTTCAGCAGGCCGCCCATCTTCCAGATGTCCTGCTCGTGGTGGCAGGCGTAGATGATCGCGCCGGAGCCGAGGAACAGCAGCGCCTTGAACCAGGCGTGCGTGAAGAGGTGAAACATGCCGGCCTCACCCGACATCAGGCCAACCGCCATCACCATGTAGCCGAGCTGCGAGAGCGTCGAGTAGGCGAGGATCTTCTTGATGTCGCCCTGCTGGGTGGCCATCAGCGCCGCACACAGCGAGGTGATGCCGCCGATCCAGGAAATGGTCTGGCCCGCAAAGTTGTCGAAAGCCTCCGCGCCAATCGAGGACTGCACGCGGAACAGCATGTAAACGCCCGCCGCCACCATCGTCGCGGCGTGGATGAGGGCGGACACTGGAGTCGGGCCTTCCATCGCATCCGGCAGCCAGACGTGGAGCGGCATTTGCGCCGACTTCCCCATGGCACCGCAAAAGACGCAGAGCAAGGCCGCCCCAAGCACCCCGGTCGAAACGGTCGCCAAGCCACCGCCAGCGGCCCACTCCTTCATGCCGGAGAAGCCGAGGTGACCGGTGATACCCCAGAGCATCAGGATGCCGATCATGAAGCCGAAGTCCCCCACCCGGTTCGCGATGAACGCTTTCTTGGCGGCATCCGCAGCTGAGGCCTTCTGATACCAGTGACCGATCAGCAGGTAAGAGCTGAGACCGACCAGCTCCCAGAACATGAAGGTCATGATGAAATTCGACGCCAGCACGATGCCGGTCATCGAAAACATGAAGAGTGAGAGGCAGGTGAAGTAGCGCGCCTTGGCGCTATCGTCAGCCATATAGGCCAGCGAGAAAACGTGAACCAGCAGGCCGATGCCCGTTACCACGATCATCATGCCGGTGGACAGAGGGTCCAAGGTGATGCCGATCTGGAGCTTGAAATCACCGACCGTCAGCCAGTTGATCGGCTCGGGGGCGACTGGATTGCCGCGAAGCAGCATCAGGGAAATGCCAAACGTCACCGCAACGGACCCCACCGAAATCATCGACGCGATGAAGGCGTTCCGCTTGAAGTAAAGCTGGTTCGCCGCCGCGGCGATCAGCGGAAGGAACAGGAGAACCCAGGGTAGTAACTTGGACATCGGGGAAAGGTAGGTCGATGGACGCGCGCTTTGGCTCAGCCGCGCATGCTCGTGAGATCATCCGTGCTGATCGTCTGCCGCGCACGATACAGGGCGACGATGATGGCAAGGCCGACCGCCACCTCGGCGGCGGCGACGGTGATCACAAAGAACACCAGCATCTGGCCGTTGTAGTCCGGCAGACCGTTGGAGCCGTGGAAGCGCGAGAAGGCCACCAGCGTGAGGTTCGCCGCGCTGAGCATCAGCTCCAGGCACATGAAAACCACGATGATGTTCCGGCGCAGCACCACGCCACTGAGGCCGATGGCGAATAGAAGTCCGGAGACGAGCAGGTAATCGTTCAAGGAGGCCATGGCTCAGGTGGTTTGGCGCTTGGAAAGGACGACGACGCCGACGGTGGCGACGAGCAGGAGCACGCCCACGATCTGCAGCGGCAGGTTGTAGCCGTTGAAGAGCACGTCACCGATCAGGTTCACGTCGGGCAAGTGACCGGCGCCAAGCTTGGCCGAGATCCCCGGGCTGCTTTCGACGAAATGCGCTGAAGCGGCGGTAAGATCGAGAGGCTTGTCTTCGACGTTCGGCGACTTCGAAAGGATGCCGATCAGCTGGATCGTGAACGCCAGCACGATGCCCAATCCCCCGAGCAGCGGAGCCAGCTTCGGCGCCCGCTTCTCCTCGGTCTTCAAGTCGAGGAGCATGATGATGAAGATGAACAGCACCATGATTGCGCCGGCATAGACGAGGATCTGGATAATCCCCACGAAGAAGGCATTCAGACCAATGAACAGACCCGCGAGTCCCACGAACGAAGCAACCATCGACAACGCGGACGCGACGGGATTCCGCAGCGCGACTACCGCGACCCCGCCAAGCAGCATGACGATCGCGAAGAACCAGAAGAGGTAGAGAGGCATCAGGGAGAAAAGCGCAGGGAGTTCAGTCGTCGTTCTTCAGGCAATAGATCCAACCGCCAACGCCGACCACGAGCAGAAGAAGGCAGATCACAAAGGTCACCGAGCCGAACGGATCCGGACCTGCAACCAGACGGTGGGCATTGAGAATGCCGAAGGTCCCGCAGACGACGATAATGGCGGAAGCGATGGAGCGCATGGGAGGATTGGGTTACTTGAGCTCGTTCCACTTGTTGACGAGGCCGACTCGCTTGCCGCCGATCTCGTAAAGCTTCTTCTTGTCGTGCACCATGTCGGCACGCTTGAGGCCGGTGATGGCGTAGTCCTTCCGAAGGAAGATCGCCTGCTCCGGACAGACTTCCTCACACATGCCGCAGTAGATGCAGCGGATCATGTCGATATCGAATTCCAGAGGGCGCTTCTCGACCTTCGCCCACGGATCGTCGGACGGAATCTCGCTCGGAATGATCTTGATTGCCTTCGGCGGGCAGATGAATTCGCAGAGCTGGCAGGAAACGCAGCGCTCGCGGTCTTGCTCGTCCGTCACCAGCGCGGGCGCGCCGCGGTAGTGCTCCGGCAAGTGCTCGTCCCACTTCTGCTCGGGATATTGCATCGTGATGCCGAGACCCGAGGACTCCATGTCCTTCGAACCGCGGGTCTTGCCACGCAGCGAGTCGACGGCGTGCTTCATCGTGATGATGAAGCCCTTGATGACCGCGCCGAGGTAGAGTTTCTCCCCGGCATTCAGTTTCGGACGTGTGACTTTGACGACGGCCATGGATGGGAAAGTTAGATGGAGACCGGGACGGACTTCTTCTCGGACACCTTGAGCACCCAGATCAGGGCTCCGGTGACGATGGCGAGGACGATCAACCCGCCAACGGTGGTGGCAGCTCCGAACTGTGGCGCGGCGATCACCAGCGCGGCCAGGAAGACATTGATCAGCGCGGCTTCGAAGAAGATCACCCAGCCGAGGCGCATGAGCTGGTCGTAGCGGAAGCGCGGCACCGTCCAGCGGACGAGGATGAAGAAGAGGATGAACGCCACCACCTTGCCCATGAAGACGGCCATGTTGAGGAGACCGCCAATGCCGACCGGGCCGATGTGAACACTCGCCGCCCACTTGTCGAACCACGGGCCGAGCGACCAGCCACCGAGGAAGAGCGTCACCACCATCGCCGAGCCGATCACCATCGCGGCATATTCACCCATGAAGAACATCGCGAACTTCATCGAGGAGTATTCCGTGTGGTAGCCGCCCACGAGTTCGGTTTCGCACTCCGGAAGGTCGAAGGGCATGCGGTTGGTTTCCGCGAAGACCGAGGTCGTGAAGATCACGAAAGCAATCATCGCCGGCACCCAGAACAGCCACTGTCCACCGCAGGTTTCCCAATAGGCCTTCGTCAGGAAGGTGCCATGCTCATTCCAGAGCGGCAAAAGCAGCCAGCCATTCTTGGACTGCTGCTCCACGATGTTGGAAAGATTGAGGTCGCCGTAGTAGAGCAGCACCGGCACGACCGCGAGACCGAGCGAGATTTCGTAGGAAATCATCTGCGCCGTCGAGCGCACCCCGCCGATGAACGGGAACTTCGAGTTCGAGGACCAGCCGGCCAGGGTGATGCCATAGACTGCCAGCGAGGAGATCGCGAAGATGAACAGTGGCCCCACGTCGAGGTTCGCGATGACCAGCTTGTAGTGCTCGCCATTCACGACGATGTCACCGCCGAAAGGAACCACGCACACCGTCACCAGCGAGGGCACCACGGTCAGCGCCGGAGCCAGCCAGTAGAAGGCCTTGCGAACGTGCGAGGGAGTGAAGTCCTCCTTCAGGAAAAGCTTCACACCGTCCGCCATCGGCTGGATCAGGCCGAAGAATGAGAAGTCCTTCTTCGCGCCGAGCAGCGTCAGCGGCACACCGACGCGGTTCGGACCCACGCGGTCCTGGATGATCGCGGAAAAGCGGCGCTCGAAGTAAACCGAGATCGGCACCAGCGGCAGCACGACCATGAAGGTCAGGCCGATGACCTTGGCGACAATGATAAGCAGGGAGACGAGGTCCATGGAGGCGGGAAATTAGCCGTTGATCAGGCCAGCGGCTTTGCGGGCGCGTTCGTTTTCGAGCAGCGGGATCTTCACGCCGGTTTCAGTGACCGGCAGGCCGAGGTCGCCGATCTTCGAAAGGGTCAGCCCCTTGAACTCCGCAACGCCTTCGGCCATCGACTTGAAGACATCTTCGATCATCGCCGGCCCATCGGTCGGGTTCGCTCCTTGGAGCGCGAGGATCAGGTCGCGAAGAATTTCCCAGTCGTCCTTGGCATCGCCGAAGGGCTCGACGGCGCGGTTCAGGCGCTGGAGGCGACCGGTGACGTTCACCATGGAGCCGCGCTTCTCGGCAGCGGCGGCACCAGGAAGCACCACATCACTCACCTCGGCGGTCGGACCGGCGAGGAGCTGGATCGAGGCGATAAACGCTGGCTTCTCAAGGTCCTCCTTCGTGAAGCCTGCTTCAAAGAGATCTTCACCCAGTACCAGCAGCGCCTTGATCGAGCCGGAGCGGACACCTTCGCGGATCGCGAACAAGCCGCCGTGCGGATCGGGCGTCTGCCACACCAGCTTCGCGCCGGTGGTGTTGGGATTGCGGTCCTCGGAAATCAGGATGCCGTCGCTTTCGCCGGTGCGCGGGACGGTGGTGTATTGACCCGTGCCGAGTTCTTCGGCCAGCGCGCGGACGAGGAAGAGTTCCTCGTTCGTCATGCGGGCTGAGGCCACGATCGCGATCTCGCCGCCTTGGAATTTCTTCAATTCTTCCGCCGTGGTGCGGATCGTGTGGAACCAGGAGTTCGCCTGATGCGTCGCACCCGCCCGGATCATCGGCTCGGTCAGACGCGCGTCGCTGTCGACGTAGTGGAAATTCAGGCGGTGCGAATCCGGCATCCATGTCGAGTTGACGTCGTCGTTCTGACGCGGCGTCACGCGGTGAATCTTGTTGCCACGCCCCCAGATCGTGATGTTGGCACCGGTGCCGCAGTTCACGTCGATGCTCTTGGTCTCCTTGAGGAACCAAACCCTCATCTGGAAGCGGAAGTCGTTCGAGGTCAGCGCACCGACCGGACAGATATCGACCGTATTAAGAGAGTAGTTCGAGTCCAGCTTCCGGCCCGGATGCACCGTCAGCGTGGTGTGCGTCCCGCGCTGGGTGAAGCCGAGCACCGCGTCGTCGGCCACCTCGTCCATGAAGCGGATGCAGCGGCTGCACATGATGCAGCGCTCGTCGTCCAGCCGGACCCGCGGACCGATGTCCACGTTCTTCGGCTTCTTCACCTTCATGTCGACGAACCGGGACTCACCGCGGCCGTGTTCGACGGAAAATTCCTGCAAACGGCACTCACCCGCCTGGTCACAGATCGGGCAGTCCAGCGGGTGGTTGATGAGCAGGAACTCCATCACCCCTTCGCGGCACTTTTCGACCAGCTCACCCGTGGTTCGGATGCCCATATTCTCGGCCACCGTGTTCGCGCAGGCGATCACCGGGCGGGGCATCCAGCCAATCGGCAGGTAGCCCTCGGCGTCGTAGGTCGGATCTTGGCCGGGAGCCGGACGCGGCGGCATGCCCATCTGGACCAGGCACATGCGGCAATTGCCGGGGGCGGAAAGCTTCGGGTGGTAGCAGTAGTGCGGCACCTCCTGCTTCGCCAGCTTGCAGGCCTCGATCATCCGCATCCCTCGCGGGACCTGCAGCCAAACCCCATCGATCTGCACGTTGACCAGGCCTTTTTCGGCGGCGAGATCCTTTGGAAGCTTGGCTTCGGCGGTGGCGGCGTTGTCGCTCATGGGGCAAGGAGGCGCGCGGGGAGACCCCGGGCGGGGCGGACTATGAAAAACGCCCCGGCGAGCGGCAAGCGCACTTTGTGAAAAATTTCACAAAGTCGCCCGGAATCCGCCACCCCGCCCCCACGCGATTACGTGTGCTATTTCCAAGAGTTATGGATTGCAACCTGCCGCTATGAACAGATAGCATGCGACCCGGTTCACATCCCCCCCTTGGGTCTCCCCACCCTCGATGTCCCCCACACCCATGCATCCCGGCGAGATCGTCGTTTCGATCGTCGTCCCCGCTTACAACGCTGAAACGTGGCTCCCGCTGACGCTGGAGTCCGCGTGCAATCAGACGTTGCGCGAGGTCGAGATCCTCGTCGTGGACGACGAGTCGTCGGACCGCACCGCGGAAATCGCCCGCGGATTCGCCGCCCGCGACCCCCGGGTTCGACTTATCTCCCGCAAAAACGGCGGCGTCGGTGCCGCGCGCAATTCCGCCATCGCCGAAGCCCGCGGGAAATACATCGCCCCGCTCGATGCGGATGACCTCTGGCACCCCGAAAAGCTCGCCGACCAGGTCGCCTGCATGGAAGCGGGAGGCGAGCAGATGGGCATGTGCTACTGCTGGTCGGAGAAAATCGACGCCCGCGGCCAACAGATCACCACCGGCTTTCCCTTTGAAATCCAGGGCAGCGTCCTGCGGCCCATGGTGCTGAGGAATTTCGTCGGCTGCGGCAGTGTCCCCCTGTTCCGCTCTACAGCCCTTCACCAGATCGGAAACTACCTCGAACGCTCCGAGCAAGGTGGCGTGCAGGGTTGCGAAGACTGGGACCTCAGCCTCCGGGTCGCAGAGCACTATCAGGTGGGCCTCGTCCGCCGCTGCCTCGTCGGCTACCGGCAGATCGCCGACTGCATGAGCCTGAATGCCGAGGGCATGAGCCGCTCCTACGAGGTCATCATGACCCGCGCCAAGGCCCGCAATACCGGCTTGGCCCCCGAAGTCTACCGCTGGTCAGCCGGGAATTTCTACAGCTACCTCGTCGCCAAATGCTACCTCTGGGGCGATTACACCGCCTGCCTCCATTCGATGGCCCGGGCGGTTTTGGCCGATCTCATGCTTTTCGGAAACCGCCGCTTCTACCTCATGGCGCTGAAAAGCCTCGTCCGCATCGCGACCGGCACCCGCGACCGCCCTCCCGGCTTCGCCGACCCCGACGACACTCCCGGGAAACCCCAGCGCTCCTCCTGGGCCGAGTCCGTCCAATTGCGACGCTGGCATGAGGCAATCGCCACCACCGGCTCTTTGCCGAAATCCTGAACCTCTCACCTCCCCTCCCTCCCCATGTTACTCCCCATCCTACCCCTCGACTACGAGCTCGCTTCACCCGGCGATGTCGAAGTCGGCCCCGACTACCGCGCGGCCCGCGTTTTCGTCCGCTGGCACGGCGTTCCGATCGCGGTGATTCAAGTTCCCGTGGTCTCGGGCAAAGTTCGCAGCCGCGACGTCGGACTCCGGATCATGGCCCGCCAACAGGCTCGGCTCGGCCGCGAAATGGCCCGCCGCGCCTTGATCAATAATGGCATTCTCGAGCCGCTCGACGTCCGCAAGCACGGCCCCGATCCCGAAGCTCCCAACTCAGCCTCCACCATCAGCGTCGCCGTCTGCACCCGCGACCGCCCGGAGGACATGAAGAAGTGCCTCGCTTCGCTCGCCGCCCTGCGCGTGAAGCCGCTTGAGGTCATCATCGTGGACAATGCCCCGGCCACCGAGGCCACCAAAGAGCTGGTCCAAAACCACTTTCCCCAGTTCCGCTACGTCCGTGAGGAAACCCCGGGCCTCGACCACGCCCGCAACCGCGCCATCGTTGAAGCGAAGGGAGCCATCATCGCCTACACGGATGACGATGTCATGGTCGATCCCGACTGGATCGGCGCCCTCGGCCGCGTCTTCGCGGAAGATCCGTCCATCGGCCTCGTCACCGGCCTCATCGAGCCGGCCGAGCTGGAAACCGAAGCTCAGGCCTTGTTTGAGCGTTACGGTGGCTTTGGCCGCGGTTGCGCCCGTACTTATCTCCAATCCGCCGCTCCCGGCGCACCGATGCCTTGGAACCTCGTCGGCGCCGGCCAACTTGGTGCCGGCGCGAACATGGCCATCCGCCGCGAACTCTTCGACCGGATCGGTCACTTCGACCCCGCCCTCGACGTCGGCACGCCCACCCTTGGCGGCGGCGACCATGAGATCTTCTTCCGCTGCATCCGCTCGGGCATGATCTGCCTCTACGAGCCGACGGCCATCGTCCGCCACCGTCACCGCCGCACCATCGCCGAGCTGTCGAAGCTTCTCTATAGCTACGGCCACGCCACGCGTTGCTTCTTCGACCGCGAGGCCGACGAGTTCCCCGAGGACCGCGCCGGCGTCAAAAAACTCGCCAGCTGGTGGTGGCGCCACTGGGCATGGGAGCGCTTCAAGCGTTCGTGGTGGTCGCCCACCTGGTTCCCGCTTGAACTCGTGAACCGCGAAATCAAGGGCTACTGGGATGCCCGCAAGGGTGGCTACACCAAGGCCCGCCGCAAGATCGTCGCCGACGAAGCCAAACGCCCCGACACCTTCCGCATCGCTCCCGTCGTCCATGGTCCACCGAAGACGGGCTTGGCCGTAGTCGATGTATCAAAGCCGCTGCCCACGCTCAATCAGGACTCCAGCAAGGACACCCTCGAGGTTCTCGTCCAATGGCGCGACAAGCCGCTCGGCCGCATGCACCTCAACTGCAAGCGCACGCCCATCGTTCCCTCGCGCCTGGCCGATGAAATCTCGCGCATCTTCTGGTGGCAGATTGTCACTCTCGGCGACGAGTCACCCGACATCATCTGGGCCCGCCACATGACTCACCTGCAGGACCTGGTCCAGCCGGAGCAGGGCCCCGATCATCCGCTCTCGGACGAAATCGGCGTCAGCCTCGTCATCTGCACCTGCGATCGCCCCGACGATCTGCGCCGCTGCCTGACCTCGCTCAAGACGCTCGAAACAAAGCGCCGCGTGCAGGTCATCGTCGTCGACAATCGCCCCGGCCGTCCCGGCACCCGCGAAGTACTGCGCGATTTCCCCGACGTCGAACTCGTCGAGGAAAGCCGCCCCGGTTCTTCCTACGCTCGCAATGCCGGCCTCGCTGCCGCTCGCGAGGAAATCGTCGCCATGACCGATGACGACATGGTCGTTTCCCCGCACTGGCTGGAGCGCCTCGTCGAGCCGTTCAGCCGCGCCGACGTCGCCGCCGTCACCGGCAATACCTTGCCGGCCAGCCTTGAAACCGAGGCCGAACTCCTGTTCGAAGCCTACGGCGGCTTCTGCCGCGGCTACCATGGCCGCGAGTACGACGAATACTGGTTCCATTACTGGAAGCGCCGCGCCACGCCGACCTGGCAGCTCGGTGGCACCGGCAACATGGCCCTGCGTCGCAGCCTCTTCGATGACCCGCAGATCGGCCCCTTCGAAGAAGCCCTCGGAGCCGGCGTTCCCGCTGGCGTGGGCGAGGACACAATGTGGTTCTATCAGGCCCTGCGTGCTGGCCACGTCATCCTTTACGAGGCCGCCGCAGTCGCGTGGCACCACCACCGGATCACCCACAAGGCGCTGCACCAGCAGCTCTTCGCCTACTCGAAGGGTCACGTGGCCTACCACCTGCTGACCTTTATGAAGTACCGCGACAAGCGCGCTCTCGTCCGCGTCGCCTACGAGCTCCCACAGTCGATGATGTCCCGCTATTGGAATCGCCTGCGCGGGCGCTATGACTATCCGTGGAAACTGCTGGCAATCGAAACCGCCGGCATGTTGCTAGGCCCCTGGTCGCTATGGAAGAGCCTGCGTCACGTGAAGAAACACGGTCCCGGAGCCCGTCCCGTGGAAGAAGTCCCGGTGACGATGCCCCCGGTTCCCGCAGCCGACCTCGCATGACACCTGATCTCGTCCAACCGCTGCCACTCGCCACCACCACGACGAGCCGGCGCTGGCTTCACGCATGGGACGTGCTGGTCTTGCTCACCCTGCGCGACCTCAAGGCCCAGTACAAGCGCTCCTTCTTCGGCTTCGGCTGGGCGCTCGGCAGCCCCATCCTGCAGTTGATCATCTTCTCGACGATCTTCCGCAATGTCCTCGGTTCGCAGATCCCCCACTACCCCTGCTTCGTCTACATCGGCGTGCTGGTGTGGGGCTGGTTCCAGGGTGCCCTCGGCCAAAGCACCGCCCTCATCACCGGAAATGCCGCGCTGGCCCGCCAGCCCGGTTTCCCGCTGTCGCTGCTGCCGCACGTCACCGTGAGCGTCCGCCTGTTCCACTTCGTCGTCGCCTGGCCGCTGCTCTTCGGCCTGATGTGGTATGAGGGCCTGCGTCCCAGTTCCGCATGGTGGGCGCTGCCGATTCTACTAACCTTGCAGTACTTCCTCGCCGTCGGACTGGCCTATCCGCTCGCTTCGCTCAATGCGCTGCATCGCGATACCCAGCACATCGTCGCCGTGCTCCTGCAACTCATGATGTTCGTCACTCCGGTCTTCTACGACATCCACGTCGTCCCGGAGGAACTGCGCCAGTGGTTCTACGTGAACCCGATGACCCCGCTGCTGGAAGCATGGCGCGCCGTGCTGCTTAAAAACGAATGGCCGGACACCCACAGCCTGTGGGTCCTGTCCGCCGTCGCATTGGTTCTCATCGTCGGTGGACGGAGAATCTTCATCGCTCAAAGCCACCGCTTCGTGGAAGAAATGTGAACGCGTCCCGAATCACCGTCGACTCCGTCGGCAAACGCTACCGCCCCCAAAGTTCGTGGAAAGCGCGCCGCAAGGAGATGCCGTGGGCACTTCGCGACGTCACCTTCCACGTCGGCCCCGGCGAAATGCTCGGCATCGTCGGCGCCAATGGCGCGGGCAAGTCGACCCTGCTCCGACTGTTAGGCGGCATCGGCCGCCCCACCGAAGGCAAGATCTCCACCAATGGCCGCCTCGGCGCCCTGCTCGATCTCGGTGGCGGCTTCCTCGGCGACCTCACCGGCCGCGAGAATGCCATGCTCGCCGGCGTCGTTGCCGGACTGCTGCGCCGCGAAATGAACGAGCGACTCGATGAGATCGTCGCCTTCGCCGAACTCGAAGACTTTATCGATGAGCCGGTGCGCACCTACAGCACCGGCATGATGATGCGCCTCGCCTTCTCCGTGGCCGTCCACACCGACCCCGAAATCCTGCTCGTCGATGAGTTCCTCTCCGTCGGCGACCTCGCCTTCCAGGCCAAGTGCCACGCGAAGATCACCGCCATGCGCGAAGCCGGCTGCGCCATCGTCATGGTCTCGCACGGCATGGATCAGGTTCGCGATCTCTGCGACCGCGCCCTCTGGCTGAAGCCCGGTGAAGTCGCCGCCTTCGGCAGCGCCGACGTCGTCTCGAATCTCTACGAGACCGAGATGCGCATGGAAACGCTGCGCCGCACTCCCTCCGGGCCGGGTCGCAAGCTCGGCAGCGGCATCGACCTCGTCCCGCGCGAAAACCGCTTCGGCACTTTCGAGATGGAAATCGTCTCGGTCGATCACCCCGCATCCATTCGCTCCGGCGAACCGCTTGCCATCACCCTCGGCTACAAGGCCCCCAAGCGCATCGATTCCCCCGTATTCGTCGTCTCCATCACTCGCGAGGACGGCACCGTCTGCCTCGACACGAATACCCTCCTCTCCCGCACCGAAGTCCCGGATCTAACAGGCGAAGGCAAGCTCCGTTTTCTCCTCGACCGCCTCGACCTCGCCGCCGGCCAATACTTTCTCGATGTCGGCGTCTTCGAAAACGAGTGGAAGCACGCCTACGACTATCACTGGCATGCCCACCCCCTCATCGTGAACGGCGCCCCCAACCACAAGGGCCTCGTCGCTCCCCCCAGCCGCTGGGAGATGGTGCGGTAGCGGCCCTCGGAGACCTTCACTCCCAGTGAGGCGTCGGCACCTTCGTCGACTCGATGAACTCCAGTCTCGTCATTGAATCCGGGGGCGTTTCCTTCTTCGTCGTACCAGTGGCAACGCGCCACGCGGTTTCGATCGTCTTGGAACGAGTGCTGAACGGGAAAAGGTTTGAAAACTCGTCTCGGCTTACCACTCCATCCTGATCGCCATCAAGCATGCGGAAGAGAACGCGCCGTTCCTTGCGGAGATCCTTCCCTTTCTCAAAGGAGGATAAGGAAGGAAGGGTCCGCGCCTGAATCCACGAGGTGAAGTCAAAGCCCTCAGGCACTTCAAGACGCTTCCAGGCTGAGTCGATGCTCTTGGCACTGGCACCCGGCAACCACATCGCGGCGATCTCGGACCTCGTCACGATCCCATCTTGGTCCGTATCGAGTTCAATGAACGCCTCGGCTCGGTCCGCCCAAAGCCCCAGGGTCTTCGCGACCGCCTTCATGTTCCTCGCGGCACGCAGCTCCGCTTCGTCCAGCATACCCGACTCGTCTGCATCGATCACCGGGAAGGCAGTCTCTCTCTTCACCAGCGCCGGATAGATCGCACTCCACTCGTCCAGGGAAAGCGCGCCATCGTCATCGCCATCGAAGTGTCGGAGAAGCACCGGGATTCCTGACCCGATTTCGAAGAAATACGCACTTCCCTGGTCGGGCGAGATATTACCCGTCGTAGGAGACGAAAGGAAATCATCCCACGGTGCGCCGACGAGGAGGCTATTCCCATCCATCGCCATCGAGAAGCCGAAGGCATCACCCGTGGAAACGTCGCCATGCAGGGTGATTTGCTCGCTCCACGAGCCATCTTCCATCTCGAAGAGATGGACCGACCCAGGCACGATCGGCGCGGAATTGTTATACTCGGCAAAGAACTGCGGCGCACCCACCACCGCCAGCTTTCCCTCCAACGCGACCGCACTGCCGAAACGGCTTTCAAATCCAGCCTCCGGGCTCGTTAGCGTTTGCTGGAGCGCCCACTCGCTCCCCTCGTGGCGGAAAAAATAAGCCCGCTCATCACGGGGCGCACCGATCAACATCCCATCGCCATCCAAGGCCACGGCTGCCCCGAAGCGATCGGAATGCTCGTCTTCCGCCCCAAGCACCCTCGCCTCTTTCTCCCAAGCCCCGTTCTTCTCGACGAAAAGAAACGCCCTTCCCTGGTTGCTGGTCGCGTAGCGGCTCGGCGCCCCGATCAACAGCCGGTCGCCATCAAAGTCGAGTGCATGGCCGAAGGAATCGCCGCTGCGATAAGGCGGATAAGAAGGGTAAGTCTCATTCGCCTCTAACAGCGCGATCTGCTGCCACTCCGATTCCCCGTTCCGGGCGAAAACGAATACCTTCCCATCGCTGCTGAACGACCGGTAGTGGATGAAGGGTGCGCCCACCGCGACCCGCCCTTGGCTGATGGCTACCGCAGCGCCGAACTTGTCGTCGGCGACCCGGACACTGGGAGTGAAGCTTTCCTCCAGGCCCCACGTCTCTCCATCGTGGCGGTAGGCAAAGGCCCCCTCCTCCGACCCGACGACCACCAGGTCACCCTCGATCGCCACCGCCAGGCCGAACTCGATGGCTCCCGGATCTCCCAGATCAGAAAGCCGGCTTTCCAAGGTCCATGATCCGGACTCCCGGGAGAGAATGTAGGCGCTCCCTCCCCGGTAGTCGTTCACTCCGCTGTCATCATACGGCAGGCCGATCACGCAGCGATCCCCATCGATCGCGACGGCAGTGCCGAGGTAGGATTGATCGCCGCCGTCCGTGGGTCGGAGCACGGCTTCGGGCTGCCACGTGCCGCCGCTGCCCGAGAATACGTGGACGCACTCGGCGCCATTGATCGTGTAGTTCGCGTAAGACCCTGCGGATCCCATGCCCACCAGAAGGTTCTGACCGCCGAGGACCAGCGGGAAACCGAAGGTGTCGCCCTGGTACCCATTCGGCGCGAGCAAGGGCTCGCTCTCGCTCCACGCATTCCCGCTCCTCTGGAAAAAGTGAACGCTGCCCGCTGGACTCGGCGAGTAAAGTTCCCAACCGGGTGCCCCGACGATCGCCTGCCCCCCATTAAGAAGGACCGACCGGCCGAAGCCAATGACGCCATCCATCGCTGGGCTGAGCCGGCCTTTCATCGACCAGCTTCCGCCGCTCGCCGTAAATTCAAAGACTCCGCCTTCATAAGCCCTGCCCGGCCCATCCGCGAGAGGAGCACCCACCAGCAGCGTGTCACCCTCCAGCGCGATCGCAGAGCCGAAAGCCGCATTGTAGCCCGTACCGGTCGCCCGGATCATCTGCACGTGAGACCAGTTCCCAGCGCTCTTCGTGAAAGCATGGACACTTCCTTCCATCATGCCGCCGCCTTCATCGTCATCCGGCGCGCTCACGATCGCCCGATCGCCATCCAAGGCCACTGCCGCGCCGAAGAGGTCCTGATCCGCGCCATCGGGCGCGATCAATTTCGCGGTCTGATTCCAACTCTCGCCCGACTTCTCGAACACGAAGGCACTGCCGTGGAGATCGGTATTGGAAGGAAAGTACGCGGTATCCCCCGGTGCACCCACCAATAGCGTGGTGCCAGAGACAGCCAAAGACCAACCGAAGTCCTCGCGCGCAGTACCCTCCGCCCCGGCGATCACCGTCCGCAGCGTCCATGTGCTGCCGGTATGGGTGAAGACATGCACGCCGCCCCGCATCGCCGTGGTATCCCCGCCCGCCACAAATCCCGGAGCCCCGATGAAAGCGGTATCTCCCTGAAGCACCACCGCCGCGCCGAAAGTTTTATATCCAATCCCACCGTCGTCGCTTGGGGTGAGCCAGGCTTCCTGCACCCACGCCCCGCCATTCCGCCGGAATACATACACGCTGCCCGAGTGCTCACCGCTCAGGGTATTGTCCTCCGGCACCCCCACCAACGCGGTCTCGCCATCGAAGGCGAGCGCCCTGCCGAATTGATTGTGCGAATCCCCCAGCCCGGGTTCTGCCATCTCGATCTTCTCCCGGTAGGTCGTGATCACCGGATCGACGGTCACCGGGTAAGTGGCACCGTGGTCATTCACGGCAATGAGGATGTCGCTTCCAGAGGCCTGCATGGTGGCCGGCAAGGCATCGCCCTCGGCATCCCACACCTTGAGCCCCGAGTAGCAAAGCCGCGCCACCCCATCCGCAGATCGCAGCAGCAGATCGCTGCTTTCTCCGGCAGCTTCCGGCGTCATACCCGCAAGCTTCACAGTCAAGGAAAGCCCCTCCTTTGCTCCTCCCGGCGGCCGGGCCACGGTAAAGCCGTGCTCGATTCCCTCGGCACGGTTCTCAAACCATTCCACCAAGCCATCCGGGTGCCGGTACTCCGCACGCGTGCCGTGGGTCGAAATCATGCTCCCTTCGCCAGCGGACGCGCTGGTCATCGCCAGATTCCAGTCACCTCTTCCAGAGGGTCGGATGGATATCCCTTGGGGCTTGAAACGCACCGTCAACCGCTGCTTCGGATGATGGGCATAGTAGGAAGCCTGCTCCGTATCCCCCTCCATCGGGCGGATGCTTCGCCGGGCCGCGCTCAAGGCCTCCCACAGATCACTGGGAATTTCGCCACCGGCTTTCGTCGCGCCCGCTGCACTCGTTGAAGGGGCGGCGCTCGCCTGCGTTCCTTCCCTTGCAGCCGGAACCATCGCGGCAGAAGCAGCCCCGGGCGATGCGATCCCCTGCCGCGACTGGGTTCTCGCGTAATACCCGCTGCCCAAGGCCAGCAGCATGATAAACCCGACTGCGAGAGCGGAGTTAAGCGAAGGAGTTCTCTTCATCTTGAGTTGAGCGGCATCCGGTGCGAGCCGCTCGGAACAAAGGGAAGAAGATCACTCAAGTCAACCGGCGAGACATCTCACCTCCCGGTGCAAAACGCCGCCCGACTCGATTCCGTGCGCCTTGGAAAACGCCTGCCTTAGGACCAGACCGGCGGGCAAAAAGCACGTCACTGCCACCGCCAGTTGAACACCACCTCGATATCCGGGTGCAAACTGTGGTGCACCGGACAACCGTTCGCCGTGCTCTCTAACAAACGCCGCTCCGGATGATCCGCCGGCAGCGGCATATCAAGATCCACCTCCAGCTTCGCGATGCGCCGCGGCGTTTCGGTGGTCATGTATTTCCTCACCGCCACCTTCAGCCCTTCCATCGGGATCTCCTTCCGTCTCGCGACGATGCCCATGACCGTCGCCATGCAAACACCAAGTCCAGTGGCCACGAGATCGCTCGGTGCAAACGATTCGCCGCGACCATTGTTGTCCACCGGCGCATCGGTTTCGATGACGGTGCCGGAAGGAACATGAAGGGCGGAGCAATGAAGGTCGCCCTGGTAATCGATCTTGATTTCAACCATCGGAGTCGGTGCCGTCTTCGGCAGGAGTGTTTTCCGGTGGCGGCGGGACTTTGGCAAGCACCACCCGGAAGCCGTAGATGCTATCGCGGAAATCCGGCGGCTGGGTATTCCGCGCGCCGATGTAGAGGTTCTGCGGCTGGTAGGTATTCCAGCCGCCGCCACGCAGCACGCCTGAGGCCACCGTCGGGCTGTAGTTGTCCGAGACCCACTCGTGGACGTTGCCGCAGAGATCGTAGATGCCCAGTGCGTTCGGCGGAAAAGAACCCACCGGCGCGGTCTTTTCATATCCGTCCTCGTAGTTCTTGATCGTGCGCTCCGCCGGGATGCCACGGGCCTTGGAAGCGCTCGCATCCGCGAGATTCGCGATCGCCGGCCCCGGCGGCGGCCACGCCACTCCCCACAGGAAAACCTTCGCGCGAAGCGAGTCGCGCTTCGCCGGGGAAATGTCCACCTGCTCCTTCAGATCCGCCATCAGGCTCCACTCGTAGTCGGTGGGCAGGCGATACTCGTGCACCTGCGTCAGGCGCTCCTGCTTGCGCTCCACTTCGGTCAGCCACACGCAGAAGTCCTCCGCATCCTTGCGGGAAACGAACACCACCGGATGATCCGGGCCCTGCTGGAAGTCGGTGGATGGGCTCGGAAGATTCCGCGCGCGGACAAAAGCATCGTAGTCCTTCACCCGCGTCTCCCAGATGGAAGCCATCAAGTCGGGACCCAGCGGGATGAACTTCATCCCGAGCCCGTTTTCCCACGGCTTGTCCATCACCACGCTGTTGTTCAGCTGGAGCTTGAGATGGAGCTCCAGCGTCTCGCCACGCTTGAGTGTCACCTTGCGGGACAGCGGCTTGTAGCCTTCTAACAAAACCAGCAGCTCATTGTCGCCGGGCTTCAGGGACTCGATCGCAAGCTGGCCATTGGTGCGACCCACGTTGTTGGTGAAGGCCGGATCGGAAGTCTTCATGAACACCTCCGCCCCGGCAGGCTCGGTGGTCAGCACGATCCGCGCGAAGGCGATCGGCTGCACGCGACAGCGGAAGGGCCGCAGGTTCTCCTTCTTTGCCCGCTCGCTGAGACCGGGATTGGAAAAGGCGAGGTCCATCAGCGGCAGCGCCTCATGGTTCTCCGTGAGCAAGCCCGCCCCGATGCTCTTGGACGCAAGCCACCAGCAAAACTCCTTGGCCTCGCCCTCGCTGGTCACCGCGATCTTGCGCTTGATCTGCCCCTCCTCGACCTCGACGAACTCAGCCGCATCGGCCGGGCGCTCCTTCTCCGCCCGATACGCTTCCCACTGTTCCTGGCCGACCGGCTGGCGGCTTTCATGCCCCTCACCGACCGGGCCGTATCGCTGGCCGAGATGATCAGTCCACGGTTCATTCGGCTGCGGTGGCGAGAAGACCTTCAGCTCCGCCTCTAACAAAAGCGGCTCCTCCGCCGCCGACGCCGGCACGATTGCCTGCAAGGGCACCGGGGCAAAGCCATCCTTCTCCAGACGGAATGACACCTGCTCGCCGACGCGGGCGGAGATCAAGTCCGTCGGCGTGGTGCCGAGGATTTCCCCGCTGGAGTCGATGACCATCGCCCCCTCGGGTCGGCTGTTCACCTTGATGAGCGCAGGCACCGGATCTTTCGGCAGGTTTACTCCGGAAGACTGCGGCGTGGGATCACCCGAAGAAATCAGGCTGCCGAGTTCGCCGGAGAAATTCATCCACGGGCTGCCCTTGAAAACCTCCCACGTGCCGACCACCAGCGCGGCAGCCGTCATCACAGTGGCAAAGAAAGCTCCGACCGGTCGACGCCGCTTGCGGCGCTTCCCTTCCTGCAGGCGCTTCAGTGCATCCGCCAGATCACCGGCAGAGGAAACGCGGCGCTTGGAAAGCTGCGGCTCGCAGACATCGCAGATGATCTGGTTGAGCGCGAGCCAGCGCTTGCGCTCCAGCTTCGGCGGCATGTCGTCCGGCAGTTCCGGGAAATCCATGCGGTCCTTCCCGCTGGCGATCTCATACAAAACCTTGCCCAGACTATAGACATCCGCCTGTGCCGACCCCGGACCTTCCGGCGGAACGAATCCCTCGGTGCCCACAAAGGTCCGCTGGCCACGCGTGGCGACCAGCCCGATGTCCGCCAGCTTCGCCTTGCCGCCCACGAAGATGACGTTGGCCGGCTTCACGTCGCGATGCGCCAGGCCATTGTCATGCAGGTGCCGCAGCGCCTCGGCGAGACGCACGCCGACATCCACGCAGAATTCGGTATCCAGCCGCTTGCCCGGGATGCGCTTCACATCGCTGCGCAGCGTCCGGGCCTCATACTCAATGGGGTTGATCTCGCGCCCCGTGAGCACGTCGTCTCCCAACTCCATCACGTAGTAGTAGAAGGAGACGCCATCGACACTGCGCCCGACGTGGAGAATATTCACCAGCCCCGGATGATCGCGGGAAATCGGCTCGAACTTCAGGATACCCTCGAACTCGCGCTCGAAGCTCCGTTCGTCCTCAAAGTCCTCCCGCCACACGACCTTCACCGCGCGCAGGGCACCGGTCACCCCGCGGGCGAGCCAGACTTCTCCGTAGGCCCCGCCGCCAACTTTACGCAGGACCTCGTGGTCGGGTATGACCGGATCAGGGCGCGGCCTACTCGTCGGCATCCTCCTCGAGTCGGGCGAGTTCCTTTTTCAAGACGGACCCCACGCGGTGCTTCGCGAGGTATACTTGGGCCATGCTCACGTTGAGGTGGTCCTGGACCTTCTTCGCGTCCCACTGACGGACGACGTAGCAGTCGAAAATCTGGTACTGTTTGGGCGACACCTGCGCTTTCACACGGGCTAAAGCGGCGTCGGCGACGTTCTTTTTCCATTCTACATCCCAAAGGCGTGACAGCATGTCCCCCTTCGGGTCTTCGAAGCGGTCGATGACGGCCGTCTTGCGGTCATCCTCCCATTCCCCGCCGGCCATCGCCGTGTCCTTCTTGCGCTTGCGGAACTGGTCGTTGATCCGCCAGCGGGTCATGTTCATCAGCCACGTTTTGAAGGAACCTTGTTCGGGATCGTAAAGTTTCTTCTTCGACTGCTTGGCGATGGAAAGAACCGTCTCCTGCACGCAGTCGTGCGCCTCGTCCGGACGCAGCCCCGCCTTGATCGCCACCGCGTAAATCAGCCGCCAGTAGGTCTGGTAGAACTCGTCCCACGTCTTCTGGTCCTCCCAATTGTCCAGCCGCGCGATCAGGCTCTTGCGAGTCTTCTCGTAGGCGGCGGCGAGCACCTGATCGCGCTCCTTGTCGTATTCTTGGTCGGACATCGGCCTCCCCTTACCATACCGGCGCAAGGGTGTCTTTCACCGAGTTCGCCAGCCCTTTTCGCCCTAGGGAATTTTGTTCATCGTCGGAGATAGTTAAGAAAACTTAAGGAACAATCTTGGCATTTACAGAAGTCCCCGCGGTGTCGTAGCTTTTTGCGCTGTTTATTGCTTTCTCCTGTCCGGAGCACCCCCACCGGATCACCCCACGGAGCGAGTCCCCCCATGCCCTCAGCCCCCCCTGATACCAATCCGTCACGCCAGGTCGAACGGATCCGCGAAATACTCGTGGGTCGACAGATGGAAAGCGTGGAACGACGCCTAGACCGCTTGGAAGCGAACCTGCGCCCCTTGCCGACCCAGGCGGGTGGAGACGTGTTCGAAATCGGCCTGGCCTCCTTTGAAAAACGGCAGGACGAGAAGTTCGCCGCACTGCGCGATGAGATCGACGCCGAAAAGGCGCGCCGCGTGGAAGAGACCCATCGCCTCGCCGGCCAGATCCAGGCTGCCGCAAGAAACCGCGCCGACTCCGGACTCGAGGCCCAGGTGGAAATCGAGCAGCGCTTCTCCCGGTGGCTCGACCACTGGAACCAAGGCTTCCGCACCTACCTCCACCAGCGCGAGGAGCACTTGATCTCGGAACTGCGCGGCGAGCTGGAAAAGACCCGCGAGTGGGTAAAGGCGAACGTCGAGACCTCCGCGCGCGGAGGGGCCGAACAAGCACGCCTTCAGGAATCCTTCCTCCAATTGGCCAATGCCGCCCGGGCCATCGCCGAAGCCGCCGCGCTCCAAGCCGGCCAACCGGGAGGTGCGCGATGACCACCGCCATCCCCCCGCTGCCCGCCCCTCTCGAAGGCGTCACCGGCCACTCTTCCCGACCCGGCCTTTCTGTCGAAAGCTTGCCGGTGGCTGGCAATCTGCCGCCGGAAACCCCGCACCGGACTCCGCTTCCCGAACTCGGCAATTTCGCGCGCTTCACCGCCGACGAAATGCCGGTGACGCCGAAGACGCCGCCGATGCCCAGCCCTCCGAAGGACTACACCGACGAGGACCTGCGCGACGCCATCGCCCCTCTGGTAGCCAGCGCCATGACCGGTGAGTCTTTCCGCGACGATGCCTCGCTGGAAGCCATGCTGCGCTCCACCTTCCGGCGCGCCTTGGCAGAGCACCAGAGCGGCCCGTTCCAGCAGCCCGGCTTCGGCCACCGCTCCATGTGGCGCCTGCAGGCGCTCTTCACCAGCCGGACCTACGACGAAGTCGTCTCCGACAAGATCCGCCGCTTCCACGTCGAGGAAGTCTACCTGCTTGATCGCGACAAGCTCTCGCTCATCTCCTACGCCAGCTCGAATCCGGTCCGCCATGCCCATCCGCGGAAGGTCGGCTCGTTCGCACGCCAGCTCGCATTGCGGGTCCGTGACGATACCGGCGCACTCATGCTCGGCTTCGAACTCGGCGACGGCCGCCGCACCCTCGTTCGTTGCGGTCAATTCTCCCTGCTGGTGGCCGTGATCCGCGGCGACGTGAATGACCTCGTGAAAGCCGACCTCGATTTCGCGCTCAAGCGGGTCGAAACGCGCTACCGGATCGAATTCGTGCAAGGCCACCCGCTGCTTCAGGAGCTTCAGCCACTTCTGGAAGAGTGCCTGCTGATCCATTCCCCCGCCGGCCCCGCCGCGACGTAAGTTCTTTCTCACAAGTTACTCGTCCCTTGACCGGGGGGGGCTTGAGCCCTACGCAATCCCCGAACACATGGGATTTGACACATTAGGCCTCTCCGACGCCGTCCTCGAAGCCGTTACGGAGTCGGGCTACGAAAACCCCACTCAGATCCAGGCTCAGGCCATACCGCTGATCCTGGAGGGGCGCGATGTGATCGGAGCCTCGCAGACCGGCACGGGCAAGACTGCGGCCTTCGCGCTGCCCGCGCTGAGCAAGATCAAGCCGCTCGGCAAGCCGCAGATCCTGGTGCTGGAACCCACCCGCGAGCTGGCCCATCAGGTTGCCGAGCAATTTGAGAAATACGGCAAGCACACCGGCCTGAAGGTCGCCCTGCTCTTCGGCGGCGTCGGCTTCGGTGATCAGCTCAAGGCCCTGCAAACCGGTGCCGACATCGTCGTCGCGACCCCGGGACGCCTGGTCGACCATTTCTACCGCGCCACCATGCGCTTCAACGAGGTCAAGATCCTCATCCTCGATGAAGTCGACCGCATGCTCGACATGGGCTTCCTCCCGCAGGTTCGCAAGATCGTGAATCTCTGCCCGTGGGAAGGCCGTCAGACCCTCTTCTTCTCGGCCACCATGCCAGCGGCCATCCAGACCTTCGCCCAGTGGTGTCTCATCAATCCGGTCAGCGTGGAAATCGCCCGCCGTGCGGTCGCTTCCACCGTCACCCACGCTTTCTATCCGGTCTCGATGGACCAGCGGGACGATCTGCTGATCGCGCTGCTCGACAAGACCGATTACCACTCGGTGATGATCTTCACCCGCACTCGCAAGGAGGCCGACCAAGTCTGTGCCCTTTGCAAACGTGAGGGTCACGAGAAGGTCGCCGCCATGCACTCGGACATCGGCCAGGTCGACCGCATGAAAGCCCTCGCCGGCTTCAAGAGCGGCGAATTTGAAGTGCTCGTCGCCACCGACGTGGCCGCTCGCGGCATCGACATCTCCGGCGTCTCCCACGTCATCAACTACCGCGTCCCGGAAAACGCCGAGGACTACGTCCACCGCATCGGCCGTACCGGCCGCGCTGAAGCCGAAGGCGACGCCTTCACCATCCTCACTGCGGACGAACTGGAGTATGCGAAGTCGGTCGAGGTCTTCATCGATCAGAAGATCAAGCGCCAGAAGCTGGAAGGCTTCGACTACATCTACACCGCGCTACTCGACGATTCTCCGTCCAAGCCCATCCGCAAGAAGCCGATGGGCGGCAAGAAGAAGCGGAGGTAGCATCCGCCATGAGCCAGACTGGGAAGCAGGATCTCGACGAAGCTCTCGCAAGTTCGGAGGCCCTGCAAAAGCAGCTGGACGCTTGGGAGCAGCGACTGCGGGTAAAGACCCGGCTCTGTGCTGGCTTGGCAGTGGTCTTCTTCATCGCGGCGGGAGTCATGCTCTGGCTGTTTTTTGAGGTTCCTGCCAAAGCTGAAGAAGCTGCTGGAGCAGCAATCGCTTTCGGATTGATCGCTATCTTCCAAGGAATCATGGCCCTCTCCTCGCGCTCGCAGGGCAATGCGGTAAGGACCTTGTCGAGAAGCTCTGAACGTTAAGGGAGAACCTCGATAATTGCTCACGATCATGCGCGTCCTCGCCATCGACCCCGCAGTGCGAAACACCGGCTACGCCGTCGTTGAAGGCGACGGGCACAAGGCCCACGCCCTGGCCTTCGACGTGATCTCGATTCCCGATCGCCTCCCCCAGTCTGCCGCACTCGCAGCAGTCCGCACCCACCTGCGGAACGTCATCGAAAAGTACCAGCCCGACGAAGTCGCGGTGGAAGGCATCATCTACGTGCAGTCCCACCGCACCGCCATCTCCATGGGTGCCGCCCGCGCCGCCGCACTCATCGCAGCCGCTGATGCGGGCCTGAGCGTATACGAATACGCGCCGATGAAGGTGAAGATGGCCGTCACCGGTAAAGGGAAGGCCGACAAGCAGCAAGTCGCCTTCATGGTCCGCGCTCTGTTAGGCCTTTCTGAAACCCCTCCCCACGACGCCGCCGACGCCCTCGCAATCGGCCTCGCCCATCTCCAGGCATCCGACCCCCTGAAGGCCAAAATGCTCGAACGACGTCAGGTATGAAAACCGTCCATCTAGGCACCAACATCACCTACGAAGACGGCCTCAAACAACAGGACGCCGCCGTCGACGCTCTCCTCAACGCCACCGGCGAGGAAACCCTCTTCCTGTTAGAGCACGCACCCGTCTACACCATCGGCCGCCTCCGCGATCAGTCCTCCCTACGGGACACCGCAATGCTTCCCGCCCCCGTCGTCGAAACCAACCGCGGCGGCCAAGCCACCTATCACGGCCCCGGCCAACTCGTCGGCTACCCCATCCTCGACCTGCGCGAACGCAATCGCGACCTCCACGCCCACCTCCGCGGCATCGAGGAAGCCCTCATTCTCACCTGCCGCGACTTCGGCATCCCCGCTGGCCGTCGCGAGGGCCTCACCGGCGTCTGGGTAGAGAACCGCAAGCTAGCCTCCATCGGCGTCGGCGTGCGCAAGTGGATCTCCATGCACGGCTTCGCGATCAACATCACACCGGAATCGCTGCTACCCTTCTTCGCCATCACGCCCTGCGGCATCGACGGCGTGATCATGAGCAGCGTTCAACAAGAAGCCCGCAAGCCGGTAAGCGTTGCGGACTTCGCGGACGCCTTCGTGCCGCACTTCGGAAAGCTCTTCGCCCGCGCGTAGCCGGACCATAAGGGGTGTCGACGTTTCGTCGACGCGGTGTGGACGGAACGCCCACACCCCTCAACGCCCCATCAGACCTTCATCACTTCCTTCTCCTTCGCCACCACCAGCTCGTCGACAATCTTCACATACTTGTCGGTCAGCTTCTGCACCTCGGCCTCGTGATCCTTCTGGCCGTCCTCGGTCAGCAAATTGTCAGCCTTCATCTTCTTCGCGGCATCCATGCCCTCCTTGCGAGCACTGCGGACGCGGACCTTCCCCTCCTCGGCGATCTGCTTGATCAGCTTCACCATCTGGATACGCCGCTCCTCGGAAAGCTCGGGAATCGGAATGCGCAGTGAAATACCAGCCGCCGCCGGATTCAGGCCCAGGCGCGACTCGCGAATCGCCCGCTCCACGTCCTGAGTCGTCGCCGGATCGAATACCTTCACCTCCAGCAACCGCGCTTCCGGTGCGGTGATCATCGCGAGCTGTTTGAGCTTCATCGTGCTGCCGTAGCTGTGCACATGGACATCGATGTTTTCGACCAGGCTGGGCGAGGCCTTGCCGGTGCGGACCGTGGCGAACTCGTGGTGCAGGTACTCCACGGCCTTTTCCATGGCCTCTTCAGTCTCAAGAATAGCGGTTTCCGGATCCATTGCGGGAAGGATTTGTTAGAAAGTCAGGCGAGCACGGTTTCCTCGCCATCGACGATGGTGCCGATCGATTCCCCGCGCAGCGCACGGGTGATGTTGCCCTCTTTGCCGAGATCGAAAATCACGATCGGGATGTGGTTGTCCATGCACAGGCTGAAGGCGGTGGCGTCCATCACCTTGAACTGCTTCGAAATGCAGTCATGGAAGGAAACACGGGAGAACTTCTTCGCGTCCGGATTCTTCTTCGGATCGGAATCGTAGACACCGTCCACCATGGTCGCCTTGAAAACGACATCCGCACTCATCTCGCTGGCACGGAGCGCGGCGGTGGTGTCGGTGGAGAAGAACGGGCTTCCGGTGCCGGCGGCGAAAATCACCACCCGGCCGTCGTTGAGATGTCGCTCGGCTTTCCGGCGGATGAAGGTCTCGGCGACGTTCTTCATCTCGATCGCCGACTGGACCACGCAGGTCACACCGTGATGTTCCATCGAGCCCTGGAGCGCCAGCGAGTTCATCACCGTGGCAAGCATGCCCACATAGTCGGCCGTCGCACGGTCCATGCCGCGGGCACTGGCAGAGGCACCGCGCCAGAAGTTCCCGCCGCCGACCACGATCCCTAACTGCAAGTCGCCGGGAGCCAAGGCCTCGCGCACCTCTCGCGCGATCCGTTCGACGATCTCCGGTGAGATGTTATCGGTGCTGCCGGGTTCTCGGAGGGCTTCCCCGCTGAGTTTAAGGATGGCTCTCTTGTAGCGGGGTGGGGACGAACTCATTCGATGGCTGGCGTTGCGCGATCCAAGCAGGCAGCAGCTACTTTTGGAAAGGCAAAAGGCGGTTCACTCGCCCTCCAGCTTGTAGGTCGTCTCCAGATCCTTCAGCGAGGCCGTGTCATCGCTCACGCCTTCGATGGCAACATGCACGTGAAGAGGCGCCATCTGCGGCCCTTGGTAGTCCTCCAAGGTCTTGTGAATCGCCACCAGAGCCAGCTTCAACACCTGCCGCGCGGTGAGATCCACCCCTTCCGGCACCGCCAGATGGGAAACATTCAGGGCCACATGCAGGCCGTCGTCCTTCCCCTCCGCGGTGATCCCCACGTTGCACAGGACCAGCAGGTTCACCTCGTCCACCTTGTAGTTCGGACTGTTCGTCGGGAACTTGTGAGGAGTGCGGATGGCTTCCACCAGCGCCTCGGGAAATGCGCCGGAGAGCGCCATCGGGCGGGCGGTCACCGTCGCCTGGAGCGCCTCCCCGGTCTCGGTGATGCCTTCGTCCACGTCCGTCCCGTGCATGCTCAGCGGCTCGTGGATCGGCACCACGGAAATGGTGGTGGCCACCACGGGCAGGGCCAGAGCAAGCAGCAGGAGCAACGGTTTCACAGTCCCGAGCCTGCGGCGAAATGCTGAAAAAACAAGCCGCCAGCGTTGCCTACCCGAAAGCCGGCAAACTCCGCAGCCCCTTCACCCAATCCCGCGCCGGCATCCGCCGCGATCCGTCCGGCTGGACTTCGCCCAGCACGAGAAATCCTTCGCCACAGGCGACCCGGACCTCGCCCTCCACCACACTCAGGGATCCCGGCTCACCGGCAGCCCCCGACCCGGCCCTCGCCGGGAAAATCTTGATCCGCTTGCCGTCGAAGCTCGTCCAGGTCCCGGGCCACGGCTCATAGGCGCGGATGCGCCGGGCGAGCCGCTCCGCATCCCACGTCCAGTCGATCCGCCCGTGCTCGCGCTCCAACTTCGGCGCGTAGGTCGACCGTTCCCCGTCTTGCGGCGTCCGGGAAGCGGTTCCGCCGAGAATCCCCGGTAACGCTTGGGCCAAGGCCTCCGCCGCCACCTCCGCCATCCGGTCATGCAGCGAGCCGCCGGTTTCCTCCGCGCCGATCGGCGTGGCCACCGCGTGAATGATGTCGCCCGCATCCAGCTTCGGCACCACGTGCATCACCGTGATCCCGGTCTCGGCATCGCCTTCGTCGATCGCCGCCTGCAAGCAGGAGGCCCCACGATGCCGCGGCAAAATCGACGCATGCAGGTTGATGCAGGCAATCCGCGGAATGGCGATCAATGCCTTCGGCAAAATCTGTCCGTAGGCCATCACCACGATCACATCCGGTGCGAGGGCACGCAGCTCCTCCAGACTCGCCTCATCCCGCACACTCTCTGGCTGGAGCACGGGAATCCCCGCCTCCAGAGCCACCCGCTTGATCGGCGGCGGCGTCAGCTCACGATGCCGCCCCGCCGGCTTGTCCGGCTGCGTCACCAGCGCCAACGGCCGCGGCCCATCCGCAATCAAGCGGCGGAACGCGGGAATCGCGATCTCCCCGCTGCCAAAAAACACCACCCGCGCGTCCGCCAAACTCATGCCACCACCTTGGCCACTTCCTGATAAGCCGGAAGCGAAACGATCTTCGAAATGATGTCATTCAGCACCTTCACCGGCGGCTGCGTCGCATCGATGTCCGTCACCAGTGCGGTCGAGTAGTAGTCCAGGATCGGCTTGGTCTCGCCCTCGTAGGTGGCGATCCGCTGCTGGATCACGCGGTCGGACGCGTCGTCCATCCGGTTGTCCTTCAGCGCCCGCTTTCTCATGCGGCGCGCCAGTTCCTCGCGATCCGGGCAGGAAAGGTGGAAGACCTGATGGATGTGCAGGAACTCCGAGATCATCTCCGCCTGTGGCACGTTGCGCGGGATGCCATCCAGCACCAGGAAATCGATGTCCGGCTTGTAAACGTGGGACTCGCGCCAGTTGTCCACCTGCGCCTTCCATAGCTCGATCGTCAGCTCGTCCGGCACCAGCTCACCACGGCTCGAGTAGTCGACGAAGCGTCGGCCGATCGGCGTGCGCGTGTCGAGGGAGCGGAACACATCGCCACACGCGCAGTGGAAGAAGCGCGGGATCGAGCCGAGGATTTTCCCCTGGGTTCCTTTGCCCGACCCCGGCGCGCCGAGGATCAGGAAAGCAGGGCGTTTGATATCGAGTGCCTTCGACATGAGAGGCGTGAGATAAAGGCCCACGGCAATCTGCCGCAAGCGCTATCTGGAACTCGAAAGCAGCCAGAAAATCGGGAACGGTGCCACCAGCGCCACATCTGCCAGCACCCGCAGCGCATCCATCGAGAAGCGCTCCCGCTGGCGGTTCAGGATGAACAGCAGCGCCGCCGAAATCAGCACCGCATAGAAAAACGGCCGTCCGGTCGTTTCCTCGTCCATCCCCGCAGAGAGAATGCACGCCGCCCCGAGAACCCCGAGCGGCAGGGTCAGCGCCAGCTCATGCGCCGCCTTGAAGTCCTCGTCGCGCGATTGCCGCGATTGCTCCCAGAAGTGAATCGCCGAAATGTTCACCGCGCACAGCAGCGCGAAGCACAGCATCTCCCGCGACTGCAGCAGGTGGAAGACCCCCTCCGAGCCGATGTGCATGTGCGCCAGCATCGCCGTGCCGAAGGAGAAGGTCACCCCGGCCAGCAGGTTCCGCAGGTGCGGGATCTCCGGATTTCCGGCAGATGCCAGATTCATCGAAAAGAACACGAAGGTCAGGATCCCGGCTGGCAGCAGGTAACCGATTTCCGTGGGAAGACCGATCAGGCGCGACGGCAACACGAAGAACGCCATGAACACGCAGCCCAGCCCCGCCGCCACCGCCAGCCAGCCGAGCTTCTTCTGATTCCGCTTCACGAAGGCGTGCCGCGGTCCCAGCCGCGGGTCATCCGCGTGCAGCAGTTTCACGTCGAGAATGCGGTCCACCACATAGATCACCCAGACCGCCAGTCCCAGCGCGAGATAGCTTTGCCATTCCAGGTAACCAAGCCACACCCGGGCAAACATCCCCAGCCACACCACCGCGACGATCGGTGCGTCCAAGCTGAGCAAATTCGGCCAGAGCCAAAGGGGTGTGCGGCGTTCCGCCATTCAGGAGCGCCGGAACTTTCGCCACCGGGCCCCCCTTGGCAAGCCCCCATCCGATGCTTTTCCCATCGCCAACCCGCCCGCCCCCGTGCTGCCCTTCCCCCGTGACCATCGGGGACTGCCGTTTTGCCGCCATCGACTTCGAGTCGGCCGGTGCCGCCCGCGGCCGCACGGATGTCCCGGTGCAGGTCGGCCTCGCCACCTGGTCCGCCGCCGATGGCCACGGCGAGCGCTTCATGTCCTACCTCGCCAGTGACGCCCCCATCACCTGGTCCGCCCGCAAGGTCCACGGCATCCGGGATGAGGACCTCCATGGTGCCCCGGCCCTGCTCTCCCTCTGGCCGCAGATGAAAAAGCACCTCGCCGGGGCCGTCGTCGTCGCCCACGGCAAGGGCACCGAAAAGCGCTTCCTCCGCGCCTTCCCCGGCCACGGTTTCGGTCCGTGGGTCGATACCCTCCTCCTCTCCCGTGCCGCCTGGCCGGACCTCCCGGACCACTCGCTCTCCGCCCTCTGCGAAAGCCGCGGCCTCGCCCACGTCCTCGAAACCCACCACCCCGGCGGCCGTTGGCACGATGCCCTCTACGACGCCGTCGCCTCCCTCCTCCTGCTAGAGCACGTCATCACCCACCACGACCTCGCCGGCCGCCCCCTTGATACGCTCCTCCACCCCGACACCGCCAGCTGGCACCGCCTCCGCCGGTAGTCATACTGACTACATCCGCTACCTACCGGGCTTGCCTCCCTCTCCCCCCGCCTCCCATGCTCCGCCGCATGCCGAGCGTGTATGTCGATCTGGGAGAGCGGTCTTACGAAGTCCGCGTGGAAAATGGCCTGCTCGCCCGCGCGGGCGATGCCCTCCGCTCCGCCGGCCTCTCCGGAAAAGCCGCCATCATCACCGATGAAACGGTCGGCCACTTCCACGCCGCCGCCCTCACCGAGGCACTCATCGCCGGAGGCTTCGCCCCCACCCTCCACACTCTCCCCGCCGGCGAAGCCTCGAAGTCGATGGCCCAGGCCGAGGTCCTCTGCTCCTCCCTCGCCGCCGCCGGCCACGACCGCCGTTCCTTCGTCATCGCCCTCGGCGGTGGAGTCGTCGGCGACCTCGCCGGCTTCGTTGCCGCCATCTTCTACCGCGGCATTCCCTTCGTCCAAATCCCCACCACCATCGTCGCCCAGGTCGACTCCTCCGTCGGCGGCAAGACCGGTGTGAACCTGCCGGAGGGCAAGAACCTCCTCGGTGCCTTCCACCAGCCGCGGCTCGTCATCGTCGATCCCGCCGTGCTCGCCACCCTGCCCGGCCGCGAATACCGCGAGGGCTTCGCCGAAGTCATCAAGCACGCCGCCATCCGCGACGGTGCCATGCTCGCCGAGATCGCCGCACTCGATCCCGCCACCCGTGAAGTCCCTGCCGACCTCATCTCCCGGAACATCGCCATCAAGGCCCGCATCGTCGAAGCCGACGAACACGAGACCAAGGGCCTCCGCGCCTTGCTCAATCTCGGCCACACCATCGGCCACGGCATCGAAGCCGCCGTCCCCTACGGCGACATGCTCCATGGCGAAGCCATCTCCCTCGGCCTCCGCGCCGCCCTCCACCTCTCCGAAAAACACGCCGGCCTTGCCCCCGCCGCCTCACAGGAAATCCTCGCCCTGTTAGAGAAGTTCCAACTCCCTCTCGTCCTCGATCACGCCATCTCCACCGAGCGAGTGTTAGAGAAACTCAGCCGCGACAAGAAGTTCGAAGCCGGCAAGATCCGCTTCGTCCTCCTCCGCGCCCCCGGCGACGCCTACCTCAGCGATCAAGTCACGCCCGCAGATCTCGCGGAAGCAGTAGCGCATCTGCGTCAAGCATAGCGTGGCCGCTTGAGCCAGCATCGGCCTTAGGTGACCGGCAGGCGATGACCTGTCTCGGCTTGCTCTGCGTTCCTGTTCTCCGGATTGAACGCCTCCAGTCTGACCAAAAGCTGGAACAGCATGATCGCGAGGCCGGAGAGAAGAAACGAAGCCGCCGAACTTCCATACTCGAAGACGGTGTGAACGTCCGCGCCGTCCTCCGCCGATCCATTCGAATGAAAGTCCGTATGGATGAGGAGAGGAAGGAGCAGCCACAGGTAACCCCAGTCCCCCCACAATCGCGCCGACTTCGGTACCCTGACCCGCGCATCGAGGATAACACGCCAAACCTGCCAGATTCGACGGGCGAGAACAATCGAGGAAACAAACCCGAATAAAGCGCCCAGTCCTCTCAGATCGAGGGACGACGCAGTATGTCCCACCTCCCGCGCATACTCATGGCTGAGCGACCAGTTTGTCACCCACAGGATGGCGCAGTATCCAAAGATGATGGCGACAACTTTGGTTTCAGGTTTCATCCCTCAGAGGCTAAGCGAATTTGTTCAGGTTTGCCACGGTATTATCGGGATGGGGAATAGGTATGCGAACGCACTTCAAACCGCCTCCGCCGTATAGATCGAGGCCACCCCACAGCACAGCGGCCGCGCATCCGCCCCTCGGAAACCCTGCGCATCAATCAGCCCGCACATCTCCTTCCCCATCGGGAACTCCTCAATCGAGCCACCGAGGTATTCATACGCATCCTTCTGCCCCGTCAGGTAGCCCGCCATCTTCGGCAGGACATTGTGCAGATACCAGCGATAGGGCTTCCTCATCACACCTTCCGGCAAAGAGAAATCGAGCACCACAAGATGCCCACCCGGCCGCAGCACCCGCCGCATCTCACGAATCGCCGCAGCATAGTCGGCCATGTTCCGCAGCCCGAAGGCCACCGTCACCACATCAAACTCCCCATCCCGAAACGGCAGCGCCAGCGCATCCGCCACCAGCGTCCGCGCCAGTCCCCGCCGGCTCGCATGCGCTAGCATCTCCGCGCAAAAGTCACTACCGGTCACCTCCACGTCCGGACAAGCATCCTGCATCTCAAGCGCCAGATCCCCGGTGCCGGTCGCCACATCGAGCACCCGCCGCGGCTGCCATGAACGCACGATCCGCGCCACCTTCCGCCGCCACAGGATATCCGTGCCTAGGCTGAGCACGTGATTCGTCGTCACATAGCGGTCGGCGATGCGCGCGAAGGCCTCGCGGACATACGACGGGTCTTGAATGGTTCCGGCACCCACGGGCTGATCGGTACGCGGGATTGCCGGGCTGCCAAGTCCCGAGTCGCCTCATTAGCGGTGGATTGACCTTTGAAATGAAATTTCCAATGCTCTCCTCCGGATGAACCTCACCCGCATCCTCCCCTTGGCGGTGCTTCTGGCTGCCACCCTTCCCGCGGCTTCCCAAGAACGTCTGGCCGATCTCCTCGCTGAACCCGGCGCCAGCCTCAATGACCCGGCCTCCCGCCAGCGCATTGTGGACCGCCTGAAAGTCGCGGACGGCCAGCGCCGCCAAGCCGCCCAGGCAAAGGCCCAGCAGCGGGGCCTGCCCCTCCGCGTCACACGCCGGAACGGGACCATCGAGGAGCTCGCCGACTTCGATGGCGAAAAGCCGGTCTATTTCACCACCCAGAACGTCAACGCCGCGATCTCCACCGGCGCGAATCTGGTGCGGGACACCTACGCGGTCCAGGGAAGCGGCATCACCATCGGCCTCTGGGACGGCGGCTCGGCACGCAGCACCCACCAGGAATTCGGCGGCCGGGTGATCGTGAAGGACGGCGCGGGATCCATCGACCACGCGACCCACGTCGGCGGCACCCTGGCCGCCGCCGGCGTCGTGGCAAATGCCAAGGGCATGGCCCCGCAGGCGACCATCGACAGCTACGACTGGAACAGCGACGTCACCGAAATGACCGCCCGCGGCGCCACCGCCCCAGGCCAGCAGGCCACCCGCATCTATCTCTCCAACCACAGCTACGGCTACATCAGCGGCTGGAATTGGGTGGGCGCAGCCAACCAGGATTGGGAGTGGTGGGGTGATGGCACCACCGCCACCGGCTTCGAGCAGGACTTCGGCCGCTACAATACCTATGCGCGCGATCAGGATGCGCTGTCGTTCAACGCCCCCTACTACCTGGAGTTCCGTGCCGCGGGCAATGAGCGCGAAGACAACCCCGTCACCGGAGATCGGGTGACCCTCTCTCCCGGCGGCGGCTCGGTGGTCTCGTTCGATCCCGCCCTGCACCCAAGCGGTGACGGCCAGTATCGCGGCGGCTTCGAGTGCATTTCCTTCGATGCCCTGGCAAAGAACATCCTCACCGTCGGATCGACCCTTGATGCCGTGACCGGCGGCGTCCGCGATGTCTCGAAGGCGACGCCAAGCTCGTTCAGCTCCTTCGGTCCCACCGACGACGGCCGCATCAAGCCGGACGTGGTCGCCAATGGTGAAGCCCTCTACTCATGCCTGAATGCCAGCAACACGAGCTACGGCACTTATAGTGGCACCAGCATGGCCACCCCGAACGCAACCGGTTCCGCCGCCTTGCTGATCCAACTCTACGGCAATCTCTTCCCCGGCGGAGCGATGCGCGCCAGCACCCTGAAAGGCCTCTTGATCCACACCGCCGATGATCGAGGCAATCCCGGCCCCGACTACAAATACGGCTGGGGCCTCCTGAACGTGAAGGCCGCCGCGGACCTTCTCACTGACCATTCCAGCTTCCCCGAAAAGCATCGCGTCACGGAAAACCAGGTCACCACCAGCACCGTCGTCCGCACCCAGTCCTTCGTCTGGGACGGCACCTCGCCCATCCGCGCCACCCTCTGCTGGACCGATCCCGCCGGCACCGCGACCACCACCTCCGACCTCCGCAGCCCGCGGCTGGTCAATAACCTGAACCTCAAGCTGGTCTCGCCGACCGGTTCGGAGTTCTTCCCCTGGGTCATGCCCTTCGTCGGCACATGGACTCAAGCGTCGATGGATTCCGCCGCGACCACCGGCATCAACAACACCGACAACGTCGAGCAAGTCCTCATCCCCTCGCCCGGCGCCGCCGGCACTTGGCAAGCCGTGGTCTCGTTCTCCGGCACGCTGACCAATGGCAACCAGAACTACTCGCTGTTACTGAATGGCGCGGCCGCAGTGGTCCCGCCACCACCGCCACTTTCCATCGCCACCGTCACACCGGCGAGTGCCTTGCCCGGAACCATCACCATGGATCTAACAGGCACCGGCTTCGAAGCGGGCACCGCGATCAAGCTGACCCGCTCCGGCCAGACCGACATCCAGGCCACCGGCGAGCAGCTGATCGGCGAATCACTGCGCTGCCAGGTAAACCTCACCGGTGCCGCACCGGGCACATGGAATGTAGTGGCGACCAATCCCGATCTTGAAACCGCCACGCTCTCGAATGGCTTCGCCGTCGTCGGCGCCCTGTTTGCCGAAAGCTTCGACGGCACCGTCACCGGCTGGACCTCACAAGCGACCACCGGCAGCAATGCATGGTCGCTCGTCACCTCTAACAGCCATTCCCCGACAACCTCGTATTTTGCCCCCGCCCCTTCAACGAAGTCCACCGTCGCCCTCACCTCCCCGTCCATCTCCATCCCAGCCAATGCCAGCAACATGCAGCTGGGCTTCTGGCACAGTTACAACCTCCAGTCGGCACGCGATGGCGGAAAACTGGAATTCTCGATCAACGGAGGCACCTGGTTTGAAGTCACCTCCGCCAGCTCCGGCCTCAGCTTCGCCAGCAATGGCTACAACAGCACCATCGGCGGCACTGGCAAACCGAGCGACCGCAGCGAGTTCGAAGGAACCAGCGCGTGGTCCGGCAACAGCGGCAGCTTCGTCAACACGCTCGTCAATTTCACCGACAACGCGAAGTTCGCCGGCAAGAGCCTGCGCCTTCGTTGGCGGCTCGCCACCGACACCGGCACCTCCAGCCCGGGCTGGTATGTCGATACCATCTCGCTGATCGGCGGCGGCAATATCACGAACCAGGCACCGGCCATCACCACCGCAGCCAGCAGCTCGTCTATCGAAGCCGTCACCGACCCTGACACCACCGTCTATCAGATCCTTCGCGGCACCGGCACCACCTTCACCGTGGCCGCCAGCGACGATGGAGGCGAACCCGCGCTCCACTACACCTGGAGCAGCACCGGTCCAGTCTCGGTCTTCTTCCAAACCAACGGCACCAACGCGGCAAAGACCACCCTCGCGAACTTCGATGCGACCGGCGACTACCTCGTGACCGTCGCCGTTCAAGATGCCCAAGGCCTCACCACCAGCAGTTCCGTCCACGTCCGCGTGGTTCAGACCGCATCGTCTATCGCCGTCTCTCCCGCCACAGCAAGCCTGGCCGTCGGTGGCACCCAGGCCTTCGGAGCCTCCTTGCTCGATCAATTCGGCACCGCCATGGCGACTCAGCCGCCATCTTTCACGTGGTCCGTCAGCGGCGGAGGCACCATCAATGGCTCCGGTCTCTTCAGCGCCACCACCGCCGGGGGCCCCTATGTCGTCACCGCCACCTCCGGCAGCATCTCGAATACCGCCAGCGTGACGGTCAATCCGACCACCGCCACCGTCACCCTCGGCAATCTCACACCGACCTACGATGGCACGCCAAAGGCAGCCAGCGTCACGACCTCACCACCGGGCCTTGCCGTCTCAGTGACCTACAATGGCTCCTCCACCGTCCCGACAAATGCCGGCAGCTACGCCGTCGAAGCCACCATCACCAATCCCAATTACCAAGGTAGCGCCACCGGCACCCTCATCATCGCCAAGGCTACCGCCACCATCACCCTCGGCAGCCTGACGACCACCTACAACGGCTCTCCTAAGAGTGCCTCCGCCACCACCACGCCAGCCGGACTCACGGTCTCGTTCACCTACGATAGCTCTCCGATTGTTCCATCGAACGCCGGTAGCTACGCGGTCGCCGCGAGCATCAACGATACGAACTACCAGGGCACCGCGAATGGCACCCTCGTCATCGGCAAAGCGACCGCCACCGTCACACTCGGCAGCCTTACACCCACCTACAACGGCTCTCCAAAGAGTGCCACCGCCACCACCTCGCCACTCGGCCTCTCGGTCTCGTTCACCTACGATGGCTCTCCGGGTGCTCCTTCAAACGCCGGCAGCTACGCCGTCGCCGCAAGCATCAGCGACACGAACTATCAGGGCAACGCGAGCGACACCCTCATCATTGGCAAGGCCACCGCCACCGTCACCCTCGGCGACCTGTCCCACGATTACGATGGCACCCCGAAAGCAGCGACCGCCACCACCAGCCCCGCAGGCCTTACGGCGACCTTCACCTACGATGGATCTGCCACCGCGCCCTCCGCCATCGGCAGCTACGCCGTCGTGGCCACCGTGAACGACACGAACTATCAAGGCACTGCCAACGGCACCCTCGCGATCAATGGCATGATCTACTCGCTGTGGAAAACGCAGCAGTTCACCGCCGCCCAAATCCTCGCCGGTGAGACCGATCCAGAAGACGACGCCGACCACGACGGCCTCGACAACCTCGCCGAATACGCCCTCGGCACCGATCCTAACAGCTTCACCGCCCCTCCCGCCTTCTCGCTGGACGCCACTCACCTCACCATCACCTTCACCCGCCCGAAGGGACGCAATGACGTCAGCTATCACGCCGAGTCCGGCGACCAGTTCGGGCCTTGGACCGATGTCCCGCTTGAAGTCATCGGCGAAACGGAAACGCAGGAAACCCTCCGCGCCCGGGTGGCCCGCCCAGCCTTGGGCGACCGCCTGTTCCTGCGGCTGCGTTTCGACTGACAAAATGTGACACACGGGTAAACCCGAGGGACATTGACACCCGCCGCGGGCTCACATGTCATGATGACATGACCCGTCCGTTCTGTCTCACGCTGTCGCTGCTCCTAACCGCCTTTCACACGGCGCGCGCGGACGAGACCGGGCAACGCATCGAAGCCATCCTCTCGAAGCTCACGCTTGAGGAAAAACTCGGCCAGCTCCGCCTCGTCGACGGCCACGCTGGCGGCGGCTGGAAGCCCCAGCACATGGCGCTCGCCCAAGCTGGCGTCCTGGGCGGCACCTTCAATGTCCGCGGTACCGGCCCGACCAGCGAGATGCAAAGGGCCGCCCTCTCCACCCGCCACAAGATCCCCCTCGTCTTCGCATTCGACGTCGTCCACGGCTACCGCACCATCTTTCCCGTGCCACTGGGCGAAGCAGCGAGCTGGGATCCTGACCTGGCCGAACGCTGCGCCGCCGTAGCCGCCAAGGAATCCCGCGCCGCAAATGTCTCCTGGACCTTCGCCCCCGTGGCGGACATCGCCCGCGATCCCCGCTGGGGCCGCATCGTCGAAGGCTCCGGCGAGGACCCGGTCCTGAGTTCCGCCTTCACCGCCGCACGAGTCCACGGCTTCCAGGGAAAGGACATCTCCGCCCCCGACCGCATGATGGCCTGCCTGAAGCACTTCGCCGGCTCCGGTGAAGCCGAAGGCGGTCGCGACTACAACTTCGCCGACGTCTCGCTGAGAGCCCTTCGCGAAACCCATTTCCCGCCCTTCCTCGCCGGCCTCAAGGCCGGTGCTGGTTCCATCATGCCCTCCTTCAGCGCCATCGATGGCGTCCCGGCCACTTCGAATCCCTGGCTGCTTCAGGACGTGCTGCGCAAGGAGTGGGGCTTCGAAGGCATCGTCGTCTCGGACTACGACGCCATCGGTCAGCTCGTGAATCACCGCGTCGCCCCGAGTTGGGATGAGGCTGGGCAGATCGCGCTCCGCTCGGGCCTCGACGTGGAAATCTGGGGCAGCTGCATGATGCAGGCTCAAGGCCTGATCGACAACGCCGACGACCTCAAGCTGGTCGACAATGCCGTCCGCCGCGTGCTCCGCATGAAGTTCTCGCTCGGCCTCTTCGACAAGCCCTACGGCGACCCTGCCCGTGAAAAGGAAGCCATCCTTCACCCCGATCACCTCAAGCTCGCGCGCGAAGCCGCGGCGAAGTCCTGCGTCCTCCTGAAGAACAACAACCAGACCCTTCCCATCCCACCGGCCGCCAAGAAAATCGCCATCCTCGGCGCGCTCGCGAATGACAAGCTCAGTCAAATGGGAAGCTGGACCGGCGATGGCCACGCTGAAGACTCGGTCACACTCGTCGAAGCCGTCCGCCAGCGCCTCGGCAACAACGGCACTGTGATCTACACTCCTGCAGGCTCATCTTCCGGCTTCAGCTTCCGCAAGCCATCCGACGGGGTCGATGAAGCGAAGGACGCCGACTACATCATCGTCGTCGTCGGTGAAAACGGCGACATGACCGGCGAAGCAACTTCGCGGAGTTCGATCGATCTTCCCCAACAGCAGCTCGATCTCGTGCAAAAGGTCAGCGCCCTCGGCAAGCCCTACGCCGTGGTTCTCATGACCGGCCGCCCGCTCACCGTCGGCTGGCTGGCAGAGACCTGCCCCGCCATCCTGCTCGCCTGGCACGGCGGCACCATGGCCGGCCCCGGCATCGCCGATGTCCTCTTTGGCGACGTGAACCCGGCTGGCAAGCTCCCCGTCACCTTCCCCCGCAGCGTCGGACAAATCCCGCTAACCTACAATTCCACCCCGACCTCCCGTCCCCTCGTCGAGGGCGACAAGTGGACGTCCAAATACACCGACATCAAGAATAGCCCGCTCTGGCCCTTCGGCCACGGCCTCAGCTACACGAGTTTCCAAATCTCTCCCCCGCTGTTAGACAAGCGTACCATCCCTCATGATGGAACCGTTCGCTTCAAGGTCTCGGTCACCAACCAGGGCGAACGCGACGGCGACGAAGTCGTTCAAGCCTACATCCAGGATGACGTCGCCTTCGTCACCCGCCCCATCAAGGAACTGAAAGCTTTCAAGCGCGTCTCTGTTCCCGCCGGCAAAACCGTCACCGTCGACTTCGAGATCCCCTCAAAGGACCTAGGCTACTGGATGCCAAATGGAACCTACCGCCTGGACCCGGGAACCTTCACCCTCATGACCGGCAGCAGCTCCGCCCAAGTGAGATCCTCGAGCTTCAGTCTTCAGTAGATCCCATCACTTCGCAGCCGCTGGCATCACCAGCGGCATGCCATCGATGTCCGGCTCGATCTTGCCGCCATCCTTCGCCAGCAGCCTCGGCGCATACCCCGCCGGAGCACCGAATACCGACAGCGCACACGGGCTTTTGAGATTCACGTAAAGTGCCTCGATCGTATAGCTGCCCTTCTTGAGCTCCACCTCGCCGAACAGCATCCCGTAGTTGCCGTTTCGATCCTCGTCCTCGACGTGTATCGTGTCTCCTTCGAGCTTCCCCTTGTAGGTGTTGTCGCGGACGAAGCGCAGCCACTTCTGATCCGCGATCCGTAGGGCAGCCTTGCTGTCCGAGTAAATGCCAATCTGATAGAGCCCGTCTCGTGGGATCACGAGTTCCGCCTGCGCCATCACCATGAACTGGTCCTGTGCCCCCGGCCTGTCGCCGGGTACTTCCACCGGGTTGGAAAACTTGATGTCGCTCGCACCATCCGAGTCGATGTAGTTGAGCTTCTCCACATTCTCGGCAGTCACCGATGGAGCACTGGCGGGAAGCCCCATCGCATCCTGCAGGCTCTCCATCGGCTTGGCACCGGCTGGCAGATCCTTGCGAATGACCGTCCATCCCTTGCTGCCGATGCCGGGCCACGCAAGATCTCCCGCCGCCTTGTGGCCGGGATCGCGCCACTGGTCGGTCGAGCCATCGAGCACGTGCTCCCCCGGCGCCGCGAGCACTTGAATCATCCCATCTGCAGTGCGGTTCACCAGCAACACTTCAATCGTGCTTTCGCCGGCCGGCAAATCGATCACCCCGATCGAATTGCCATCGCCCGACTCGCTCTCGAAATACATCGTTTCCGGGTCGAGCGGATCGATTCCTCCGAGACCACTCACCGACTTCCACTTGTGGCCCGGAAAGCGGACCGCGTAGTAGTCATCGCCGTGGACATTGATGCTCCATGTCCCCGGCTTGTCGAGTTTCACCTTGGCCACGTGCAGCGCCGCACAGGTATCCTTCACCATGGGAAAATCCGGGTGATCCTTGACCTCCGTCCAACCGCCGGCAAGGGAGATGCCATACTCGACGTGATAGTTGACCCGCTGGCAGCGACGGGTGGAATCCTTGAGCAACGACATCCTGACCTGTAGATCCATCACCGCGGTCCAGATACTGAATGACTGGATTCCGAGGACGCTCATCACGGTCCATGGGCCATCCCCCGGACCATTCCTCTCGTTGTTCGATAAATCGACCCGCCACTTCGCTGGCAATACTCGCCGGATCCTCTCCGCTCCCGGGACCGGCCCGGGAGAGCGGGTTTCCCACTCGATCATCGAGGCATTCCGGAAATCCATCTGCTGCCCGTCCGATCCGATTGCCCAGTCTCCCCAGCGGCCCGAACTTTCGATCGCCACGGCATCCTCTCCCGTCGGCAAATACTCGTTCGGCTCCATGCTTCGCCACGCCTGAAAAGTGACCGGTTCGCCCGTCACCCAATGCCAACCCTTCGTTCGATCACTGCCCGCTTCCTTTCCACCGTACTTCTCATTGTCGCTCATCCCGAGCCAAATGTAGTGCCCCAGCACCTTCTGATAGACGAACATGTTCTCCGCCGCGCTGCCGATGCACACGAGATGCCCCGGCTTCCCCGTCTTCCCCAACGGATCCACGCTACGCTCCGCCATCGACTGCGCCTCCGTCCACGTCATCGTCGTGTCTACCGTCTTGTAGAGGTTCCACGTCCCGCCGGGACCGTACGGTGCGGTGAAAAACGTGCCGTTCGGCCACGCCGCATGCAAGGAAGCGGGAGCCGCGACGAGAGTCGCGATGAGGGGGAGAAGTCGATTCATGGGCTAACAGGCGAATAAGAATTTCACTTCGAAGCAACAGGCATCACCAGCGGCATCCCATCGATGTCCGGCTCGATCTTGCCGCCATCCTTCGCCAGCAACCGCGGCGCATATCCCGCCGGCGCTCCGAACACCGACAGCGTGCACGGCACGTCCCGGTTCATGTAGAAGACCTCGATCGTGTAGGCCCCCTTCTTCAGCTCGACCTCGCTGAACAGCATCCCGTAGTTCCCGATCGTATCGGCATCCTCGGTATGGATCGTGTCCCCTTCGATCTTCCCCTTGTAGCTGTTATCGCGCACGAAGCGCAACCACTGCTGGTCCGCAATGCGGAGGGCCGCGCGGTTGTCCGAACAAATGCCGATGTGATAAAGGCCATCGCGCGGGATCACCAGCTCCGCCTGGGCCATCACCACGAATTGGTTCTGCGACCCCGGCTTGTCACCGGGAAGCTCCGATGGATTCGGGAACTTGGGCTCACTCGCACCATCGGAGTCGGTGTAGTTGATCTTCTCCACCCCTTCCGCCGTCACCGCTGGCGCGCTCTCGGGAAGCGTCATCCCATCCTTCAGCAGGTCCATCGGCTTGGCTCCTGCCGGCAGGTCTTTCCGGATCACTGTCCACCCTTTGCTGCTCACGCCGGGCCAGGCCAAGTCACCCGCCGCCTTGTGACCCATCACACGCCATTGGTCCGTCGAGCCGTCCATCGTGTGGTCGCCGGGCGCGGCCAGCACCTGGATCATCCCATCGTGCAGGCGATTGGCCAACATCACCTCCACCGTGCTCTCGCCAGCCGGCAAGTCGATCACCCCGATCGCATTCCCATCGCCGGACTCGCATTCGAAATACATCGTTTCCGGGTCTAACGGATCGATCCCGCCGAGACCGCTCACCGACTTCCACTTGTGACCGGGAAACCGCACCGCGAAGTAATCGTCAGCGTGAACGTTGATGCTCCACGTCCCCGGTTTTTCGAGCTTCACCTTCGCCACATGCAGTGCCGCACAAAGGTTCGTCCTCATGGGAAACTGCGGATTGTCCTTAATCTCCACCCAGCCCCCCGCAAAAAAACTGCCGTGCTCGATGTGATAGTTCATCCGCTCCATCCGCATGAAGTTGCCGTGGATCTCCATCCGCTGCTGAAGATCCTTCACCACGTTCCAGATGGACATGGTATTCAGCTCCAAGACGCTAACCACCGACCACGGACCCTCGCCGCCGATAGGCTCCCTCTTCGAGAAATCCACCGCCCACTTCTCCGGCAACACCCGCTCGATCTTGATCGCCCCCGCAACCGGCTCGGCCGAACGAGTCTCCCACTCGATCATCGAGGAATGCCGCCATTCAGCGAATCCATTGGACCCGTCCGGCCAGTCGCCCCACCGCCCGGCCGATTCCATCGCCACCGCATCCTCGCCGGTCCCGGCGTCATTCGGCTCCATGCTGCGCCATGCCGCGTAGGTGATCGGCTCTCCCGTCAGCCAACGCCAGCCACCCTTTGGATTATCGTGAGCCTCCTTTCCTCCGCGCTTCTCGCTATCAGTCAACCCCATCCAGATACAGCCACCATCCACCTTCTGGCGAACGAACATGTTCTCCGCCGCACTCCCGATGCACACCAGATGCCCCGGCTTTCCAGTCTTCCCGAGCGGATCCACGCTCCGCTCCGCCGCCGCCTCGGCATCTACCCACGTCATCGGTGTGCTCACCGTCTTGTAGAGATTCCAAGTCCCGCCGGGCCCGAAAGGTGCGGTGAACAGTGTCCCATCCGGCCAAGCGGCGTGGGCGGACAATGGAGCCATGATCAGCCCCGCCAATAACACAAAAAGTCGTTTCATAAATTCAGGCTGAAGGGGGAAATGTTAGACAAATAGGCTCCGATATCGAGGTCACCTCTCCGGCGCAGGCACGATCACCGGCTTCACCAGCGGCAATCCGGAAACATCAGGCTCGATCCTGCCGCCATCCTTCGCCAGTAGCCGCGGTGGAAAGCCAGCCAGCGCGCCAAAGACCGACAGCACGGTCGGCCCCTTCACGTTCACGTAAAACGCCTCGATCGTGTAGCTGCCCTTCTTCAACTCGATCTCCCCGACGAATTGGCCGGCCATACCCATAGTCTCCGGCTCCTCGGAATGCATCGTGTCCCCCTCGATCTTCACGTGATACGTCTGGTCACGCATCGTGCGCTTCCACTTCTGATCCGCGATCCGCAGGGCGCAGCGGTTGTCCGAGTTAATGCCAATCTGATAGGTGCCATCGCGCGGAATCACCAGCTCCGCCTGCGCCATCACCACGAACTGGTCCTGCCCGCCGGGCTCGTCGCCGGGCAACTCCACCGGATTCGGAAACTTGATGTCGCTCGGTGCCCCGGAGTCGATGTAGTTGATCTTCTCCACCCCTTCCGCCGTCACCGTGGGCGCGCTCTCGGGCAAGGCCATACCGTCCATGAGCTTCTCCATCAGCTTGCCACCCGCGGGCAGGTTCTTGCGAATGACCGACCACCCCTTGCTGCTCACGCCCGGCCACGCGACCGTCCCCTTGGCCGTATGGCCCGGCTTGCGCCACTGATCGGTGGAGCCATCCATCGCATGCTCGCCCGGAGCGGTGAGCATCTGGATCATCGCATCATACTGTGAACTACCTAACAGCACCTCCACCGTGCTTTCTCCCGCAGGCAAGTCGATCACGCCGATCACGTTGCCATCGCCCGTCCCACACTCTTGGTAGATCGTCTCGGCATCCAATGGATCGATGCCCCCGAGCCCGCTCGCCGACTTCCACTTGTGGCCGGGAAAGCGGATCGCGACGTAATCATCGCAGTGAACGTTGACGCTCCACGTCTCCGGCTTGTCCAGTTTCACCTTCGCCACGTGCAGCGCCGCGCAAGGCCCCATCTGCATCGGAAACCGCGGGTTGTTGGGAATCTCCATCCAGCCGCCCGCGGTCTTTTTGCTCGGCGGTTCCACTCGATAATTCATCCACGCGATGTGGTAAGCCGTCGTCTCGGCAGGCATCGCTTCCTGCAAGCCTTGGACCACCGTCCAAATGCTCGAGGCATCGAGGTCCAATGTGCTCATCACCGTCCATGCCCCTTCACCGATCGACTCTCCCTTCCACGCGGAAAGATCGACCGCCCACTTCTTCGGCAGCACCGGCTCGATCTTGAGGGCTCCCGGCACCGGCCCCGGCGACCGGGTTTCCCATTCGATCATCGAGGGATTCTTGGTCTCCATCTGGCCATCCGCGCCAATCGACATGTCCAGCCAGCGGCCGGCATGCCCGACCGCCACGCCATCCTCCCCCGTCGCGTGATATTCATTCGGCTCACTGCTCCGCCACAATTGAAAGGTGTAGGGCTCCCCGGTCACCCAATGCCAGCCGCCGTTGCGATCACTGCCCGCTTCCTTTCCACCGCGCTTCTCGCTGTCGGTCAGCCCCGCCCAGATCCAGCGCCCCTCCACTTTCTGATAGACGAACATGTTCTCGGCCGCGCCGCTGATGCACACCAGATGCCCCGGCTTCCCGGTCTTGCCCAGCGGATCCACACTTCGCTCCGCCGCTGACTGGGCCTCCGTCCACGTCATCGGCGTGCTGACCACCTTGTAGAGATTCCATGTCCCGCCGGGACCGAAAGGAGCGGTGAAAAGCGTTCCGTCCGGCCACCCGATGTCACTTGCTTGCAATGTCACAGGGGCGAGGGCGAGAGCAGCCAGCAAGGGGGAAAGTCGATTCATCGGTTCAGGAGCGGACGGATGCCGCAGATAAAGAATTCAACTACGATAACTCCTCACAACTTGCCAAGGAGTCTCTCAATTAGCTTTCCACCCGTCTCACGCCGGTCACTTCTCCGGCTCTGCCACCGGCATCACCAGCGGCAGGCCATCGATGTCCGGCTCGACCTTCGCGCCATCCTTCGCCAGCAGCCGTGGAGCGTATCCCGCAGGCGCACCGAAGACCGACAGCGTCGTCGGGCCATCCCGGTTCATATAAAAGGCCTCCATCGTATAGGTCCCCTTCTTCAACTCGATCTCGCCAAAGAGCTGGCAGCCATTTCCAATGGGCTTCGCCTCGTCCGAGTGGATCGTGTCCCCCTCGATCGCGCCTTGATACGTGCTGTCGCGCACGAAGCGCCGCCACTGTTGATCGGCGATGCGCAGGGCCCCGCGATCATCCGTGTGGATGCCGATGTGATAAATTCCATCGCGCGGGATCACCAGCTCCGCCTGCGCCATCACCACGAACTGGTCTTGCCCGCCAGGCTCATCACCGGGCAGCTCCACCGGATTCGGAAACTTGATGTCACTGACCGACCCGGAGTCGATGTAGTTGATCTTCTCCACCCCCTCGACGGCCACGGTCGGCGCGCTCTCCGGCAGGGCCATGCCATCCATCAGCTTCTCCATCGGCTTGGCGCCTGCCGGCAGATTCTTGCGAATCACCGACCACCCCTTGCTGCTTACACCGGGCCATGCGAGATCACCCGCCGCCTTGTGCCCGGGCACCCGCCATTGGTCGGTCGAGCCGTCCATCGTGTGCTCGCCCGGAGCCGCCAGCATCTGGATCATGCCATCGAAGCTGCGGTTTCCTAACAGTACCTCCACCGTGCTTTCTCCCGCCGGCAGATCGATCACGCCCATCATGCTGCCGTCACCCGACTCGCATTCGTAGTACATCGTTTCCGGATCAAGTGGATCCACCCCGCCAAATCCGGTCACCGACTTCCACTTGTGCCCGGGAAAGCGCACCGCGGAGTAAACGTCACAATGAACGTTGAAGCTCCACGTCCCAGGCTTGTCGAGTTTCACCTTGGCCACATGCAGCGCCGCACAGGGCCCCATGAACATGGGAAACATCGGATTGTCCTTAATCTCCACCCAGCCGCCGGCGAAGAAGCTGCCGTGCTCGATGTGATAGTTCATCTTCGACATGCGGTAGGCCGCTGGCGATACCGGCATTTGCTGTTGCAAGCCTTGGACCGCAGCCCAGATGTTGGAGGTGTTGAGCCCCATCAAACTCATCACCGTCCACGGTCCCTCACCGCGCACCCTGCCTTTCCATGCGGCAAGGTCGACTGACCACTTCTCCGGCAATACCCGCTCGATCTTGAGAGCTCCGGCCACCGGTTCCGGCGACCGGGTTTCCCACTCGACCATCGAAGGATGACGAAACTCCATCTCGCCGTCCGCTCCATACGGCCAATCCCCCCAACGCCCGGAGTGCCCGATCGCCACGGCGTCTTCGCCGGTGGCTTCATGCACATTCGGCTCGCTGGTCCGCCATGATTGGAAGGTATACGGCTCACCGCTGAGCCAGTGCCAGCCTCCCGCGCGATTGCTACCAGCCTCCTTCCCTCCGCGCTTCTCATTGTCGGTCAGACCAATCCAGATGTAGTCGCCCGTCACCTTCTGATAGACGAACATGTTCTCCGCCGCGCTGCTGACGCACACCAAATGACCCGGCTTCCCGGTCTTCCCGAGTGGATCCACGCTGCGCTCCGCCGCCGACTGGGCCTCCGTCCACGTCATCGGGGTGCTGACCACCTTGTAGAGATTCCAAGTCCCGCCAGAACCGTAAGGCGCCGTGAAAAGCGTGCCGTTCGGCCACCCCGCTTGGGCGGACATTGGAGCCACAGCAAGTGCGGCAAGCAAAAGGGAGAGTCGTTTCATGAGGTCATCGGACGAGTCACTTCTCAGCCGCAGCCACCGGCATCACCAGCGGCAAACCATCGATGTCCGGCTCGATCTTCCCACCATCCTTCGTCAACAGCCGCGGCGCATATCCCGCCGGCGCACCGAAGACCGACAGCGTTGTCGGGCTCTTGAGATTCACGTAAAACGCCTCGATCGTGTAAGTGCCCTTCTTCAGCTCGATCTCGCCGAAGAGCTGGCCTGCCGTGCCCATCCGGTCCGGGTCCTCCTCGTGCATCGTGTCACCCTCGATCTTGCCGTTGTAGCTGGTGTCGCGCACGAAACGAAGCCACTGCTGATCGGCGATCCGCAGCGCGCAGCGATTGTCCGCATGAATGCCAATGTGATACATACCGTCGCGCGGAATCACGAGCTCCGCCTGCGCCATCACCACGAACTGATTCTGCCCACCGGGCTCATCTCCAGGCAAATTCGCGGGGTTCGGAAACTTGATGTCGCTCGCCGCATCCGAGTCGATGTAATTGATCTTCTCCACCCCTTCCGCCGTCACCGCCGGCGCGTCCTCGGCCAGCGCCATGCCATCCATCAGCTTCTCCATCGGCTTGGCACCCGTCGGCAAGTTCTTGCGAATCACCGACCACCCCTTGCTGCTCACGCCCGGCCACGCGAGATCGCCTGCCGCCTTGTGGCCCGGCACCCGCCATTGATCGGTGGACCCGTCCATCGTGTGCTCCCCGGGAGCGGCCAGCATCTGGATCATCCCATCGAAGACACGGTTTCCTAACAGCACCTCCACCGTGCTCTCTCCCGCCGGCAAATCAATCACACCCACCATGCAGCCGTCACCCGACTCGCACTCATAGTACATCGTCTCCGCATCCAGCGGATCGATGCCTCCCAGCCCCGTCACCGACTTCCACTTGTGCCCCGGAAAGCGCACCGCAGCGTAGTCGTCACAATGGACGTTGAAGCTCCACGTCCCGGGCTTCTCAAGCTTCACCTTGGCCACGTGCAATGCCGCGCAGGACCCCATGAACATCGGAAAGGCCGGGTTGTCCTTAATCTCCACCCAGCCACCGGCGAAGAAATTGTTGTGCTCCACGTGGTAGTTCATATTCGACATCCGGTAGGCCACCGTCGAAGTCGGCATTTGCTGCTGCAAACCCTGAACCACGCTCCAGATGCTGGACGTATCCAGACCCAGCACGCTCATGACCGTCCATGGTCCCTCGCCGCGCACCCTGCCTTTCCAGTCGGCAAGATCCACCGCCCACTTTTCCGGCAGCACCCGCTCGATCTTCACAGCTCCGGCCACCGGTTCCGGTGACCGCGTCTCCCACTCGATCATCGAGGCATGCCTGGGCTCGGTCTGCCCGTCCGCACCCATTGGCCAGTCCGCCCAGCGGCCGGACGACTCGATCGCCACCGCATCCTCGCCGGTCGATTCGCCCTCGTTCGGTTCGATGCTCCGCCACGATTGATACGTGTAAGGCTCGCCCGTCAACCAATGCCAGCCGCCATTGCGATTGCTTCCCGCCTCCTTGCCCCCGCGCTTCTCACTATCGGTGAGCCCGAGCCAGATGTAGTGGCCCGTCACCTTCTGATAGACGAACATGTTCTCCGCCGCGCTGCTGATGCAGATCAGGTGACCCGGCTTCCCGGTCTTACCCAGCGGATCCACGCTGCGTTCCGCCGCCGACTGGGCCTCCGTCCACGACATCGGCGTGGCCACCGACTTGTAGAGATTCCACGTCCCCCCGGGACCGAAGGGAGCGGTGAAAAGCGTGCCATCCGGCCACACGGCGGCCAGTAGGGACGCGGGAGCCGCGACAAGGGCGACCAGCAAGAGAGAAAGACGATTCATGGGTTGACGGTTGGGTGGCTTGGGGCGGCGGAACTGATAAGTTCCAAACCGGGTCTACCTATCGAAATCAACTACGGAACCCGCCTCACCTTGCCAAGAACGCTCTTGGCCAGCTTTCACTCCCGTCCCCCGGGATCGCTCAACTTGCACCTTCCGCGGCGACCTTGTCACTTTGCAGGCATCACCAGCGGCAAGCCATCGATGTCCGGTTCGATCTTGGCGCCATCCTTCGCCAGCAGCCGCGGAGCGTATCCCGCCGGCGCGCCGAAGACCGCCAGAGAGGTCGGCCCCTTCACATTCACATAGAACGCCTCGATCGTATAGCTGCCCTTCTTCAGCTCGATCTCCGCGAAGAGCTGCCCGTTCGTGCTCTTGCGATCCGGGTTCTCGGTATGAATCGTGTCACCCTCGACCTTCACGTGGTAAGACGTATCGCGAATGATTCGCAGCCACTGCTGGTCGGCGATCCGCAGCGCACAGCGGCTGTCCGACTGAATGCCGATGTGATAGAGCCCATCGCGCGGGATCACCAGTTCGGCCTGGGCCATCACCACGAACTGGTCCTGCGGCCCCGGCTCATCGCCCGGCAGCTCCACCGGATTCGGAAACTCGATGTCACTCGCCCCGTCCGAGTCGATGTAGTTGATCTTCTCCACTCCCTCCGCCGTCACTGCCGGCGCATTCTCGGGCAATGCCATCCCATCCATCAGCTTCTCCATCGGCTTCGCACCCACCGGTGGCTTCTTGCGAATGACGGTCCAGCCCTTGCTGCTAACACCCGGCCACGCCAGATCGCCCGCCGCCTTGTGCCCGGGCAAGCGCCACTGATCGGTCGAGCCGTCCATGGTCTGCTCACCGGGTGCCGCCAGCACTTGGATCATGCTGTCGTTGACGCGATTGCCCAGCATCACCTCGATGGTACTCTCTCCCGCTGGCAGATCGATCACACCGATCCCGCAACCATCTGCCGACTCGCACTCATAATACATCGTTTCCGCATCCAGCGGATCGATCCCGGCGAGCCCCCTGACCGACTTCCACTTGTGCCCGGGAAAGCGCACCGCGAAGTAGTCATCACCATGGACGTTGATGCTCCACGTCCCTGGCTTGTCCAGTTTCACCTTGGCCACATGAAGTGCCCCGCAAGGACCTGCCCTCATCGGAAACGCGGGGAAATCTTTGATCTCCACCCAACCACCGGCAAAGAGCGTGATGTGCTCCACGTGGTAGTTCAACCGCGGCATCCGGAAGGCCGTCTGCATCGCATGAATCTGTTCGTCCAAGCCTTGGGCCACCGTCTGGATGCTGAAGGTGTCCAGCCCGACCGAACTCATCACCGTCCACGGCCCTTCACCGATCACCTCTCCTTTCCACGCGGAAAGATCCACGGACCACTTCTCCGGCAAGACTCGCTCGAGCTTCACAGCCCCCGCCACCGGCTCCGGCGAGCGCGTTTCCCATTCGATCATCGAGGCCTGCTTGTTCTCCGTTTGACCGTCGGCGCCATTCGGCATGTCAAGCCATCGGCCGGACGCCCCGATCGACACCGCATCCTCTCCGGTCGCTTCCATTTCATTCGGCTCGTAGCTCCGCCACGATTGGAAGGTGTAAGGCTCGCCCGTTATCCAATGCCAGCCGCCATTGCGGTCGTCGCGGGCCTCCTTGCCTCCGCGCTTCTCATTGTCGGTCAGTCCGGTCCAGATGTAGAAGCCCTGCACCCTCTGATAGACGAACATGTTCTCCGCCGCGCTGCTGATGCACACCAGGTGTCCCGGTTTGCCAGTCTTGCCGAGCGGATCCACGAGCCGTTCAGCCGCTGACTGCGCCTCCGTCCACGTCATCGGCTTGCTCACCGCTTGATACAGGTTCCACGTCCCGCCCGGACCAAAGGGCGCCGTGAAAAGCGTCCCATCCGGCCAGGCAGCTTGGAGGGAAGCGGGAACCGCCACCAGCGCGGTCAACAGAAGGGAAAGTCGATTCATGGGTTCGCTAAGAGATAAGTGCCACGGGTCGGGAATGGACTCCCGATCAGCCTCACTTATTCAATCATCTACGATGGCAGACCCCGGCCTGCCACGCTCATTCTTCGTCTCCGTCCTTCTTCTTTGCCCCGAGTTCCGGCCCCTTGTCCGCAGGCATCGACTGGCTCCACTCCACCGCTGCCTTCGACAAACGCGCGGCGACGTCCGCCTTGTCCTGAGCCAGATCCTTAGCCTCCCCCGGATCCGTCGCCAGATCGAAAAGCTTGCTCTCCGACCCATCATATTCACACACCAGCTTCCAATTCCCTTCCCGCACCGCCAGGTCCGGCTGACGCCGCCCCGGCTGTCCCACCACTTTCCGGTCCGGTGGACGACGCCAGAACACTGGCGCCTTCCGCGACGCCTCGGACTTCCCTAACATCGTCTCCGAAAGATCTTCCCCGTCAAACTTCACCCCCTCCGGAACAGGCGCATCCGCCAGCTTCAGCATCGACGGCGCAAGGTCGAACGCCGCGAAAACAGAAACGTCATTCACCGAGCCTTCCTTCTCCTTAGCGATCAATCCCGGAGCCCACACGATGAGCGGCGAACGCACACCACCTTCCCACAGCGTCCCCTTCACCCCGCGGAATTCCCCGGCCGATCCCGCACCCGGCTCCGGCCCATTGTCGGAGCAGATCATCACCACTGTATTGTCGCGCAGCTCGGGCGTGTCCCGGATGTGGTCGAAGAATTTCCCGAACTGCCGGTCCATGTTTTCTAGCACCGACAGGTACTGCTCGCGCTTGCCCTGCTTCCACGACTCCACCGGTGGCCAGAACGGCGAGTGAACATCATCCGGCCACAGGTTCACATAAAACGGCTTCTTTGCCTTCACCGCCTCGTCGATGAATGGGATCGCCGCATCCACATAACCGGTGGTGATCTTCGAGCGCAGCATCCACGTCACCGGCTTGCCCAGCCGCGTCGCCTCCTGCCAGATCTTCCCCGGCTCCTTGTCGCCGGGCTTCATCGTGAGTGGCAGCAGCTTCGGCCCCATCCCCTCGAAGTTCGTCAGGCTCTGGTCGTAGCCGTAGGAGGTGATCGCCGGCGCATTGTCCACGTCCCGCTGGCCACCCAGATGCCACTTGCCGAAGTGCCCCGTCGCATACCCCTTCTTCTGGAGGAAGCGGGCCAGTGTCGGAGCCTGCGGGTCCAGCCACTGCGCCATCCCACGGCGCTCGTTCGATGCCCGGTTTTCCAGGAATGACGTGATCTTCCAGCGCTGCGGATATTGCCCCGTGGTCAGCGCGCAACGCGACGGCGAGCAGATCGGCGAGTTCACGTAAAACTGCCGGAAACGAATCCCTTCCTTCGCCATCCGGTCGATGTTCGGCGTCGACGCCTCCTTGTTCCCGAAGCACGAGAAATCCCCCCACCCCATGTCATCCACCAGCACCAGCACGATATTCGGCGGAGCCTTGGCGGCGGCGAGCGACGAGAGCAGGGCGACGGCAACGAGAGAGCGCAGGATCATGGCTTGGGTCGAACAACGTGTCCTTCTTTGTTTCTCCAATCCTCCTCCTGTTCCGGCAATCCGGAAAGACTTGAAGCGCCCACCGGCAGAGGAGCGCCGGAATGCCGTCGCTTTCTGCACGGATGGACCTCTTGCCAGTCGGTACTCACGGCTCTGACGAATTCCTCACATTGCTCTCTCGACTGGCATTCCGGCGCCGCGATGTCAGGTTCTACCGGATCCTTCTTCTCATTGCCTCATGAAAGCGCTCCTACTCCTCGCCTGCGCCGCCTTCGTAACGCAGGCATCTGCCAGCTTTCACCTCATGCAGGTCGAGCAGGTTATCGGCAGCCTCAATGGCAACTCTGCCGCCCAAGCCGTCCAACTGCGCATGCGCTCCCCCGGACAGAATCTGGTCAGCAACACAAAGGTGTGGGCAGCCGACGCCACTGGCAGCAATCGGATCCTCCTCCTCGACATTGCCGCGGACGTCAGCGTGTCATCCGCAGGCTCACGGGTCCTTTTGGCGACGGCCGCCTTCACCACCGCCGTGCAAACGGTGACACCGACCTTTTCACCCGACTTCACTTTGGCGACGCCGATCCCCGCCTCCTACCTCTCCGCCGGCCGGATCACGTTTGAAGACGATGCCGGAACGGTAGCAACTCCCGGCAGTATTCTCTGGTCCCTGGCTTGGGGAGGCGCTGCCTACACCGGTTCCAACACCGGTGCGACTACCAACGATTCGAACGGAAACTTCGGCCCACCCTTTGCATCAAGCCTTCCCACTTCCGGAGCCCAAGCCATTCGCTTCACCGGCGCTTCGAGCGCTCTCAGCACGACCAACCTTGCCGACTACGCGCTGGGCACCAATCCAGCAACCGTGGTCCGCAACAATGGCGACAGCTTCGTCCTGCCACTGGTGACCGCCATCGAAACCTGGCGGCAAACGAATTTCGGCACCACCGCCAACAGCGGCAATGCCGCGGACGATTTCGATTTCGACAAGGACGGCCTGGTCAACCTCATCGAGTTCGCCCTTGGCCTCGATCCCAAACAGAACAGCGCTCACCTGTTCCCTCACGGACAGATCGCCGCAGGAAAGTTCACCCTCAGCTTTCCTCAACCCGCCGGCGTCTCCGGCATCACCTACGGCGCCGAGTCTTCCACCACCTTGCAGGCCGCAAGCTGGACACCCGTCACCGACACCGGCACCAGCGGCCAGCACGTCTTCAGCATCCCGATCGCGAGCAAGGGTTTCCTGCGCCTGAAAGTCACCGACCCATGAAGCGCTCAAGGATTCCCCTCGGCCGCCCGGCGCAATCCCACCGCTTCTGTTAGCATCGCCTCCAGCACCTCTTGTACCGTGCTGCTTCCCTCATGAACAGAGGGCACCACATGCCGGTCCTCGTGATCGCCCAGACCCGCATCCCGGTGAACCCGCATGCGCTCTGAAATCAGCTGCTTCACTTCCTCCGCGTTGTGGATGCCACGGAAATACGCGGTATGAAGATTCAGTCCGGGTTGCTGCTGCTGACCCACGACACTTCCTCCACCTGCCGTCTCCACCTTCAAGTCGGCAATGCCCAGCCAACGCTGGATCGGCCCCTGCGTCACCGAGAGGTTCTGGATATTCGCGAAGGTGAAGGTGATCTCGCGCACCGTGGCCACCCCCTCGCGAATTCGCAGGCTTCGATCCGTGACCAGATACCAGCGCTTCTCATAATCGAGCTGTACCAGCGCCAGCGAGAACAAGGCCTGACAAATCAGGAGGCCTAACACCACGACCTCCACGCCCGCTATCACCGCCGAGGCACTCCCCTCATGATTTACCGCCAGCGCGATCGAAATCACGGTGAGCGGAGTCAGCGCGCCTATCATCGCCAAGCCATTCCGGATGCCCCACATCACGCGCAGGTATTTCAGATACTTCGGAGCCGCACGGAAGACGCGTGCCGAGCTCTCATCGCCCGGCGGTGCCTCCGGCTCCGCCGGAATGCGCAGCCACTTCTCACAAAGCTCACGGAAGAAGCTATACATCGCCCCCTCCTTTCCGTTCGAGCGCCTCGCGCGTCCGGCGTAGCTCATCGCGGATTTGCGAAAGCACCTCCACCATTCCCGTCGGCGCTTCGCCCGCGATAGCAGGCACTCCTGAATGCGTACCCGCAGCCTGCTCGCCACCACGCGCCCCACGCATCCGCATGTACAGGAAATCCCGGATCTGCTCGAATTCACGGAACCCTTCGATGACCAGCTCCGCCCCCGCATTCCCCGAAGCCGTCTGCACCTGCACATCGGCCAGGCCCAGCCAGCGCTGAATGAATCCCGAGCGCAGGTGAATGTCCTGTATCCGCGCGTAAGTCAGATTCACCTCCCGCCGGAACAGGATCCCCACCTTCATGTGAATCCCTTCGTCATCGAAACGATACCGCAACGTGTGGTAGCGGAAATACAGATACGGGAATGCGATCAGCATCCCCGGCCCGCTCAGGATTGCGCGGATTACATACAGCTTCCACAGCGCCGGATCGGGACGTTCCAGGGCAAAGATGCGCGCAGCATTTCCATCGGACTTCACGGCTCTCACTGGAACCGCTCCGACCTTCGCGGTCAATCCCACTGCGAGTCGCTTAGAACGTCAGCATGACCTGCGTGTAGAGCCAGTCGGCATCCGTCGTGGCCGCCACCGAGTCCTTCACGTAGTCACCCACGAAATAGTGGCCGTAGCCGAGCTGCAGGTTCGCCCACGAGTTCACCTTGTAGTTGGCGTAGAGGTCGAGCTCGGTGCCCGCATAGGAGCCGGCATTCGGATTGATGCCGTAGCCGTTCCCCGTACGACCGGGACCCGATTCCGGATAGAAAAGGTCGCTCGTGTCCGCGAGCACGAAGGCCATCAGATCGGCATTCAGGCTCAACCCATTGACCGGCTTCACCGAGAAGGTCAGCTTGGGGATGTGCATGTTCCGTGCACTCATGAGATCCATCAGGCCATAGGGCCGGTGCTGCGTGCCGAAGAGGTTCTCCAGCGTCTCCACCTTGCCATCCTTGGAGTTGCTGTCGCCCGAGCCATAGTCATAGCCGAAGCCGAGGCGCGGCTTGCCCCACACATCCTTCCACGTGTAGCCGCCCTGCAGGAAAACCGCATAGGAGCTTTGATCCAGCCGGCGGTTCTGCGCGCGATTGTAGACACTGCCAAACTGATACGCCGTCTCGAAGGTGTAGTCCCATGCACCCCAAGCTTCCGGATCGGACTTCCACAAGGTGCCGATCGTGTAGATATCGCGCTGCGTCGAGGGCGACCCCGGATTGCCCGCCGAATTCGAGTTCGGCCCCTTCACCCCATAGTTGCGGGCCAGGAAATAGAACTGCGTCTCCTGACAAGGGATCAGCTTCTTGGTGCCGCCATAGAGACCCGAAAGGTAGTCGTAGTCATTGCTGACATTGAAATTGCCATCATCGGGAATCACCACCCGCCCGGTGAAGGCATCGAGCCAGCCGAAGGAATTCTCGAGCCGCAGCTTGATCGCGTCAAAGGACCGGCCCGTGTTGTTCCAGTCGCCCTTGCCGAGGAAGCGTTCGTCGCCATACACCAGCTCCTGTCGGCCGATCTTCGCCGTGAGCGGGAATTCCTTCGCATTGCCCAGCACCACATACGCCTGGTGAATGTCGAAGACATCATCGGCCTTCACATCCTCATGACCGGAGGCATCGCGTCCCTCGATGAAGAACGAGAACCAGTCATCCTTGTAACCGAGGTGAAGCTTCTCACGCAGGTAGTTCGCATCACGTCCTTTCGCGATGCCATCGACGAAATCGGTATTCGCCACCACCCCCGCATCGTCCTTCATCTCATACCGTGCCCGGAACTCCCCCCCGATGTCCCATGGCGTGAACGCCGGCGACCACTCGATCAGCTGGGCATTCAGCAAAGTCGGCTCGGTTTTCTCAGGAGCCGCAAAGGCGCTACCGAGGCACGGAAGAAGGACACAGGGAAGGATGGCCCGTTGCATGGTCCGCGAAGCCTAACGGCACGATCTCTCCTGTGAAGTAGAACGCGCGTCAGTTGATTGAATCCTCTTCATGCCACGCCGGCATGAAGATGCCACAGCGGCCTCTCAGGACCGCTGTGGCATCATCTTATTAAATCACCTCTGGCATTCCGGTGCCAGGCGCACCCCTCAGGACGCCTCCCTGGCGATGTGCCGCGCCACCAGCGCCGCACCCACTGCCTGCGAAAGCTCGCCAAGCGTCGCCGGCACGATCCGCAGCATCTCCCGCTGCGTCGGCCACAGATACTTCAGCGCCGTATCGCGGATCCCGCCGAGGTAGCGCTCGCGGAATTCCACCGTGGTCGCATCGGGATCGATCAGACCTCCGCCAATAACGAAGCAACTTGGGTCCACCGCCATTGAAAGCTCGGCCACCAGCAAGCCCATCGCTTTCGCCTGCAAATCGAACAATTCCAGCGCCAGCGCATCGCCATCCTGAGCCAGACCGCGCAGCTTCAGCACGCGCTCCTTTTTCCCAAGCGAAGGATCCGCCAAGACGTGACCGGGGTAACGCGGCAAGGCGCGCTCCAGCAGTCCCGGCAGGCCGGCGAGGCTGGTGTACATCTCATAGCACCCCCAGTCGCGGCCACAACCGCAAGTCAGCGCGTCCGTGCCCAGAAGCTGCAAAGGCGCCGCCAAGTGCCCCGTCTCCATCCCCGCCAGCGTATCGCCGTCGAGTGGCATCCCGGAGGCATCCACATAGGCACCACCGAGACCCGAGCCGGGAGCCAGCATAACCACGCTGCACGCCTCGGTCCCACGGGCGCGATGAGCTTCAGCCACGCCGCCCAGATTGCCATCGTTGCCGAGCGCCAGCGGCAGGATCCGGCCGGACTCGCGCTCGAGCGCCACCCGCAGGTCGTGCTCCACATTCCAGCCATCGAATTCCGCGGGCAGGTTCGGCGAGGTATCCAGCACGCCATAGCTGCGGCGCGGGCCGGGCACGGCCAGACCGACGCCTTCCACCTGCGCCCAGGCCAAGCCATGCTGCGCCAGGAATTCGTTGATCGCGCCGATCCACGCGCCGATCACCGCGGCCGTGCCGCCTTCGGAACTGGTGGGGCGTTGCAGTAGCTCGCTCGGGAAGATCGAGCCGTCGCTTCGCACCGCCGCAATCTTCGACGTGGTGGCTCCGCTATCGATGCCGATGTAAATGGGTTCGCTCATGAGTAGGTAGGTCGCCGCGAAGCTAGGGAGCCACCCGCCGGCAAACAAGCCCGCCGCAAGTGAAATCTTGGCATCGCCGGAGGTCCCTTTTCCCTCAAATCACGGGTGTTTTTCCCGCTCTCAAGCGATCCGCGCCTCCACCACGCTCACCGGCGAGGCCGTCGGAACCACCCGGCTCAGCTTCAGCCCCGCCTTTGCCAGCAGCCCGGCGTATTCCTGCTCCGTGCGCTCCTGCCCACCGGGGCCCACCAGCATCATCATGTCCAGCATCTTGCCGGGATGCGGCACGTTGCCCGAGGGCAATACCATCTCGATGATCAGCAACCGGCTCTCCGCATGCATCGCACGCCGGCAATTTCGCAGGATCGTGAGACACTGCTCCTCCGACCAATCGTGAATCACATGCGACATCAGATAAGCATCCGCGCCCGCCGGCACCTGCTCGAAGAAGCTTCCCGATTCAATCCGCACCCGATCCGTGAGCCCGCGCGCCTCGATCAGCGGCGGCGCATCACTAACCACGTGCGGCAGATCATAGAGAATGCCGCGCATCTCCGGGTAGTGCCCCACGATCGTCGTCAGCAGATCCCCCGTCGCCCCACCCACATCCACGATCGTCCCCAATCCGCTGAAATCATAAGCCGCCAGCACCGCCGGTGGCTCGCCACCGTGAATGCCCACCATCGTCTCGCTGAATAGCGACGCCTCCTCCGGCCGCTGCGCCAGCCAGTCGAAGATCGGCATGCCAAACATCTTCTCGTAGCCGCTTTGCCCCGTCTGCAGCGAATACGGCAACTGCGCGAACCCGTTTACCCACGGCTCGCTCGCCACCGTCAGGATCGTCGCCCGCGCCGATCCCGGAGCACCCGTCTTCATCGCTTCACCCATCGGCGTCAGCGCGAAACGATGCGACTCATCTTCAGCCAGAATGCCGAGGCTCGCGAGCGTCCGCATCAGCCGATAAAGCGAGGGCGCATGAGTCTGGGTCAGCCCCGCCAATGCCGCCGCATCCTGCGGCCCATCCGCCAGATGATCGGCCAGTCCCAGCTTCGCGGCGGCATGCACCACGTGCGAGACCCAATGCGCCATTGCCATCTGAATCAATTGCGCGTGAACCGGCGGAGCGTCGTTTTCCTGAGGGGCGTTCATGACAGCTACATCCTGAAATACGGCGGCCAGCGCTGGCGAGCCTTCAGATGGTGCGGACGCGTCACCGGGATAGCCCTGAGAATTTGACATCCCCACCCCTGCATTTCTTAATGGCAGATCACGGTTCCGCTCCAGAGAGGCACCTGCGGACCGCCCTCCCCCTCAAGTCCCCTCCCGCCATGAATGCCCGCCCCCTCCTCTTGCTTGCCTTCTCGTCCCCCTGCTTCAGCGGCACACTTCACGTCGAATCGGAGGTGCTCCCGGACCTCTTGGAGCATCAGATCCTCGGCGACGAAGTCATCGCCAAGGGATTCTACCCCGCCCACGCTCCGCCGGGAGTCTACACCCAGCAGCAGATCAATGCCGCCTTGAACGGCCTGACCCCATTGCAAAAGGGCATCCTTTCCTCCACCACCCAGCATCGCTTTGTCGGCGACACTCTGGCCTCCACGACCACCATCGTGGATCCGAATGGCGCACTCTATGGCATCGACTTCTCCGGTGATCCGTTCGACTACGAAAGCTGGGTCGTCCCCGGCGCAGAGGACCTCACCATCGATGTCCGCCTTCAGGCCACCCGCCTCAGCACTAGCCGGAATTTCACCGTGCAGGAGTTCGTGAGAAAACCCCGGCCCTCCTCCGGCGGCATCGGCTCCACCGTGGACGTCGACACCTGGAGTTTCAGCAAGCCCACCGACCTCGTCGAAGCAGCCTCGCCGACCCTGAAATACAGCCCCACTACCGTCCCCGCCTTCATCCCCGCGGAATTCGTCCAGCAGGCGCTCGCCGGAGCCTCGCCCGGCCAGGAAGTCCCTCTGGCTACCGGCTACGGCGTCTTGTCGCTGGGTCACGGCTACGGAGAAACTACCGAGACCATCTACTCTTACGGCGCGCAGTTCGGCATCGACTACATCGGCGACCCCGATGACTACTTCACATGGATTGCCATCGGCGATAGCAGCATCCAGGTCACCTCTCATCAGGAGACCGAGGAAGGACAACGTTACCTCGACCAATCCATTCAATATCACCTCATCGCTCCGGACGGCACCGGACAAGTCATCCAGAATCCCAAGTTTACCATCGTCACCGAGGTGACCGATACCCTGGCGACTTGGGACAAGGTCTACTTCGCACCGGACCACGTCCCCTCCGGAGTCGATCCTGCAGACGCCACCGTGCTGGCCGCCAAGGTCACCCCAGGCAATGCCGGCATGGCTCTCCATACGACCACGGACACGCCCGATGAAACCGAAGTCACCGTCACCCAAAGCATAGACTCCCACGGAGCCGTGGCTGGCGTCGACTACTCCGGCACTCCCTCCAATCCCGCCACATGGACGGCATTGACTTCGAACGATGTCATAGCCGACCGCGTCGAGAAAGTTTCACTCACCACCGAAACCGAAGCCGCACACCTGGTTCACGTCCTCTATCGCGAGGCATCGGGCGATCCCGGACAAACCGGCCAGTTGCATCGCGTGGAAAACTCCGTGGTAGGTCACGACATCGTCCGCGTGACCCGCCGCTATCTGAATCACCAGCTCGATCTTCAGCAGCCCCTTCCCGATGGCGTCACCACCGGCACCATCCGTCAGGCTCTCACCTGGGCCAATCCCGGCGAGACGGTGATCGCCGCCCAGACCCGCGTCCGCACGCTCCGCTCCACCCAGAGCACTCCACTCCCGGACATCATCGATACCAATGGCTGGACCCTCGGCACCGATTTCACCGGCACTCCCGGCGATGTGAATTCATGGCAAGCCGCAGGCCCCGCCGATGTCTACATCGACATCTATCACCCCGTCACCCGCACCCGCGACTATGACGAAGTCGTGACCACTCACTTCATCACCGCGCCAAACACCCCGGCAGAAAGCCAGCCGTCCCTCAAGGTGCTCTCCAGCGACTCCGGACCACCACGCTCGCTTCACGTCACATGGAGTCCTCCGCCGGGCATGGAATTCGAAGTCGAAACCAGCGACGACCTCGCCACCTTCTCGCCCGTCCCCGGCATTTTCAAAGCGGACGGGCGGCTGCTCCGCTACAGCGGTTTCTTCAATCCCCTTCAGCCCAAAGGCTTCCTGCGCGTCAAAAGACGCTGATTGTCAGCCCGGAAACGAGCCATCACCGATCCCGATGCCCCCGTTCCAAAAAGGCGATTGGGCGAACGGCCCGATATCGTGAAGATTGCCGACGTCGACCGCAGCCCGACCGCCGCCATGGAACTCTACCAACTCCGCACCTTTCTCACGATTGCCGAAGAAGGCAACCTCACTCGCGCCGCGGAGAAACTCTTCACCAGCCAGCCCGCGGTCAGCGCACAGGTGAAGCAACTCGAGGAAGAACTCGGTGTGAAACTCTTCGAACGCAGTGCCCGCGGGATGTCGCTCACCCGCGAGGGTCTACTGCTCCAAGAAAAAGCCCGCCGCATCGTCGACGCGGCGCGCGACTTCAAGCACAGCGCCGAGCACTTGCGCGACAACGTCTCCGGCGAACTCGTGATCGGCCTCAACAACCGGCCCGAGGTCCTCAAGATCGTCGATGTCCTCGGCGCGCTCACCTTCGCCCATCCCGAACTCAGCTACGAATTGGTCAACGGCAGCAGCGGCACCATTCTCGAAGGCATCGACGAAGGAGCCATCGCCATCGGCTTCTTCGAAGGCGTCTGCGAATTCCCCCGCATCGAGTGGCACGCCCTGGAGCCCATCGAACTCTGCATCGCTGCCCCCGCCGCATGGGCTCGCGAATTGGCCTCGCCCGATTGGAAGCTGTTAGAGACCAAGCCATGGATCTTCGTCTCCCAGGCATGCTCCTACTTCCGCGCCATCGAATCCATCTGCACCGACCAGGGACTGAAGCTCCAACAGCGCTTCCGCGTGGATGAATGCCTCACCGTTCTCAACCTCGTCGCAGAAGGCCTCGGCCTCACCCTCGCCGCGGTGAATCACATAGACTCCCCGGAGTATCGCGGCCGCATCGTCGCCCTGCCCCATTTCCGCACCACGGTGAACCTCTGCGTCGGCTACCTCCGCGAAAACGCCGACCGCCCCGCCATCGCCGCCGCTCGCGAAGTCATCCTCGGTCTCTGGGACAAACCGGAGGAACCACAGGCACTTCCGCCCCTGTCTCGCGACATCCGCTCCGCTCGCCCCAAAGGCCGCAGCCACCGCTGACCGCCTAACAGCTCACCTTCTTTCTCATGAAAATCTCCCTCACACGCCGTGAGGTGGAGTCGCTCGATCTCTCGTCGGACGATCGTCTCCGGCTCACCACCCGCAATGGCTCCGCCTGGGTCACCCTGTCAGGCACCGCCGAGGACTTCATCCTGACCTCGTCCAGTCCCGTGGAACTCGCAGGCCCCGGCCGACTCGTCATCGAAGCCTTGGACGGCGACATCGTCGTCCATCTCGGCTTCTCGCGAACCATCGCCGGCAATGCAGTCCTCATCGCCGCAAGCTGACGACCGGTTGCGAACAAGGAACCGCTGCCAACGATCCCAGCCTCTTCGTGCCAAAGGCACGGGTCATAAAAGCCCGGCACGAAGTGCCGGGTAACATCAGCGCGGGCATCGTGTCCTGAAAGGAAACCTCATGCGTCTCTCGGCCAGATCTTCAAGGCACTCCGCCACCACTCCCCAAGCCTGCATCGCCTTCACCTAACGCAGCGGATCCCCAAATCGATCCCCCTCACCCCCGCTGCCAAACACCACCACCTTGTCCCAATCGAACGTCCCCCACTTCGCAAAGTCCCGGTCAATGCGAGCACGGTTCTCTTGGGTCACCTCCTCCGTCGTGAAAATCGGCAGGATCGGACGGCCATCGGCACCGTGCGCATAGGTCTCCTTCTTCTCCTCGACCAACAGCAGGAAGGACACGTGCCCGCCCGGACACTCACCCACCGCGATATCGATGTCGAAAATCTCGCCAGCCCGCGGGTTGATCCAGTCGCCGATCGTCATCTTCCATCCCTCACCCCACGGACTCGCATACTCCTTGTCCGGATCGGACGGTTGCCATCGGCCGAAGAGCGCCGACCGCAGCGGTGGCCAGGCCGCGATCATGCGGGTCTGCCCCTTGATCTTGACGATGACACAATCGTCGCCAAAGGCCACGAACCGGAAGTTCATCGCCTTGGGAGCCTTCAGCTTTCCATGGTAGTGCGCCAGCCATCCGGAAGGCTGCATCTTCCCTTCGCCTCCGAAGAGCTTCGGCCCCTCGGATGCCGCCGTGATCGGAACCGCAAGTTGGGTCAGATAAAGTGCGTCCGGAGCCTTGAAGTAGCCCTTGAACGCACTCTCCCGGAAGTCCCGCTGGATCGCCTCCGCAACCCGCTTCGTATACTCCTCCGTATGCTGCATGTCGACCTGATAGCCCGGCGTCGGCTTGCCATCCGGAGATTGCTTGAAGTCGTAAAGATACCCTTTTAGCGCATTCGACCTAGCCTCCTTCGAGCCGAATGGCGTCGTCGAGACAAAGCCCTTCCCCACACCCGGACCACTGCCCGGTCCGGTCCCCGTGCCATTGCCGGTACCAATGCCACCCCCGCTTCCACCACCCGCTCCGCCGCCGGACCCTGCACTGCTTTCCAGCCCCGCCATCATCGGCAGGCCCGGGTCGGACATCTCCGGCGCATCCGGCAGCGTGAAGCTGGCCGATGCCGAGGCCACTAGCTTCTTGGACTGGACCGAATTGCTCAGCTGTCGCTTCCGGGTCTCGATCTGATGGGCTTTGGCCCCCTCATTACCCCCACCCCCACCTCCGCCTGGAAGGAATTTCAAATCCTCCTTGGGTGGATCGATCCATCGGAAGAAGACAAAGATCGCAAGCAGGATGAACACTGCATGCACCGCCAGGGAAATGAAGAAGGCACCCGCACCGAACCGGCGGAAGAATGAAGGTCGCTTCGCGGAAGGGTCAGAAGCAGGGGCTGAAGGAGAAATTGGATTCGATGGGGTTCTCATCACCGCGGCCCAACGCAGCCTCCACCGGAATCTTGGCCAAAAATCGAAAACTTTCGTGTCAACTTGGCGGAAAGATACAAATACCTGAGCATCCGATACACCGGGATGATGCCCGTCCCTTTCCGGCGCCAGAGCATGAGGAGAACTTACCCGAGGCCTCTAGGACTTTGATCGGATCGTCCGGGCAACGATCACAATTTCACCCCGGTCATGAATCCCCGGTTGGCGACCGTGTCCTGATAGGCTCCCACCGCGAATCCCAAGTCCTCTAACAAGCCACCGAACTCGGCCGGTGAGTAGCACTTCCCTTGGGTGATGTTCATCAGCAAGGCCGAATACTCCGCCACCGCCACCGGCCCGGATTTATCGTCGCGAATGAAGGCATCGTGAATCACTAACAGGCCGCCGGACGGCAGCGCTTCCGCCGCCTTCTCCAACAACCGGCGCACCTCGGGAAAATCCCAATCATGCAGCACATTCGAGAGCAGGATAATGTCCACCTCCGGCCATGCGTCCGCAAACATGTCCGCCGTGACCACCTCCACCCTGCCCTCAAGCCCGTGACGTGCAATCTCTGCTCTCGTGATCGCATCCACCGGCGCTTGCTCCAACACCGTCGCCTGCAATTGCGGATGATACGCCACGAGTGTCGATGAATAAATCCCGGAACCACCCGCCACATCCAGCAACGTCCGCCGCTCGCCTAACAGCGGAGCCAGCCCCCTCGCCAGCCCCTGCCCGAAGACCAACCCGCGGGAGTTCATCAGCGCGGTAAACTCACGGGCAAACTCCGGATCCAGCATCGACTGGTGCCAATCCTTCCCATCGCTCTTCGCCTGCCAATTCCCCGGCTTGCCGGTCTTCAGCACATCGAGAAATCCCCGCACCACCGGCGTGTCCCGCACTGGCACGAAGTAAGGCCCCAGAAACCACGGCGACTCCTTCACCAAATGCTCACGTCCCATCGCGGTAAGACGCACCGCCTCCGGATGACCAGCCACCAGCCCATACGCCTGACACAGCGTCAGCATCACATCCGCAGGCCGCTCCTTGATCCCGAGCTTCTCCGAAATCTCGCTCGTGGACGCACCCGGATTCGCCTCCAGCCACGTGAACAGATCGAAATGCAGCAAGGCCGTGGCCATCAGCTCCGCCGCAAACTGGCGGTCCCGAAGCTCCAGAATGCCACCAGGGTCCGTCGTCGGGAATTGATTGAGGAAGGAACTCATAGGCAATGGGAGTAATGCCTCTCCATGGCCATCACAAGGCATTCCCGTCTCGGGCATCCAAACGGCCAACTGCCTTAGCGAGGACCAATCGCGACGAAATGCCACGTGATTCCGGACCAAGAGGCCGCGCTTCCGAAAGTCACTCCGGACCCTGTGACGTTTAGAAGTGCGCTGGACACGATGGTGTTGTTAGGGGGCAGTACTTCCTGCGAACAGGTGATGGTCGGCGGAGCCGAGAATGCCGTCGTGAAAGTAAGGGCAACATCACTGCCCGACTTCACGACCGAAAATCCGCTCCCGCCCGACAAGCTCAAAACTCCATTCAGGAAGGTGTAAGAGCCCCGGACGATGCGAAGGTTTTCTTCTCCGCCGGGGGCAAGAAGGTTGCCAGTGGTTCCCAGCCTGATGCTGCCCCGCACCTCTAGCGGAGCAGATGGCGAATTCGTTCCGATTCCCACCTTTCCATCCGCCACTGCAAGCTGGTTCCCGCCCACCGTCAGACCATTTGCGGGCAGTACAAGCGCTCCGGTCATGGTATCGCCCGCCTTACTGACTTTACCTGCCAGATTGTTCTGAAGCCCCGTGATGCTCGCTCCCAGACCGTTGATCTGCGGCTGGAGCGTCGAAGTGACACCGTCGAGAGCGGCCAGTTCGTCATTGTCCACGCTTCCATCACCGATCTTGGCCGCGTCGAGTTCCGAGCCGAGCTGCTCGTTGCCGATCACGCGGCTCCTCTCGATTTGCAGGAACGCCGGATAACCCAGGGAGGCCCCTTCCTTTGAGGCGAATTGGACTCTCGTGGTGCCGGTCGCGGTCAGGGCGAAACCGAAATCGCTGGCCGGTGTTCCAAGCCATGCTTTCACCTGCTGCGTCACATCGATCAGGATGAATTGTTTGGCGACTACCGAGGAGGACGGGATCGTGGCAAGGGACGTATCAGCAAAAGCAGGCTGAGCCACATTTCCTGTCACCGATTCAGTCCAATCCTGCGTAACTGCGTGAAGGGAGAGATCACCCGCTTCAGTTACCGTGGGTAAATACACCATCAGCACGGCACTGGACACCTCGGAGGAAGGAAGAGTGTCCGCGAGAGACCCCGCATCGAAGCGCAGGAACGCTGTCCGGGTGCTGGTGACTCCAAGCGAAGATCCAACTCCCGCGGCCGGAGTGAGCAGCTTCATTTCAGCCTGCTTCTTGTTTGAGGAGGTGGAGGTATCTTCCGAAACCGGAAGCGTCATGGCGGAAAGCACCGGCATCGCAATTCCCGCCAAGGCAACAACGGGGAGGGAAAACTTATGATTCATACAATTGTTCAACTGAAGATCATTTCTATGTTCCCGATAAAACAGTCAATCATTTCCTGAGTAGTCGATCTCTAACATTCTATAGCCGCGCACCCCGGGAATGCCACCCCGGCAACAGGAACAGCGAAAAGGCCATCGAGAGCACGATGCCAATCACCGCAACTTGCCCCAGACTCACCAGCGCATCGCTCGCGGAAAAGATCAGCGAGCCGAAGCCGATGACGTTGGACACACCGCAGAAGAGCAAGGCCTTGCCCGTGCCATTCCACAGTTCCTTGTAGCACATCCCAGTCCGCTTGAGCGTCAGGGTCACGTGGATCGCGTAGTCGATCCCGGTGCCTAACAGCAGCGGCGTGGCCATCAGGTTCACAAAGTTCCACTTCAGCCCGAACACCGTCATGGCGGCAAGCATCACCAAAATGGTCACCACCATCGTGAAGAGCGCGTAGGCGACGTCGCGGATCCTCCGGAAGATGATAAACATCATGGCCAACAGCAGCACTCCCATCGGCAGCAGCATCCGGGTCATGTCATCCTTCACCAGCCCTGCGATCGCAGGCTTGAAAAGACTCCAGCCACTCAGCCAGATGCCCTCCGAGTTCAGCGCACGCAGCCGCGGGTAGCCAGGCGTCAGCGGATCGACCGATGGATCCGGCAAGACCGATCCAAGCACCAGCCCCCCGCCCTGCTTCTCATCGCGCTGCAGGAAAAGCCGCATGATCTCCCGCGCCGCAGGCGATGTCGGATAGAAACCCGGCTCCGCCTTCTCCAGGACACCGAGGATCTGTCGTCCCAGCGCAGTCCCTTCCTCGCTGAAGCCGGTGGCATCGGCAGCCGCCAGCAGCCGCGGCGCATCACGGGCGATCGCCAGCAGCACAGGACGATTCTCCTTCTGCTTCACCGGATCCGGCCACCACGCGGCCGGCAGGCTGGATTCCAGCAGCACCCCATCCTTGCCAGCGGCAGCGAACCGCGCTTGCGCCTCACCAAGACGAGCAAGCATCGTCGCATCGTCGGGTGCTTGAACCACGACCCGGAGTAACCGCGGATCCTTGTCCGGGAATTTCTCCCGCATCCGCTCGAAGCCCTCCATCGCCGTACTATTCCGCGGGCGCATGATCTTGGAGTCGAACTCCACGCCCGGCATCCCCTTCCATGCGAGGACACCCAGGGCCAGAGCGCTGATGGCCACAGTCAGCATCCAGGACTTCCGGCGGCGGGGAATCCACTTGGCCTCATCCTCCGCCGGCGCGCGATCGACCCCGTATTTCGCGACCCACGGCAGATAGAAAACGATCATCAGCACACCCGCAGCCAGCAACCCCCAACCAACGATCGAGCCAAGCTGCGCCATCCCCGGCAAGCCACCGAGATTGAGCGCAGAGAAAACGATCGCAGTCGTAAGCGCCCCGCACAGCACCGGCTTTCCGCTCGCATGAAGAAGCTTCTTCTCATCATGCCCGGCCACCTTCGCCTCTTGGCAAATGACGAGCCCGTAGTCAGTGGCGAGACCAATCAGGATTTCCGCCGAAGCCAGCGCCATGATCGAAAGCTCGCCATAAACCCACCCGGCAACTCCCAGCGCGACCGCAAACACCAGGCACAGAGTGATGACCAATCCGTGCAGCAACATCAACCGCCGCTGCATCCACCAGAACAAGAGCGCGATCAGCGTCAGCGTCAGCCCGATCGACCCACTCATATCCTTCTCCATCGCCATCCCAATCTCCGAGGAGAACGCCGGCTCACCGGTGATCGAAATCCGCGTCTTCGTTTGAGACGAAGCGTGCCACTTCGCAATCGAGGCGCGGACCGAGTCCAGCCAAGCCCCCGCCTCACGATAGCCGGGCACATCCTTCGGCGCGTCCAGGAACATCAGATGCGCCGTGCCATCCCCACTTGAGAAAGTCGCACCACCACCTCCTCCGCCAGATGAACCCAGCACATCCGCCACCGCAGGATGCGCGAGAAAGCCAAACGGATCATGCGCCAGCATCGCCAGATCCTGCCCGGAAAGCGACGTCGCGAGCTCCTCCAGCGCCGCATCAAGCGTCGCCTGCGATTTGCCCGGCGAGAGCCGGTCGGCCAGCGCACGCACCTCAGCCGGATCGGCATTCAGCCAAAGGTAGCCGAGCAGCTCCGATAACCCCTGCGGATCCGCCGTCCACTGCGGCTGCCAGCGCGCGCGCTTCACCACCCCGTCCTTCTCCAACTGGGCCGCGAGCGACTCCGCCAGCTTGGCCGGCGTGTGCCCTTCGTCATCCTCAACTCCATCCTCCTTCTCTAGCAGCAGGATCGCTTCATCCTGCCGCGCAAAGGCCTGATGGTGCGCCTTCAGCCCCTTCACCTCCGGCAGTTCGCCGGGAAGCATCGAAAGGATATCCGTGTCGAATCTCAACCGCGTGATCCCCAGCGCCGCGACGGCGACCGCCGCGAGGAGCATGAGGTGAAGCCACCATTTCCGCATGCGAGGAAGGATGGAGATCCCGGCCAAAGGTGCCAAGTGCCTTCACTGGCCCCCTACCGGGAAGAACGCTTCAACGCCGACCCCACACCGCATCCTGCCCGAAATCCACGCGGACATCCTCAGCCGTGCGCCGGTTCCGGGAAACCCACCGGGCCAGCACGCTTTCCAACAGGAACAGCACGAAACCCGCTACCGCCAGCACCTTCCAGATCTCCCGGCCGAAGCCCTTCCCCTGCAGCACCCCCACGATGTCACCGACCGAGGTCGGCAGCAGCAGATCGGAGTGCTTGCGGATCATCGCGAGATCATCAAGCGTGCGCGGCTCGAATTGGCTCTCCCCCGCATCGCGGATCACAGCCACCGGCATCGCAGCCCCGGCAGGAAGATTCAGCAGCGCCTGCAGCTCTTCGTCCGGCGTGACCTGATAGATCCCCGGCACCGCCGCCCCGTCGATCGCCAGCTCACGCCCCACCCGCGCAGGACGCAACACCGCCTGACGCGGCAAACCGGTCGGATCCATCACCCGCAACGGCGCACCGGTTTCACGGACCTTTTCCGGCCGGAAGGCGTGCGTGGGAATGATCTGGCGCATCCCGCCCGGCGGCGTCCAGTAGAGCCGGGCATAGGCATCGCCCCCTTCCTCATAGTACGTCGCCAGGAAAGGAATGGCCTTCCCCTGCTCCAGCGTGATCTTGCCAAGTTCCTTCCGACCCCAGCCCGTCTCAAAGGTCTTGCCGTCACCGATCCGGACTTGGATCACATCATCCGCCTCGGCGGTCAGTTCATATTCCCCGCTCACCGGTGGGACCAACTGGCCCCGCCATTCGATCGAGAAGCGGTCCGCCGGCAGCCGCTTGTCGGGCTGCTTGTCACCCCAGCGGAAGTCGATGGCAGGATCGGTGCGGACGAACTTCGGCTTCCCCTTCCATTCGCGATTCGGCCAATAGCTGGCCGTCAGCCCCCCGCTTGAACCATGCAGCGCGACCGATGGGCTCCACGCCGCCTCCACGTTCAATTCGGTCCCGCTCCCCGCAGTCCAGGCGACCAGCTCGTGCAGCAATGGCACGAACCCGCGCAGCGCCGGCAGATTCCCCGACCGCGCATCGAAAGCACACGTGGCGAGCAAAGTACGACCATTCCCGTAGTTCTTCGCCGCGAGGAAAGGATCCCCATTGAGGAAGGCCGCGGCCTGCACCCCGCCGGTCGGCTCGCCCGTCTTGCGCCACTGCTTCACCTTGGCGGTGGCCAGATCGGAGTTCTTCTCGTCTTTGAAAAGCGCGACCGCTTCGTGAAGGAAGGTGGCAGGCGCAGGCGACGTGCCTTCCGGATCCACGGCCACATCCCCGAGCGCCATCGCCAGCAGCGGCCCATCCCCGGCAGTCCATTGATTGTAGAATGCGGCCTCGGCACGGGGACCGGCGATCACGAACAAGCCCGCGCCATCGGCAACCTTCGCGGAAATCTTCGAAGCCAGCCGCTCCGGCAAGCGCGGCACATCGGCAAGCACGATCACCGCCCGCCCCTCCAGATCCTCTTCCTTCAGCTCCGGCGCAGGAACCACCTCCGGATCCATCAGATAAGCGTCACCCGCCGTCTTGCCACGCCGTAGGTCAGGCGACGGCGCCAGGGCAAGGGCCGAGTAGCCAGCCGCACGCTCGAAAAACGACCCCGCCGGATTTCCATCCACAAGCAGCACCGGCAAGTTCCCCCTGACCAAAACGACCCGCTCCGCCTTGTCATCGGAAGCCAGATCATCGCGGCCATCAATGCGAGCGACCACAGCCTGCGGCCCGGCCTTCGCGAAGCGATGCCGGAACTCCACGGTTTCCTTCTGCCCGGCGACTAATAGCCCCACCGGCTTCTCCCCCGTCTTCGCCCCGCCGATCTCCATGCTCACCGGTCCCGGAGTGACCGCTTCGGTGCCGGTATTCTCCACCGTCACCCGCAGGATCACCTCGCGATCCGTGCCGACGATCCGGCGCGAAGGCTCGATGCTCGCGATGGAAACGTTGCGCAGGCTGTTAGGAACGCCGAAATCCCGCAGCACCAGCTTCGGCTTCGCCGGCATCGCCTTCCACGCCTCGCCCAGGCCATCCCACGCATTTGGATTGTCAAAGCGCCACCCGGCCCGCTGCGCATCGGTGAAAACCACGATCTCCTTCGAGGCATTCGTCCCCTGCGCCAGCCCCAGCGTTGCGACACCGAGAGCCTCATGCGCACGGAAGGTCCCGCCGATCGGCTTGAGCGAATCCAGCACCCCAAGCACATCCGCCCGATGCGTCAGCGGAGCCGCCGTCTTCGCCTCGGGAGCCGGACCACCCAGCACTACCAGAAATGCCGTCCCGCGCGGTGCTTCCTTCACCAGCTGCTTCGCCTCCTCCACCGCCCTGGTGAAGACGGTCTTCCCATCCATCGACAGGTCCATCGATGACGAGGCGTCGATGATCAGCGCGACATCGCGGCGCCCACTCGCCTCGAAGCGCTTCAAATTCAACGTGCGCTCAAGCAGGACAAGTCCCGCGGCGGCGAAAATCAAAACCAGCGAGGAGATGCGGAGGATCCACTTCGCCTTTCCGCTGAGAACGAACGACGCCCCTAACAAGGCAATCCCGACCAGCACCGCCGGCAGCACGAACAACCACGGCACACTCGAATCCGGCGGCACGAAGGGCCGCGCAATCGCAAGCGCCACCAACCCTAACAAAAGGCACCGCGCCGCCATCAGCAGCAGATCTTCCCACTCCATCTTGCGGCGCCGCATCGCCACCGTGTCAAAAAGGAACCGCATCGCCCCCCACTCAATCGGCTTCGCCGCCTGACGCCGGACCAGATGGATGATGATGGGAATCGCCACCGCCACCAGACCAGCCAAGAGCCATGGATTCAGGAACAGCATCTCCTATTTCCGCCCTCCCAGATAGCGCAGCAGGGTATCCCGCAGCGGAGTATTCGTGTTCACCGCCACGTAGTCAGCCCTTAGCTTTCCACACGCGGCATCGATCCGTTTCACAAAGTCGCGGATCTTCTCCAAATAAGCCGCCCTCACCGCCTGCGGGTCGATCCGCAGCATCGCCTCCACCCCTTCCAGATCCCGGAACCTCTGGAAGTTCTTGAAGGGAAACGTCAACTCCTCCTCCGCCATCAGGTGGAAAATCACCAGCTCATGCTGCCGGAAATCGAAGTGATGGAGCGCCTCGATGATCTTCGCCGGATCGTCGAAAAGGTCGCTGATCACGATCACCAGCCCACGCCTCGGAATACGTTCGGCCACGCCGTGAAGCACCCCGCCCACATCCGTGTCGGCACCCGCCTCGGCGGCATGGAGATCCTCCAGGATGCGCCGCACCTGGCTCGGTCGGCTGCCAGCCCGCATGAAACTGCGGACCTCCTTGTCGAAAGTAACCAGCCCCGCGGCATCACCTTGTTTCACGAACAGATAGGCCAGTGCAGCCGCCAGATGCTTGGCATATTCCAGTTTGGACAGCGCCGTCTCCCCCACCTTCGCGGCATGATCGCCCGTGTATTTCATCGATCCGGAGACATCGACCGCCAGCGTCGCACGGAGGTTGGTCTCCTCGATGTACTGCCGGATCACATTCCGGTCGCTCTTCGCCATCACCCGCCAGTCGAGATCCTTCGGATCATCCCCCGGCACATACTCGCGGTGCTCGGCGAACTCAACCGAGAACCCCTTGTCCGGCGAGCTGTGACGGCCTGTTAGAGTCCCCTGCATCCGTCGGCGGGCATACCACTCCAGGCGCTTCATCACGCCCATCGTCTCCGCAGGGAGCAGGCGCATGCAGTCGGGAAGCTTCAGCGAGTCACTCATGAAGAATCGGCCAGCAGACCTTACACCACCAATTCCTCACGCGGAGCCAGGTGCTTCACCAGCCGCTGGATCACATCATCGCTGGTCACCCCCGCCGCCTCCGCATTGAAGGTGGTCAGCACCCGATGCCTCAGCACCGGCGTGGCAATCGCAGCCACATCCCCGGTCGTGGCGTGGAAGCGCCCCCGCAGCACAGCATGGGCCTTCGCCGCGGAAATCAAGCTGATCCCCGCGCGAGGACCCGCTCCCCAGCCCACCATCTCCTTCACGAAGTCCGGCGCCGAAGCATCCTTCGGTCGCGTCGCCCGCGCGAGCTTGGCAGCGAAGTCGATCACATGATCTCCCACCGGCACCCGCTTCACCACTTGCTGGAGGTGGATGATCTCCTCCGCGTTCATCAGCGGCGTGATCTCGTTGTCGCTCGGACTCGTCACGCGCCGGATAATCTCCCGCTCCTCTTCCTCACTGGGATAGTCGACGAGAATGTTGAAAAGGAAGCGATCGAGCTGCGCCTCGGGCAAGGGATAGGTTCCCTCCTGCTCGATCGGATTCTGCGTCGCGAGGACGAAGAAAGGCTTCGGCAGGTTCAGCGTGTGCTCGCCCACCGTCACATGATGCTCCTGCATCGCTTCTAACAAGGCCGCCTGCGTCTTCGGCGGAGTCCGGTTGATTTCGTCTGCCAGCACCAGATTCGTGAAGATCGGCCCGTGGACGAAGCGGAAGCCCCGGCGACCGGTCTCCGGATCCACCTCCAGCACATCCGTGCCGGTGATGTCCGCCGGCATCAGGTCGGGCGTGAATTGGATCCGCTTGAAGCCGAGATCGAGCGCCCGCGACAGCGTCGAGACCAGCAGGGTCTTGGCCAAGCCGGGCACCCCCACCAGCAGCGCATGCCCCCGGCAGAAGATCGCCATCAGCGCCTGCTCCACAACCTGCTCTTGGCCAACGATCACGCGTCCCAGCTCGCTTTTCATCTGCCGGTAGGTCGCGTGGAGTTTTTCCACCGCCGCCTTGTCGTCGCCGTTGCTCATGATCCGGCCACTACGCCGGGTGGTTTCAGCAAATTGCAGTCTAAAAATCCGGATCTGTCATTTTTCCCAAAGCCACGGATTTCACCGTCGCGCTGGCCAAGTGGCAGTTCGCCCCGTTAGCCTCACCGTCGTGGCGTTCCTGCAGTTCCTCGGCGGCTTGGTGACGGGCTTTCTCCGCTATCTCGGGGAAGTCTCGATCCTCGTCAGCGGAATCTCGGAGTCCTTCGTGAAGGGGAAGATCCGCTGGCGCATCGTGATGCAGCAGATCGTCGAGATTGGCTATCGCTCCCAGCCGGTCGTCATGGTCACCGGGGCCTTCACCGGAGCCGTGCTGGCGGCGCAATCGCTCTTCCAATTCAGCGTCCTGAACATGGAAACCGGGGCCGGCGCCCTGGTCAGCGTGGCCATGCTCCGCGAGCTCGGCCCCTCCGTCACCGCCCTCATGCTCGCCGGCCGGGTCGGTGCCGCCATGGCCGCGGAAATCGGCACCATGCAGGTCACCGAGCAAGTCGATGCCCTCCGCTCCATGGGCGTGCATCCCGTGGACTATCTCGTCACCCCACGCGTCATCGCCATGGTGCTCGCCATCCCCCTGCTGATCGGCGAATCGGCGGCACTCGGGATCGGCGCATCCGTCATCGTCGGCACCGGTCCGTTCAATGTGAATCCAGCCTACTGGATGAGCCAGATGACCAAGCACACGGACCTCACCGACGTCTCGATCTCCCTCATCAAGGGCCTCGTCTTCGGCCTGCTGATCGTCGCCATTTCCTGCCATCAGGGCCTCCGAGCCAGCGGCGGAGCCGTCGGCGTCGGCCGCTCGACCACCCGCGCCATGGTCTACTCGGCCTTGGCAATCCTGATCGTTAATTTCTTCCTGACCTTGCTCCTGAACATGATCTTCCCGGCAGGCCTCACCCGCTACTGACCCTACAAGCGGCTGGACACGTAGAACATTTGTTATAACGTGCCGCCATGACCGCGAAATTGAAGATTACCAGCATCGGCAACTCGGCCGGAGTCATCCTGCCAAAGGAAGTCCTCGAAAAACTACGGGTCGAAAAGGGCGACACCCTGTTCCTCACGGAGACGCCGAACGGCTTCGAAATCTCCCCGCACGATGACGAGGTCGAGCGCCAGATGGAGATCGCGGAAAAGGTCATGCGCGAGAACCGCAACCTTCTCCGGAAGCTGGCCCAATGACCTCGAAGGAACCGGTCTGGCTCCGTCTGGAATTCGTCCATCGGATGCATGCCCGCCAGCTCGCCGAGCACGGCGGCAAGCCGGGCGTGCGCGATGAAAGCATGCTCGAGTCCGCGCTCAATCGCCCCTTGGACAAGTGGAGCTACGCCCAGCCCAAGCCCGACCTTTGTGAGCTTGCCGCCGCCTACGCCTTCGGCCTCGCGAAAAATCATCCCTTCCTCGATGGCAATAAACGCGCCGCAGCCGTCGCCTGTGAAACCTTCCTCATCCGCAACGGCCTCATCCCAACCGCCAGCGAAGAAGAAAAGTATCCCTACTATCTCTCGCTCGCATCCGGAGAAGTGACCGAAGAGGAATTCGCCGCTTGGCTCCGCGAAAACACCGCCCCCATCCCATGAAACTCCACGTCCCCACCCTCATCGCCCGCAAGCGCGAAGGCGAGACGCTCGATCCCGCGGAAATCCGCAAGCTGATCGAAGGCTACACCAGCGGCGAGATCCCGGACTACCAGATGTCCGCCTTCGCCATGGCCGTCTTCTTCCGCGGCATGGACGCCGTGGAGACCGCCGCCCTCACCCGGGCCATGCTGGAGAGCGGCGACGTCTTTCACCACCGCGATGCCCATCCACGGGTCGTCGACAAGCACTCCACCGGCGGCATCGGCGACAAGGTCTCGCTCATCCTCGCGCCCCTCGTCGCCTGCACCGGCGTCTGGGTCCCCATGGTCTCTGGCCGAGGCCTCGGCATCACCGGCGGCACCCTGGATAAACTGGAAGCCATCCCCGGCTTCAAGGTCGGCATCTCCATCCCGGAAGCGCAGGATCTGTTAGAAAAAATCGGCGTCGTCATGATGGGCCAGACCGACCGCTTCTGCCCGGCCGATAAGAAGCTCTACTCCCTCCGCGACGTCACCGGCACCGTCCCCTCCATCCCGCTCATCACTGCCTCTATCATGTCGAAGAAGCTCGCCGAGTCGCTCGACTCGCTCGTGCTCGATGTGAAGTTCGGCACCGGTGCCTTCATGAAGACCGAGCACGATGCCCGCGTGCTCGCCGACTCCATGATCGCCGTCGGCAAGGAAATGGGCGTCGAAGTCCACGCCATCCTCAATCCCATGAGCGAACCCCTCGGCCGCGCCGTAGGCAATTCACTCGAAGTCATCGAGTCCATCGAATGCCTCGAAGGCCGCGGCCCTGCCGACCTGCGCAAGCTCGTCCTCGATCTATCCGAAAAAATCTCCCCCGTCTCCCGCAAGGAACTGGAGGGCCTGTTAGACGACGGCACTGCCCGCAAGAAGTTCGACGAAATCGTCGCCGCTCACGGCGGCAATCCCGCCGACCTGCCGAATCTCGCGAAAATCCATCACGCCCCGCTCATCCGTGACTTCCCCGCTCCGGACACTGGCACCGTCCTCTCCGTCGATGCCGGCCTCGTCGGCCAAGCCGCCCTCCAACTCGGCGCCGGCCGAGCCCGCGCCACCGATGGCGTCGATCACGCCGTCGGCTTCGATCACTTCGTCAAATGCGGCGAGCACATCCACCAGGGCCATCCCCTCTGCCGCATCCACGCCCGCACCGCCGTCGATTTCGAGATCGCCGAGGCCATGTTAGAGAAAGCCATTCGCATCGGTTAGCCTCAGAGACGACGAACCCGGAAGAACTCATGATCCGGCCCCACGGTCGCGATATACTCGGCGCTATGCCCTTCCCCCGCCGTGACGTTCTGAACCGGGCTCCAATCGACCAGATTCGTCGAAGACTCCACCACGAAGCTCGCACCCGGGGTCGCATTCCAAACCAGCTTCAACTGGTTCGCCGAAGGCTGGCTCAATGACGTGATCGCCAGCGCATTCGGAATCAGCGGATCTGTCCCCTGCGCAAGCTCCGCAGCATTGCTGACCCCATCCTGATCCTCATCGTCATTCCCATCGAAGGTGTAGGTCAGCAGCTCGCGGAACTCCCACGCATCATCCAGCCCATCCGAATCCGCATCCCCTAGCGGACCCGTCGCAGCGGGTAGGACAAAATCCCCCTGCGAAGTCCCGGGATAGCTCGGATCCAGCGTCGGCATCTGCGCACTCACCTGCTTCAAATAGTCCCGCAAGCGCACCCACAATTGCCAACGGACCGCACGCTGGCTCTCACTGAGATTCGTAATCTCGCCGGCCTCATTCGCCAGGTCATACAGCTCCAGCGACCCCTTCTCGTAGTTGGCCACCAGCTTGTAGCCCCCCGCAATGATCGCCGATCGTGGCCGCATGTCCTTTGGCGTATCCTGCCAATCATTCGGCCACGGCATCGGACCGATGTAATGCGGTGAATGGACGATCATCGCGCCATCCCGGTGAATCGGCGTGCTCACCGGCGTCGCCAGCGAAGCATCACGAATCGTGGCCACCACGCTTCCCCCATCCACCTGCGCCGGCAATCCCACCTGCGAACCCGTCGCCCATTCCCAAATCGTCGGCAGCCAATCGATCCCGCTCACCGGCTGATCACACTGCGAATCCGCCTTCACCCCCGGACCACGAACGAACGTCGGCACCCGGATCCCACCCTCCCAAAGCTCCGGCTTGTAGCCACGCAAGGGCGTATTGTCCGACATGTTCTGCGGCGCGCCGTTGTCCGCCTGATAGATGATGTAGGTGCTATTGCGAATTCCCAGTTCATCCAGCCGCGCAAGGACACGACCAACATTGAGATCCAGGTCGCGCGTCATCGCCGCATAGTAGCGATTGTTGTGGCGCACGCCCGGCGTCACACCCGCGAAGGCATCATACGAAGCCTGCGTGCACTGGATCGCCTCATGCACCGCATAGTGCGAAACCTGCAGGTAGAAAGGCGTGCCACCACCCACACGGCTATCCAGATAAGCCAGCGCGCGATCCGTGATCGAGTAGCTGCGCTTCGCATCACTGTTGATCGGCTCGGTCCCGGTATCCCCTTCTCCGTTACCCGTCGCCCCGTCGTTCGCATCCGCGTCAAATCCATGCGAAGCCGGACCACCGCCATTGAGATGCCACTTGCCAAAGTGCGCCGCCGAGTAGCCGGCCCCCGCGATGGATTTCAAAAGCTCCGGCGTCGTCGTCATCGTCGCCTGGATCGCATCCGTCGCCTTCCCCGGCGTGATCAGCTTGTATTGCCCGGAGACCTGCGCGTTGCTGCGGCCGACGATATCCGTCATCTTCAAACGCGCCAGCGTCTTGCCTGTTAGAAGCGCATAGCGGGACGGCGAGCAATTCGGATGCGCCGAGTAGCCACGCGGAAAGCGCATCCCCTGCGCCGCGAATGTCTCGATATTCGGCGTCTTGTAGTAGTCGCTCTTCGTATCCGAGCGATTGCGATCCATCGGCACCGAGGTCCCCGTCCACCCCTGGTCATCCGCGAGCACCATCACGAAATTCGGATAAGCCCGCACGCTGACGGTCACGGTCCAAGTGTTCCCGCCGCTGGCGGCATTCGTCGTATAGGTAAACGTGTCTTGCCCCGTGTAGCCCGGCGCAGGTGTGTAGAGCACATTGCTCCCGCTGATCGATGCAGTGCCATGGGAAGGCTGCGTGAGCGAAACCAACGCAACACCCGAACCATCATTACGCAGCAGATCCAGCGAATTGGCGGTGCTGTCATGAAGCACCTGATACCGGTCATCCGGTGTCACCGGCAGCGGCGGCACGGTGAGCGTGAGCGTCGCAATCCGAACCCCATCCCCCGCCGTGCTGGAAATGGTTAGAGTCTCGCCCGTCTGCAGCGGCAGCGATAGCCCCTTCACCACCGCCGTCGTAGCCGTCTGAGTCCCACCGGAAGTAGGCGAAAGCCAAGTCGAGTTATCCGTGCCACCAAGTTCATTCAGCGTATACCCATGGACCGTCACCGGCCGGTTGAAACTAAAGGTCACCGACTCTCCGATGCCCAAGCGGGCAACCCCGGTGCCACCGGTCACACCAATCCCGTTGTCCGCCGAGTTGAGAGTCCCCGGAGCCGAGACCGCGGTATAGCTGATAAAGCTTCCATCACCCGCCGGTATCCCGCTGCGGGTCCGCGTCGTCACGCCCAGATCGGTCGCCCCCGGACCCGAGCCGGATTCAAGATCCGCATTCTTCGCCAGCTGGAAGTCCAGCAGCACCGGCACCGTCAGCACCAGCGTGCCCAGCCGGATGCCATCACCCGCAGTCGAGGAAAACGTCAGCGCTTCCCCCGGCTCGATCACCGCATTGAGCCCCGTGACGCTCGCCGAAGTGGAAGTCTGCGCGGCCCCCGACGTGGTCGTCTGCCATGTCGAGTTGTCCGTGCCGTTGAACATGTTCAATGTGTAGCCATTCAGGACCACCTTCCGGCTGAAGGTAAAAGTCACCGACTCCCCGGTCCCCATCCGGTCCGAAGTCCCACCCATCACCCCGATCCCCACATCCGCCGAGTTCAAATTGCCCGGTGCCGAAACCACCGTGAAATCGATCGTCGCACCATCCGGCGTCGCAATCCCCGTGCGGGTCTTGGTCGTCGTCCCCAGATCATTCCCACCCGGCGCAGCGCCCTGCTCCAAATCCGCATTCTGCGAGAGCTGGAAATCCAACGTGAAAGCCCGGCCCGCGGACGGCAGCAAGACCGCCAACGAAACGAGCAGGAGAGAACGAACAAGAAAGCGGAGAGATCGCATGGCCGGAGATTTCCTCACCCGCGCCAAGGGCGGATGAGAGGCGTGTTTCGGGTTTCTGGGTTGTGGACGAAAGCCCACCTAGATGTCTCGCAGGACCCTACGGTGTTCCCCGCTTTAATCAAATTCCGCCCGACATCCTGTCACCCGGTGAACTCCAGTAATTCCAGTATCTATACATACTGGATTACTGGAGTCCTGCCCGCGCACAGGGCGGACTTGCCAAAAAGCCACCCTCTCCAAATAAACCCACTCATGAAGTGGAAGTGGTTGGGAACAGAAGCAATCCTGCTCGTGCTCGTCGCAGGCAGCTTTTGGAAAATGGGACGGAACTCCGCTACCCAAACCACACCTCCATCCGCATCCGCCACCGACGCCGGACTTATCCAACAACTCCTCCACGAAAACCTCGACCACCGCATCTTCTCCTTCGCCACCGTCGCCGAAGCCACCTCCGGAAAGAAAGTCATCCCGCTCGGCGAACGCGACAGCCATCGCCGCGCCAAGGCAGCCATCGAAGCCGCCCTCGCCAAGGCCATCGAATCCCTCAACGCCGAAAACTCTCCTCTCCGCTCGCTCCGCCGCATCAACGAAGCCTCCCGCTTCTTCGAGGACGCCCTCCACGCTAGCCTCGATGCCGAGCCCGACCTCTCCTGCGGCGTCCCGCCGAACCGCCTAGGCAAGGCCCAGCGCAGCGGCTATCCTGACCTCCGCATCGTCCACGAGCCCACCGGCGACGTCTTCTACCTCGATCCCAAGCTCATTGAGGACAACGCCTGGGACAGCACACTGCGGACCTTCTACTTCGAGCCGAAGGTCGAAACCCTGAAGATCACCGACAATGCCGTCCACCTCCTCGCCGGCATCGGCCACGATGGCCACGACGGCGCTTGGAAATTCACCGGCTTCAAGCTCGTCGACCTCTCCACACTCAACGTCCGCCTGAAAGCCGAGTTCCAAGCCTCGAATGCCGAGATCTACCCGAAGGACTAGCTTGGCAGCGCGCCATCCCGCGCCACACTCCCGGCGTGAGCCCGGACCGCTTCCTCTCCCCATCCCCGACTTCGCTGAAAATCTGCGGCGTGACCCTCGCCGACGACGCCCTGCGGTTGGTGGAGCTCGGCGTGGACGCCCTCGGTGCCAACTTCTGGCCACACTCGAAGCGCTACCTCGCCCCGGAACGCGCCGGATTCCTCAAGGAGTTCGAAGGCCGCATCCTCCGCGTCGGCGTCTTCGTGAATGCTGATCTCAAGCTGCCCGCCAAGCTCGTCCGCGAAGGCCTCATCGACGTGGTCCAGCTCCACGGCGACGAGACGCCCGATGACGTCGTCCGCCTCAAGGAAGCCGGCATCCCCGTGATCAAGGCCCTCGGCGTCCGCGCCCTGGCGGACCTCCAGCGCGCCCATGAATTCCAAGCCGACAGCATCCTCCTCGATGCCCACGCACCCGGCGTCTACGGCGGCACCGGCGAGACCATCGACTGGACCTTGGCCCGCCGCTTCGTGGAGGAAAACCCGGGGCTCCCGGTCATCCTCGCCGGCGGCATCACCCCGGACAACGTCGCCGCAGCCATCGCCGCCGTCCGCCCCGCCGCCCTCGACGTCGCCTCCGGAGCCGAGGAAAGCCCCGGCATCAAGGATTTCGCGAAGGTGGAAGCGCTGCTGGCCGCCTGTGGAGAATAGCGCATACCGCAAATCGCTTGCATCTGCGACCTTTCCGCGTGAAGGATTCCCGCGACGATGCGTGGCTCACCCCTGATGCGAACTCTGGTAGTTCTAGCCGTCCTGCTGCTGGCAGGCATCGGGCTGGCCCGCCTCACCGCGCCCGCGACGCCGCAGGTGACCGCTCCGCCGCCCGTCGAGAAGTCCGAGCCATTCAAAGCGAACCTCGCCACCTTCGAACTGCTGCTTTCCGGCACCGCCAAACGGGTGAGCCTTGAGGCAGGTGGCGAACCGCTCGCCTTCGAAAACACCGCCGGTCCCCTGACCGGCAAGCTCTCTCTCTCTTCGGACCAGCCCACCATCTTCCTCAAAGTCGAGTGGGCCGATACCACCGCCGGCCACCGCTTCGCCCAGCTCCGTCTGGAAATCCCCGGCCAGGCAACCCGCGAGCACGTCTTCAGCGCACCTGCCGACATCGACGATATCTGGGAACCATGAGCCACGAACACCACGACTGCTGCGCCCACCACGCGCATCACCACGAGCTGGTGATCGACTCGCTGCGCGTCCACTACCGCGACACGCTCGCGCTCGATGGCGTTTCATTCGCCACCTCATGTGGCAATCGCGTCGCCCTCGTCGGCCCGAACGGTGCCGGCAAGAGCACGCTGCTCAAGGCCATCGCCGGCCTCGTCCCACGCACCGGCGGCAGCATCCGCTGGCGCGGCTCCGCCGTGAAACGCTGGTCCCGAGAATTCGCCTACCTTCCCCAGCGCGAGGAGGTCGACTGGTCCTTCCCTATCACCGTCCGCGGCCTTGTCGAAATGGGCCGCTATCCGCAGACCGGCATGTTCCGGCGCTTCCGCGACGAGGACGATGCCGCCGTCGATGCCGCACTCGCCGCACTCGATCTGCTCGATCTCCAGAAACGCCAGATCCGCGAACTCTCCGGCGGCCAACAACAACGCACCTTCCTGGCCCGGGCCCTCGCCCAGGAAGCCCACGTCCTCCTGTTAGACGAACCCTTCACCGGTCTCGACCGCAATGCCTCGCGCCAACTCGGTGACCTGTTGGCCAAGCTCTCGCACGAAGGCCGCCTCGTCATCGCTTCCCACCACGACCTCGCCACCGCACCCAAGCTTTTCGACGAAGCCCTGCTGCTAAAGACCCGCCCGCTCGCCTTCGGCGCCGCCACCGAAGCCTTGAGCGAAGCCAACATCGACCGCGCTTTCGGCCACATCAGCGACCACGAAGACCGCGCCACCCAACAACCGGCCGTCGCTTCCGCGCTCTAGAATATCTACGATCTAGCATCCGCGATCTGCCATCTCTTCCCACCTTGGACCTTCTCTCCAATCCCTTTTACCAGCGCGCCCTCGCCGCCGCCGTGCTGATCGGCTTCACGAATGGCTTCTTCAGCGGCATCGTGATCCTGCGGCGGAATGCGCTCTCGGTGAGTGCCCTCTCGCACACCATGCTGCCCGGCATCACCGTCGGCATCCTGATCACCGGCGCGCTGACCCAGCTGAGCGCCTTCGTCGGCGCCTTGTTTGCATCGCTAATGGTCGGCCTCGGCTCCGTCGCGGTGGCTCGTGGCAATCGCGTCGCGCAAGGAACCGCATTGGCCGTCATCTACACCAGCGCCTTCGCCGCCGGCGTCGCGCTGCTACCACGGCTCGATACCCGGCAGGAACTCGAACACTGGCTCTTCGGCGACATCATGGCCGTGGGCAATGCCGACCTCTGGGTCGCCTTCGGCATCGGCGCCTTCACCCTCATCGTCGCGAATCTGCTCATGCGTCCGCTGCTCCTGACCATGTTCGAGCCGAACGTGGCAGCAGCCCAAGGCGTCCCCGTACGATTCATCCAGTACTTGATGTTCGCCCTGCTGGTCCTGTCACTCGTCGCCTCGCTTCAAGCCGTCGGTTGCGTCCTCTCCGTCGGCATGCTCGTCGCACCGGCAGCCACAGTCTCCCTGCTCACCGACCGCACCTCGGCCCTGTTCTGGGGCGGTGGCGCACTCGGTGCCATTGGTGCCGCAGCCGGCGTGCTACTCTCCGGCCCGCTCGGCATGGCACCCGGCCCGGTCATCGTGATGCTGCTCGGCGTGCTGTTCCTGTTAGCCTGGGTCTTCAGCCCGCGCTACGGAGTGATCGCAGCGCGGCGGTGAGTGAATCCGGTTAGGGAACTTCGGACGCTTCAAGCCGGAGGTAGCCCTTTCCTCCGAGCGGCAACCATGCACGACGTTGTTCCGTGACGCCATCCGTCGAGATCATCTCGTCATTGGCCGCAGGCACCCACACGTTCAAGTCCGTCGATTGGGTCGCTGAAAGCACACCGTCATCACGATCTCGTCGCAGCGTGTAGTTCAGCTCGAACTTCAAGCCACTGCCATCGATACCGGAAGCCAGCGAGTTCCGTGAGGAAGGGTTGCTGCCCATCAGATACTCCACGAAATTCGCGAGTCCGTCCCGATCCGGATCCGCTGTTGGTTCACCGGTAGGTCCTGCACCGAGATTCGCCAAACGCCACGCATAGTAGCCGAGCACACCACTACCCGGAGCCGGCGTCGCAGCCGTCCATGCAGTGGGATCACTGCCTTCCTTGCGGACACTCACCCGACGGATCGATGAGCCGGTGCCCGACGCCGTCGTTGGCCACGGCGCTTGCGCGAGGTAGTTCACCTCATCCTCGATCATCAGACCGATAAAGCCCGGCTCATCCGGCGGCGCTGCCACCTTGCGTCGCAGGCGCACCGTCCCACCCGTATCACCGAGACTATCGGCCGCCGACCATGGACCAATCAGCCGGACACCCGCAGCCACCCCATACTGGCTGCGGAAAGACGTGGCCAGGCTCGGCTGGAGCGCAGGATCGAAAGCCACCATCACAATCGCTTCAGCCGGGGCGATCGTGAATCCCGCCGGAAAGTCGAAATCCACATCCCCACGCAGCGTCCAGCCATCCAGCGATTCGGTGGCAGCGCCGGTATTCGAAAGCTCAACAAATTCCGGCGTCGTGCCGGATGGATAGTAGTGGATTTCAGTCGCCTGCACCGGCCCCACTCGCGCCGCGCTGTTCGCCGCCCCCGGCGTGAACACCGCCAGCAGCTTCAAGCTACCGCTGCCATTCGGCGAACGACCGTAGGCAATCCCAGCCGACACCGGCGTCAAGTCCTCCTTCTGCTCGAAGTTATAAAGCTTCCCGCTCACCGGATCGGCCGAGATCAGCCACAACGAACCACCTCGATAGCCATCCAGCGAAAACTCCCCGACCCCGGGCGTGCCGGGCGATGGATTCCACGAGCCATTCGGATTGAACTGCGTCTCGCTGAAAACGAGATACCCACCCGCAGGAATGATCGTGCCATTCGGAATGCGGTACTGCCGGTAGTCCGTCTCCGTCAGGGCATCGGCATTGCTAAGATACCAGCCCCCGATGTTGACCGGACTCGCACCGGCATTGAAGAGCTCGATCTGATCAAGCTGCGGCGACGAGGGGTTGGCGAGGATCTCGTTGATCACGACCGTCGAAGCCGCGCCGGCCACATTGATGCCAGGACTTCCATGAACCGCCTTGCTGGAATTCCAGTTTGCAGGGTTCTCGTAGTCCACCGTGGTCCATCCGGCACCCACGTATTCCAAGGCACTCCCCGACCCGTCGGCGCGACCCGGCCAACTGCCACCATCACCGTACTCGAAGACCGCGATGGCTAGGCCAGCCCGGTCGAGCAGGGTGATTCCTTCACCGCTATTGCTCATGCTCCCGTCGCCCGTCCATCGTCCGGCAATCCTTGCCGCTGCCGTACTGCCATAGCGCAGGGCAAAGGCCGCCGGATCCTTCACCACCAGCGCCCGTTCGCCGGGTGCGAGCGTGAAGGGCCCCAGCGTCACCGCTGCGACCGGTTCTCCCTCTGCCAAGGACACACCGTCCAGATTCACCGGTGTGCCCGAGACGTTCTTGAGCTCGATCCATTCGAAGTCACTACCGGTAATCCCCGGACGCGCCGCCGACTCGGCCGCCGTCGGCTCCAGCGGATGATAGTTTACCGCGCTGATCCGCAGGTTGGACGCGGCAGCGTAAGCTTCATCCACCAGATAAAGCGCCTCCACCGGACCGCTCCAGTTGGTCGCCGGCGTGGCAAAGCTGCCCGTGCGAAGAGTGCGTGCCTTGATCAAACGCGTCGCGGGAATCGGGATCGCCGTGCCATTGTAGGCAGTGGCGGTCGGAGACGTTCCGCCACCGGTCGCGCGTGGATCGCTGCCATCGACGGTGTAGTAAACCGTCGTACCCGGAGGCACTGTGATCGTCGTCGTATCGCCTGCCGTCACCACGCTCGGCGGACGCACAATCACCGGCGGCACAGCGAACAGCGAGTCGATCCACGCGGCACGGCTCGCCAGCCAGGACTTCAGGTTGTTGGTCTCGGTCGTGATATTGTTCGAGGTCGCCGAACCATACCACTTGGCGTAATCCCGCATCGCCGGGTTCTCCGCATCCGCCGTCTTGAACTCGGCAAGGTAGCCATCGAGCAGTGCTTGGAAACTTGCGGTGGAAAGCGAGCCACGGCGCATCGCTTGCCAGCGGTCCACGTAGAGCTGCCGGAACTCGACATCCGCAAACAGCTTCTCCCACCACCCATACGTGAAGTAGTTCGTTGCGTCGCTGGTGCCCACCCACGTCGTGGTAACGTCGTCACGAGCATCCGTGGAGTTCGCCGAGCGGTCGAAGTCCCACAGTGGACCCGCCACCATCACCCCGCCGCGATCCTTGTACATGTAAGCGCTCAGTCGAAGGGCATCGACGTTCTTCGTCATCGAGCAGAAGATATTGTGATCCGCCCAGGAAGCGGAGTCGATGTATGAGCGGTAATTCCGGCTGCTGAAGCTGGCCGCCGCTTCATTGAACAAGGTGTTCTCGAAGGTCTGGAAGTAGTTTACCAGATACGACGACTGCTGCGTCGGCAGATCGGGAAGCTTCGGACGATAAATCACCAGGCCATCGCCACCGGTGCCGGAAAGAGGCAGGGCCCTAGTCGTCCTCCACGAGAACTCATCGGTGTCCTTGCGATCCACCTTGAAGATGTAGCCGCCCGTCACATTCGGGCTGGTCACGTCCCCCGGCTCCAGACCGGCGATATCGACGCGATCGCTGCCGCGGCGGATCGTCTCGCAGAGGATGTAGACACCGCGGTAGTCCCCATATTCCAGCGTGTCGCCATCCTGATTGAAATAAACCTCCACCAACCGCGTACGCGGCGACCAGCGCCCCGCCCGCCGGCTCATCTCGTAGATCCATGCGTTGCGCATGAAGGCCCGGTCGAAATCATAGCAGCTGATCAGCGCCCAGTCGGAACCCTCCGGCATGCCGAGCATCCCCGCATCCGACTCCGCGTCGCTCTCGTCGAGGAACTCGATGCCATACGACTTCTTGGGAAAGCTCGAGGAACTGCTGCCCCGGAGCTTCACGTTCACGTTCCGGGTCAGCGACGGAACCGAGCCGGCCGCCAGCGAGGAATACCCCGTCGCATCCCGGTCATAGACCTGCAGCCGCGCGCTGCGGGCGACATTGTCATTGGGAATCTCGCCGATGCCCCGGTTGTTGAGCACCACCACTGGCAAGGATGATTTGAAGGCAGCACCGGCCGACTTGTAGTTGGACAGGGTGGTGTCCAGCTTCTCGTAGCTCGCCGCGGACACAAAGCCGAGTGCACCGGTCACCGGATCATAGATGCGGGCCCGCACCACCGTGCTGTTGTTGATCTGGAAGCCGCCGCTGTAATGCGTCGATGCCGCGGTCGGCATGCTCCCGTCGGTCGTGTAGCGGATCTGCTGCCCGGAAATCGAGCCGGACAGCGTAAGGTTGAAGTTCGTGGTATAGGTGCCCGCATCCTTTGAGAAGGTGACCAGCTGCGGAATCACCAGCCCCGACACCCCGGAATTTGCCGCGCCAGGCGTGGGCGTAGAGAAATACCCGGGAGCCGGCGCATTGCCTGGCAAGTTCACATCCGCCACCAGCGCCGCCCGCAGGAAGGCATCCGTCGTGTTCGCCTGACGATTGAAGAAATGGAATGCCAGCACGTTGTTGCCATCCACCAGCAGGTTGGCGCTTTCGGTCACATTGAAATCCTCGAAGACCTCCGCCGCCGCATCCGCATGCGCCGCGGTCGCGTTGCTATTCCATGCCAGCGGATTGGGAGCATTGCGCCGGACTTGCGTCCCGCCCGAAAGCAAGGGCTGGCCGTTCAACCACACCGCAAAGCCATCGTCATACTTCACCCGCAGCATCAGGCTCGCCACCGTGCTGCCCGCCGCCTTTGTGAAGGGAACCCGCACATAGCACGACGAGTTATTCGCCGCCGTCATCGCCGAATCCGTGTTCCCTCCGATCTGCGTGGTGTAGTTCACCCCATTGACGTCCCGGTCATAGCCGAGGCCCATCGCAGACGAGGTCCACCCGGTCGGAATGTAAGCCGGATCTTTCCAGGTCGCGGCTGGACTGCTCGCCGAAGTGGGCACGATCCACTGGCTCGTGGCGTTTTCCGCAACCAGCGTCGTTTGCGTGGTATTGGACGGCAGCCCATAGGAGATATCCGCGAACTGCGGCGGATAGGTCGGCGAGTAGTGGGATACCACCCCGATCCCGTTCGCCTTGATCAGCCCCAGGTATTCCCCGTCGGCAGACAGCGAGAAATTCGTGTGCAAGGGCTGCCCCGCCACCCGGCGGTCCTTCCCCGACGCAAACACCACCAACCGCCCGCCCGGAGCGATCGTCACCGCCGGGAAACGCCACTTGGTCTTCTCCGTCGCATTGTCGGTCAGATACCAGTTTGTGAGGTCCGCCGACGTCGCGTCAGGATTGTAAATTTCCACCCAATCCGGACGATCGCCGTTCTCGTCCCGCAGCCCGCTCTGGTTGCTGGCGCAAAACTCGCTGATCACCGGATCCGCCTTCAATGGCAGAAATGTCACCAAAAAGAGGCTGAAATACAGTCGAATGAGGGGCATTAATGGGGACTCTATCTTTGGATCTTTAGGGAGGCTTTGATTTCCACGTCGCAGGAGCAAGGCCGGTTTAGCGCCTCTGCATGGCCGAAATCCTCCCCGCGGGGTGATTGGGGCGACACCCCAATCGCAAACATACACAATTCCGAGGTGGACGAGCCCCCGCCGAGCGCGTATTGGCGAACTCACCCATGGCTCATTTCCCTGAGATTCCCAAGATCGCCTACGAAGGTCCCAAGTCGAAGAACCCGCTTGCTTTCAAACACTACAATCCCGACGAGCTCATCGAAGGGAAATCCATGCGCGATCACATGCGCTTCGGTGCCGCCTACTGGCACGTGATGCGCAATAGCCTGTCCGACCCCTTCGGCGGCGGCACCGCGGTGATGCCCTGGGATGACTACTCCGACTCGGTCGACAACGCCAAGAAGCGCGCCGACGTCTTCTTCGAGTTCCTTGATAAGATCGATATCGACTACTACTGCTTCCACGACCGCGACATCGCGCCGGAACTCAATGACTTTATCAAGTCGACCGAAGCCCTGAACGCCGTCGTCGATCACCTCGGCGGCCTGCAAAAGGCCACCGGCAAGAAGCTCCTCTGGGGCACCGCCTGCCTCTTCTCCCACCCGCGCTACTCGCAGGGTGCCGGCACCTCGCCGGATGCCCGCGTGTTCGCCTACGGCTGCGCGCAGGTGAAGGCTGCCATGGACGCCACCCACAAGCTCGGCGGCGAAGGCTACACCTTCTGGGGTGGCCGCGAAGGCTACGCCACTCTGCTGAATACCGACATGAAGCGCGAGCTAGATCACCTCGCCGCGCTCATGCACATGGCCGTCGATTACGCCAAGAAGATCGGCTTCACCGGCCAGTTCTACATCGAGCCCAAGCCCCGCGAACCCTCCACGCACCAATACGACTCCGACTCGGCCGCGTGCTTGAACTTCCTCCGCGAATACGGCCTGCTCGACCACTTCAAGCTCAACATCGAGACCAATCACGCCACGCTGGCCGGTCACACGATGGAGCACGAGCTCACCGTCGCCCTCGCCGCCAACGCACTTGGCTCGATCGACGCAAACCAAGGCGACACCCTCCTCGGCTGGGACACCGACCAATTCCCGACCGACCTCTACGGCACCTCCAAGGTGATGCTGAAGGTCCTCGAAATGGGCGGATTCACCACCGGCGGCCTCAACTTCGACGCCAAGCGCCGCCGCGAGTCGCACGAGCCCATCGATCTCTTCCACGCCCACATCGGCGGCATGGATGCCTTCGCCCGCGGCCTCAAGGTCGCCGCCGCAGTCCGCGCTGACGGCCGCATCGGCGACATGCTGAAGAAGCGCTACTCGAGCTGGGATACCGACATCGGTGCCAAGATTGAAGCCGGCAAGTCCAGCTTCGAAGAGCTCACCGAGTGGGTGAAGAGCCAGCCCGAGCCAGTCATCGCCTCCGGCCGCCAGGAACTGCTGGAAAACATTCTCAACGACCTTCTGTGACCGGAGGCGGGCTTGCCCGCTGAAACGTCACCTTCCAACGGGTGCCAAACGGCCCGGGGCGCAAGTCCCGGGCCGTTTCATTTTTAAGGGGTGTCGACGTCCCGTCGACGCGTCATTGACCCCAAAAACAAACAGCCAAGCAGCCCATTTTCAGATAGAACCGGGCTTCATGAAGGTGCCTCCCGCATTCCTCCTCTTGCTTCTCCTTCTCTTGGCCGCGCCCGCATCCGCCCAACAAGGCCCCAAAATCACCTCGTTCCTCAAAACCGGCGAGCTGACCTGCATCCAGCTCGAGCCGGGCAGCACCGCAACCATCGAGCGGTCATCGTCTCTCGCCCCTGCCAGCTGGACCGACTGGACATCGCTCCCCGTGGATCCAGACGGAGTCATCCAAGCCACCGTGCCAGTCTCCGGCGTGCGAGGCTTCTTCCGGGTCCGCGGAACGCCCATGCCCTCGATTGTGGTCACCGTCACCAGCCTCGGCATCAACGAAGCAGGCAGCGGAACCTTCGGCGTCCGCCTCGGCTATCAGCCCGCAGCAACCACCACCGTCACCCTCGGCAGCTCGGACACCTCCTCCGCTACGGCATCGCCATCGTCCCTAACGTTCACCACCGCCAACTGGAACATCCTCCAAACGGTCACCATTAACGGCGTCGCCGATGCCGACGCCACCAATGAAAGCGTAACCGTCACCGTCTCCTCGACCGGACTCACCAGCCGCACCGTCGACGTGACGGTCACCGATGACGATGTCCTCGGCATCGAGACCTCCACCGCTTCCGTGACCCTCGGCGAAGCCGGCAGCACCACCTTCGGCGTGCGACTTACCGCGCAGCCACCGGCTACTACCACCGTCACGGTCGGAAGTTCCGACACCTCAGCCGCCACCGCATCGCCATCATCGCTCACCTTCACCACCACCAATTGGGCCACTCTCCAAACCGTGACCGTCAACGGCGTGGCCGATGAGGACCTGCTCAACGAGTCCGTCACCATCACCCTCTCATCCGCCGGACTCGGGAGCCAAACGGTTACCGCCACCGTCACCGATGACGACACCCAGGCCTTAATCACTTCCCCCACCTCGATCACGATCAGCGAAGCAGGCTCCGGAACCTCCGGCGTGCGCCTCGCCTTCCAACCCTCCAGCAACGTCACCGTCAGTCTGGGCAGCTCCGACACCACCGCCGCCACCGTCTCGCCGTCCATCCTAACCTTCACCCCCGCGAACTACGCCACGCCGCAGACCATCACCGTCAACGGCGTCGCGGACATCGACCTCCTCAATGAGTCAGTCACCATCACCGCCTCGGCACCCGGAGCCACCAGCGGCACGGTGAACGTGACCGTCACCGACGACGACACCCAGTCCGTGATCATCTCTCCCACCTCGATCACCATCAGCGAGGCAGGCTCTGGAACCTCCGGCGTGCGCCTAGCCTTCCAACCCTCCAGCAATGTCACCGTCAGCCTGGGCAGCTCCGATACCGGCGCCGCCACGGTGTCTCCGCCCACCCTCACCTTCACCCCCGTAAACTACGCCACACCCCAGACCATCACGGTCAGCGGCGTCGCGGACATCGACCTCCTCAACGAGTCAGTCACCATCACCGCCTCGGCGCCCGGTGCCACCAGCGGCACCGTCGGCGTGACCGTCACCGATGACGACGTGCAAGACATCCTGACCTCCTCCCCCAGCCTCACTATCGGCGAGGCCGGCAGCGGAACCTTCACCGTGCGTCTGGCTTTCCAACCCGCCGCCAACGTGACCGTGAATGTCGGCAGCTCTGACACCGGCGCTGCCACCGTGTCGCCCACGTCCCTCACCTTCACGCCCGCGAACTACGCCATCTCCCAGACCGTCACCGTCAATGGCGTGAATGACCCGGACCTCCTCAACGAATCCCCGACGGTCTCTCTGACCGCCTCCGGCCTCACCACCCGTTCGGTTGCCGTCACGGTGCTCGACGACGACTAGCGCTCCTGCCGCTCCGCAAAGCCGGACGAGTTTCCGGTTGCCTCCCGCACCATGCTTCCGGTTTCCTGCTAGGGTGACTCCCGCCCCCGTTTCCCGCCCGAGCTTTCGTGACGCCCTGCGGGCCGAGTCACCCCTCCAAATTGCCGGCACCCTGAATGCCTACGCCGCCCTGCTGGCACAGCGCGCGGGTTTCAGCGCCCTCTACCTTTCCGGAGCCGGCGTCGCGAATCACTCCTACGGCCTCCCCGACACCGGGCTGACAACGTTGGAAGACGTCCTCATCGACGTCCGCCGCATCACCAGCCGTGTCGCTCTTCCCCTGCTGGTCGACATCGACACCGGCTGGGATGACCCCGCCATGACCGTCCGCGAAATAGCCGCCGCCGGTGCAGCAGCCGTCCACATCGAGGACCAAGTGCCCGCTAAAATCTGCGGCCATCTCCCCGGAAAACACCTGGTCGCCACGGAAGAGATGCTCAGCCGCATCGAAGCCGCCGTTTCGGGGAAACCTCACGACAGCTTCGTCGTGATCGCACGAACCGACGCCGCCGCCGTCGAAGGCCTCCTCGCCGCCATCGAACGCGCCAAAGCCTACCTCGCCGCCGGTGCCGACATGATCTTCGCCGAAGCCCTCCGCTCACTCGATGACATCCGCGCCTTCACAAGCGCTGTCGACGCACCCGTCCTGATCAACCTAACAGAGTTCGGCCAGACACCCTATTTCACCCTAGGGGAACTCAAGGACGCCGGCGTCGCCATGGTCCTCTATCCCCTCTCCTCATCTCGGGCTGCTGCAGCCGCGTCGCTCGAAGTATTCTCCGCCATCCGCCGCGACGGAACCCAGCAAGCCGTGATCGACCGCATGCAAACCCGCGCCGAACTCTACGACATCCTGGGCTACCAACCTCCCACCTGACAAACCCATGTCCGATCCACTCCATCCCCCGAAAAAATCCGTCGCCCTCTCCGGCGTCGTCGCGGGCAATACCGCCATCTGCACCGTAGGCCACACCGGCAATGACCTCCACTACCGCGGCTACGAAATCGGTGCCTTGGCCAACCAAACAACCTTCGAGGAGATCGCCCACCTGCTGATCCACGAGCGCCTCCCGACTGCCACCGAACTAACAGCCTACACCGCAAAGCTCAGATCTCTCCGCGGTCTGCCTCCCGGCCTGCGCTCGGTCCTAGAGCAGATCCCGCCGGACTCCCACCCCATGGATGTCCTCCGCACCGGCTGCTCCATGCTCGGCAATCTCGAAACCGAGCAACTCCCCTCATCCGGCGCAAACGCAGCCTCCGCACCGGCTGCTCGCGCGCTCGCCGACCGGCTGCTCGCCTGCTTTCCATCCATGCTGCTCTACTGGTACCACTTCGCAACCAGCGGCCAGCGCATAGAAGTTGAAACGGACGACACAACCATAGCCGCCCACTTCCTGCACCTCCTTCATCAACGACCGCCAACGACGTCTCACATCCGCGCCCTCGACCGCTCGCTCATCCTCTACGCCGAGCACGAGTTCAATGCCTCCACCTTCACCGCGCGGGTGATCGCAGGCACCGGCACCGATTTCCATTCGGCCATCACCGGAGCCATCGGCGCTCTCCGGGGCCCCAAGCACGGCGGCGCCAACGAGGTCGCCTACGAGATCCAGCAGCGCTACCAGAGTCCCGGCGAAGCCGCCGAAGACATTCACCGCCGCGTTTCCAACAAGGAGATCGTCATCGGCTTTGGCCACCCGGTCTACACCGTCTGCGATCCCCGCAACGCCATCATCAAGGAAATCGCCCGCGACCTCTGCGCCCAGAACGACAACGAAAACCTCTTCGCCATCGCCGAGCGCATCGAAACCCTGATGTGGGAAGAAAAGCGGATGTTCCCCAATCTCGATTGGTTCAGCGCCGTGGCATACCACGAGCTCGGAGTGCCCACCGCAATGTTCACCCCGCTCTTCGTGATCTCCCGAGTCACCGGCTGGGCAGCCCACGTCATCGAGCAACGCATCGACGGCAAACTCATCCGCCCCGGCGCCAACTACACCGGCCCCGAGCCTCGCCCCATTCCTCCCATCGACCAGCGCTAACATGTCCTCCGCCATTTCCAACATCCGCCCCGCGCCGGACCCGCTTCTCACCACCCTCGCCGACTACGCACTGGACGCAGTCATCACCAGCGACGAAGCCTTCGACACCGCCCGCTGGTGCCTAGCCGACACCCTCGCCTGTGGGATCATGGCCTTGGCTTACCCCGCCTGCACCAAGCTCCTCGGCCCAGTCGTCCCCGGCACTTCCATCACCAATGGCGCCCGCGTCCCCGGCACCTCCTTCGAACTCGATCCCGTCCAAGCCGCCTTCAATATCGGCACGCTCGTCCGTTGGCTCGATTTCAATGACACTTGGCTCGCAGCCGAATGGGGCCACCCCTCCGACAATCTCGGCGCCATCCTCGCCACCGCCGACTGGCTCTCGCGCAATGCCACCGCCGAAACTCCGGTTGCCGCCTTCTCCTCCACCCTGAAAGCCAAGCCCCTGACCATGCGCGATGTCCTCGTCGCCATGATCAAGGCCCACGAGATCCAAGGCGTGCTCGCGCTCGACAATTCCTTCAACCGCGTCGGCCTCGACCACGTTCTGTTAGTGCGCATCGCCTCCACCGCCGTCACCGCCGCCATGCTTGGCGGCACCCGCGAGCAAGTCATCAACGCCATCTCCCACGCCTGGCTCGATGGCTCCGCCCTGCGAACCTACCGCCACGCTCCGAACACCGGCTCACGCAAATCCTGGGCCGCCGGCGACGCCACCAGCCGCGCCGTCCGCCTCGCAGTCATTTCCATGACCGGCGAAATGGGCTACCCCTCCGTGCTCAGCGCCAAGACCTGGGGATTCCAAGACGTCTCCTTCAAAGGCAATCCCGTGACACTCGCCCGACCCCTCGGCAGCTACGTGATGGAACAAGTACTCTTCAAGATCTCCTTCCCCGCCGAGTTCCACGCCCAGACCGCCGTCGAGTGCGCCATGCAGCTTCATCCGCTCATCAAGCATCGCCTCGACTCCATCGAACGCATCGAACTCACCACCCACGAATCCGCGATCCGCATCATCGACAAAACCGGCCCGCTCCACAATCCCGCCGACCGCGACCATTGCCTCCAATACATGACCGCCATCGGCCTGATCTTCGGCGAACTCACTGCCGACCACTACGAGGACAAGATCGCCACCGACCCACGCATTGATGCCCTGCGTGAAAAAATGACCGTCACCGAAGACAATGCCTACTCCCGCGACTACCTCGATCCCGACAAGCGCTCCATCGCCAACGCCATTCAGGTCTTCTTCAATGACGGCACCTCGACAGCGAAGATCGAAGTCGAATACCCCGTCGGCCACCGCCGCCGACGGAGCGAAGGAATCCCACTCCTCCAAGCCAAGGCCCATTCCGCCTTTGCCACCCACTACGGAGAAGAACGGGCGGAGAGATTGATGAACATCTTCACCGACCGCGCCGCCCTCGAAACCATGCCGGTGCCAAATTTCGTCTCGGCCTTCACTATCTAACAACCGTGCCTCCCGGTTCCCCGGTCGCGTAGCGACCAAGGACGGTAGCCGCGGGCTTCAGCCCGCGGATCTAACCACAGCACGCCCCGTGTCGCATCGCGACACAGGAACTAGCTCCCCGCGGATCCGATACAATCACGCCGCTCTCCCTCCACACATCACCACACCGGCAAGAAGGTCCCCGCCGAAGCCTCAAAGCGGAAATCATTTCCGTCCGGCTTATAGCGCACGACGACGACATGCTTTCCAGCTCCGAGCTGAGCCTTTCCACCCGCCACCGGAGCACCATCGGCCCAAGCCGCCGAGGCATTCGCGGGAAGCGTAATGGAAACCTCCGCTGCCGCCGCCAGCTCGATCCGCGAGGCCGCCAAGGCCTCCTTCGCATCCCCCAGAAACGCCGCCGCCTCGCTGGCCACCAGTCGCCCGTTCACCGTCCCATTCACCGCCATCCACGGCAGCGAGGAATCTCCCTTCTCCGCACCGGCCGAAAGCGCTCCCTTCACCGGCAGCAACGCCCACACCCGCGGTGCCCGGCTCTTCGTCGCATCGAAGTCACCAGGCCTGCCGAGCTGCGACAGGAACTTGAAAAGATCCGCCTGCTCCTGCTCCGAAATCGAAGCAATCAGGTTCGCAGGCATCAGGCTACCGGAGTCCGTCCGCTTCACGATCGATTCATCCGCCAAGGTGATCTCCTGCCCAGCCGCATCAGCAATGATCGTCTGCCCACCGCCGCTCTTGAGCAAGCGCCCCATGATCGTCCGCCCATCACGGGTCTCGAAGATCACCGCGTGATAGCCCTCCTTCACCTTCGCGCCGGGCAGCAGCACCGACTCGACCAGATAATCCAACGGCGCACTCGCCCCGATCGACGTCAGGTCCGGACCCACCTTCCCGCCCGCACCGCCGACAGCATGGCACGTGGCACACACCAGCGCCGGACGCCGATAGATCAGCTCGCCCCGGGAAGCATCGCCCTTCTCTCCCGCCAATGCAACGAGCCTCTGGATCGAGTCCTTCGCCGGTCCGCCAGCCGCGGCACCCGCTTGCTTCCGCAGCGCCTCTAACAACGCAGCGTGCTCATCGATGTCCGGCACCGCTGGCAAGTTCAGCGAAGCGGTCTTTGGATCCAACGGCTGCTCATGGAATGACTTCGCCAGATCGGCCGAGAGTCCGCTGAGTGAAAGCGCTTGCTGCCAGAACGACCGGGCCTCGGTCGCATCCGTCATTTCCGGCAGCACCGCACGAATGGCCGCAAGCGCATCCGCCCGGTGATTCTTCACCAGCGCCAGCGCCGCACAGCGCTTCAGCAGTGACGACGACCCGGAACCCGCGACCGCCACCAGCGCCTCGCGCGCCGCCGAATCCGCGAAATACGAAAGCCCATGGAGCGCCGCCATCCGCACCGCATCGGGAGCATCTGCCTTCGCCGCCGCAGCCGCCAGATCGCCCTGCAATGCCGTCACGCGCAGCGCACCCGCCAATTGCAGCGCCGCCGCCACCACCTTGGGATTCTCGGCCACAAACATCGTCCGCAGCTCCGCGGTCTTGTCCGGCAGCTTCACGCCCCGTCCCGCCACCGCCGTTTCCAGATCGGAGAGAACCTTCGCGGTCACGTTGGCGTCAAAGCCCGCCCACAGCGCCTGCGCATAAACCGCCTCTAACAAAACCGGATCCGCCGTCTTCACCGCGAGCCCAACCCAAGGGCCCGAACCATCGCGAGGAAGCGGCTTCGGCATCAGCTTGCGAATGCCAGCCATCCCCTGCCCGCCCGGCAGATTCGCCAGCGCGAACTCCAGCGAGGCCTCGCGTCCATCCAGCGGCAGCTTCCCATCTAACAAAGCCGTCAGCCATGCGGAACCACGATCTCGCACCGTAAGCCACAAGGCATAGTCGACGAACCTATCGCGCGGCAGCTTGAGCGCTTGCAAGGCGGCATCGGTCGCCTCGGGCCGGTCCAGCTTGGCAAGAACCCGCACCGCTTCCAGACGCACCCGCGGGGCCTCATCACCCGCAGCTTTCACAAGCCGCGAAAATGCCTCATCCGGACTCATCACCGACAGCCGGTCACCGAGCGCCCGCACCCCGGCCGCACGAACCTTGCCATCCGGATCGTCCAGAACCTCGGCATACAACTTCGGGTTCTTCCAACCCAAGGCCTCACCCAGCCACAGGGCCGCCAGGTGGTCACGACCATCCTTGGCAGAACCCAGCCACTTCTCGACGACGGCGTTCCGGGCCGGCGAAGCCGGGCGCGAAACGAACTCCGTCAGGGCAGCCTCGCGCTGGTGGCGATGATTCATCGTCAGCGACGCAAGCAAGGTCGCATCGTTCGCCTTCGTGAGGTCCGGCCCCGGCTTCAGCTCGGCACCTTTCCTCGTCACCTTCCAGATGCGCCCGTGCTCGCGGTCGCGCCGCGGGTCGCGGAAGTCCACTTCGCCGTGATTGATGATCGGGTTCGACCAGTCCGCAATATACAGCGCGCCATCCGGCCCGATCTTCACGTCGATCGGCCGGAAGTTCACGCTATCCGTCCGCAGGATGTCGCCCACCTCCTGCGCTGCGTAACCCGAGCCCTGTTCGGACACAGCGAAGCGCACCACGCGATGCGCGCGGAAGTCGCACGTGATCATCGAGCCCTGCCAGTCATCCGGGAAATGCGGCGACTCGATGATCTCCAGCCCGCAGAATTTCGGATAGCTGCCGGGGCTGATGCTATCGAGCGTCTTCGGTGCATTCGCGTAGGTGAAATACATCGCGCCCGGCACCGCCCAATTGATGCCTCCACCACCGGCACCATCGGTCACGAATGATTGACCGTAGCGGTCGAACTGATGTCCCCATGGATTGCACCAGCCGTAGAAGACCGGCTCGATGTGATTGTTGCGCGGGTCGAAACGCATCACGCCACCACTCTTCAGGCGCATCACGCCCTGCGGAGTCTCGGTGTCGCTGCGCGTGTAGATGCTCTGGTTCATCCAGATCTTCCCATCCGGACCACGGCGCAGCGTGTGCAGGTTATGGTGCGTGTCCTCCGTGCCGAAGCCACTCAGCACGCGGCGCTTCTCGTCCGCCTTGCCATCGCCGTCGGTATCGCGGAAGTGCAGCAAGTCCGTGCTCTGCGCCACATAGCAGCCGCCATCGCCCGGTAGGACGCCAGTAGGCATCAGCAAGCCGGTCGCAAACGGTGTCGACGTCTCCGCCTTGCCATCGCCATCGCGGTCTTCCAGCACCAGGATCTTGTCATCCGCCGTCTGGCCCACCTCGATCTGCGGATAGGTTTCCGAGCTCGTCACCCACAGCCGCCCCTTCGTGTCGAAGTTCATCTGCGTTGGCTTGAAGAGCAGCGGATTCTCCGCCCACAGCGTGACCTCGTAGCCATCGGCCACCGTGAATTGAGGAGACGGCTGCGGCGTGTGGGCCGCCACCGTGGAAATCGTCCGCTCCTCAGGCGCGGGCACCACCTTGGAAAGCTTCCGCATTTCAGCAATGCGCGCATCTTCATCGGCCACCAGCTTGTCAAAGGCCACGATCTCACCCGCGTTCCTTCCCTGCTCCGCCTTCCGGAAGCCGAAGATGTAGGCCATGTTCGCCGGACGTGAGCGATGGAAGAACCACTCGTTCTTGCGAAGGATCGCGTGGCGCAGCGCGTCGGCCGGCTTGCCTTGGTCCCATCGTCCCGCACCCCAGCCAAGTTCCTTTTCGATCAACCGCGCCGTCGCCCGATAGCCGGCCGAGTTCAGGTGAATGCCATCGTCCGAGAGCCCTTTCTGCTTATCCAGTGACTGGAGCGAAACAAACGTCAGCCCCCGCTTCCCCGCCACCTCCCGCAGCACGCCATCGATCGCCTCCAGCGAGGCATCGTGGGCCTTCACCTCCTGATCCGTATCGCCGGCACGGGCGAAACGCGGCGGCGCACCCAGCACCAGTACCCGCATGTCCTTCACCTCATCCAGCAAGCGCTCGAAATCCTTCCGGAACTGCTCCGGCGTCGGCCCGCCCGGCAGCGAAGCCGCCATGCCATAGCCCGTCACCAGCACGTTCGGCTGATAAGTTTTGAGCTGGTTCTGCAACTGCCGCCAGCCTTCCTCCGGCGGCTCCATCCCCGCCTGGAGCAAGCTCAGCCCGCAACGCGACACTCCATTCGGCAAGTCACCGCTCCATCCGAGATTGCGAAACGTCACATTCCGATCCGGAAAGTCCGTCGTCGCCGCGATCTCGATCCAGCCCTCGTATTGCTCCCGCTCGATGAAGCCATCCCCGAGGAACGCCACCCGGTCGCCCTCCTTGAACTCGAAGCGCGGCGCGGCGGAAGCGGCAAGGGTGCAGCCAAGGAAGATCAGAAGTCGGCTCATGGGTCGGGGTTGGTTTACGTCAAATCCCACACGGTTTACACCTACCGAAATACATAGGCCTACTTCCTCTCCGAAAAGGTAGTCCCGAAATCGAGCCTCCTTTCACCACATTTTCACCATTCCCGCCTCGCCGTGCCACAATCCGTCACGAAAAAGTCACCCATGCTCCTCCGGTTCCTCGCTTTTGCCGCCTGCACTCTCCCGGCCCTGGCCGCACCGGAAAAGAAAGTCGTCGACGGCGTCACCTATCACATCCTCCACGCCAAGCCCGCCCAAGTCCGGGTCATCTGGAAAGACACTCAGGGCCGCCAAATCGAGACCTTCCCCCAAGCCACCGCCTACCTCACCGGCATCGGCGAAACACCGGAAACCCTCATGAACGGCGGCATCTACGAGCCCCACGGAGTCCCCAGCGGCCTCCTCGCCCAAAACACCCGCGAACTACACCCCCTCAATCTAGCCGACGGCAAAGGCAACTTCTTCCTCAAGCCCAACGGCATCTTCCTCATCGGCGACAAAGGCGCCGCCGTCATCGACAGCACCGAATATCCACTCCCCGGGGTGAAAGTGAGCCACGCCGTTCAATCCGGCCCGCTTCTCCTGCGAAACGGCAAGGTTCACCCAAAATTCCGCGCCACCTCGACGAACCGCCTTCACCGCAATGGCATCGGCGTCACGAAGGACGGCACCGTCGTCCTCGCCATGACCGACATCCATTCGCCGAAATACCCGAACCTCTACGAGTTCGCCATGCTCTTCGCCAGCCTCGGCTGCTCCGACGCGCTCTTCCTCGACGGCGACATCAGCCAGATGCGCTCGGGCGAAGCGCTCACGAAAGAAAGCGGCCCCTTCGGCTCCTTCATCGCTGTGGTGAAGGACAAGGACGAGAAGCCATGAAACCACGCACCATCGTCACCCTCGCCATCGTTGTCACTGTCGCGGGAGCTGCAGCCTTTACCTACGCGAAGCTCACCATCCCATTCCACTATGCGGATAGGCTGATCAACAGGGATGCCGCGTCCCATCTCCTCTCGCTCCAAGCAAAGGGAGAACAAAGCCCGGAGGTGCTGGCCACGCGCTATGTGTTCTTCCGGACCGACTATCAAGAGTCGGTGCCGACAAGGATTCAGGTGAGCTCGAAGAAAGTGGCCGCCGATACGATCCGCGTGCGAGTCTATGATCCCCATTGCGAGGACGACAGCACCGACTCATCGATTGAGCGCGTGTATCTTCAAAAGGACCAGTCGCAGCGCTGGATTCCTGTCCGGGTGGAATGGTCCCACCGCGGCCGCGGCAGATTCGGATGGACCACCGAACCCACCACATGAAGATCTGGGAGAACAGCTTTCGGAGCTGCCTATCCATGAGCCAACACCCGACCTATCGCATCGCCCGGGAAACCGACCGTCCGCAATGGCTCAGTCTGCGCTACGATCTGTGGCCTCATTGCCCCATCGACCGCCATCGCCTTGAGATCGAACAACTCCTCAAGTCCGAAGGCATCGTCGCCGTCGCCGACATCAATGGAACCCTCGCAGGCTTCGCCGAAGTTTCCCTCCGCCACGATCACGTCGAAGGCACCCGCTCATCCCCCGTTCCCTACCTCGAAGGATGGTTCGTCTCCCCCGAGTATCGCCGCCACGGCATCGGCCGCGGCTTGCTGGACTTCGTTGAACAATGGGCCGTCGCCCGCGGCTTCAATGAACTCGCCAGCGACGCAGAGCTCGAAAATCTCGAAGGCATTAACCTCCACGCGAAACTCGGATTTGCCGAGGTCGGACGAACGGTTCATTTCGTAAAACCTCTTCCCGAACGATCGATACGCAGCTAATTCCAGCTTCCGCCCCGTTCACGAATCCGCTCAGATTGAGAGAGCCACATGAAACTCGTCACCTTGGCCATTCTCTCGCTCATCACCACCCATCTTCATGGTGAAGACGCCCCCGCTGTGAAAGACGATTCACAGGGACAGCCCGCGCAGGAAGACGAGACCCTCAAGGTCTTTCCCGATCCCTCGGGAAAGGAGTATTTCCCGAAAGGCGAGGCATCCTACTACACGAGGTATCTGTCCGCGATGGCCGAACCTTCCGTCAAAGCCGACTTGGAGAAAGGTGTGGAGCGCGTCTTCCGCTTCACCTATCTGCGTAGCTTCCACGATCCCATCGCGGTCCGTTTTGTCGACCGTGGTGGAATATTCACCGTCAGAGCCGTGCGGATGAAGATGGATAGGGAGTATCGCCCCGTGAAGATCGTGGACGACAGGACGTGGAAACTCGGCGCCGAAACCGCAAAGGCCGTTCAAGCCGCGTTATTGCAAAAGGAATTTTGGAAGCCATTGAATGACATTGAGATGGCCGTGGCCCAAGGTGGATTGGATGGATCCCGATGGATTTTCGAAATCCACGACAAGGACGGCTACCGGATGATCGACATCTGGACCCCGAATGCTTTGGCGAAGTCGGGAGCCGACAAGATTCGGGATTTCCTCGTCTACAAGAACACCGGCGAGAAGATCCTTGAGATCGGGAAGATTTTGCTGAAACCCGAAGAGCGGTACTGACCAGGCACAAGCAACCGCCACAAACCCATGCCGGAATCCTCCATCGAAGTCATCGCCGCCGGCATCAATACCGTCGACTTCCTCGCCCGTCCGCCGGACGGCGTTGTCGTCGGCGGGAAATACGAGACCGACGAGCTCGATGTCCAGGGCGGAGGCCCCGCATCGACAGCTGCCTGCATCACCGCCGCCTTCGGCCATGCCACCGCCTTCATCGCCCGGCTCGGCGACGATCCCGTCAGCCTGCTTTCCCGCTCCCAATTCGCCGCCGCCGGCATCCGCCCTGACTTCATCATCCATGCACCGGGCGAACGAGTGGCGATGTCCCTGGTCCAGATCGACCGCACCACTGGCGAGCGCACCGTCTACTATAACCTCCGTAATTACGGCTGGCTTCACCCCGAGGACATCCCCGCCGATGCCATCCGGAAGGCACGCCTCATCTTCGTCGATGGCTACGACGCCCCCGCCGCGCTCGGTATGCTCCGCGCCACCCACGGCAGCGATTGCCGCAGCATCATCGATCTCGAACACGGCGACACCGCCTTCCTCCACGAGTGCATCTCGCTCGCCACCGATGTCCTGCTGCCGCTTCACACCGCCCGCGCCGCCACCGGAAAAGAATCACCCGCCGATTGCCTCGCCGCCCTGGCCGATCTCGGCAGCGGCCAAATGATTGTCACGGACGGCGAGCGCGGCTCCTGGGCCCTCACCGCGGAAGGCATCCTCCACCAGCCATGCTTCCCCGTCGAAGTCGTCGACACCAATGGCTGCGGCGACGCCTTCCACGGCGGCTACGGCGTCGGCCTGCTGCGCGGCTGGCCCCTGCCCCTGCGCCTCGAGTTCGGTGCATGGGTCGCCTCCCGCGTCGCCACCGCGCTGGGCGGCCGCCGCGGCATCCCGGATCTCGACATCGCCCGCTCCGATCGCCATCGCTTTTCCGCCGCCCTCCAAGCCGCCCTCTTCTCCGCGTGATATGAAAGCCCGCCTGTTAGAAAAGCTCGCCGCCATCCGCCGCGGCGACCCGCATGCCTTCATCCTCGCCGATGCCAAGGACGCCGACATGGCCTGGGGCATCCCCGCTCCGGGCACTCCATGGCCACCGCAGGAGAAGGCATGGCACAGCATGCCGGAGTTCCGTCAATCAATCCGCGAAATCGTCGCCGATGGCGTCATCGACATTCTGTTAGGATCCGTCTCGCAAATGAGCCTCCTCGCCCACCGCGAGCGCGTTTTCGATGGCACCGAAGTCACCCCCGCGATCCGCGCCAATGACACCACCGACATCTGGTGCGGCCGCGGCATGCGCTACCGCGAGTCAGCCTCACGCCCCTTCGCCTCCTGCGACCTTGCCGAAGTGCTCGCCATGACCTCGCCTGCCAAAGGCCAGCCCGACATCAGCCTCGGCCTCTACTCGATCACCTTTAACAACGACCTCGAAGCCGACCGCGAAAGCATCACCGCCTTCAAGGCCTTCCGCCTCGAAGCCCAGCGTCTCGGCTTCCGCTACTTCCTTGAAGTCTTCGCCCCCAATCTCGAAAGTCGCGTCGCTCCCGCAGACCTCCCGCATTTCCTCAATGACCAGATCTGCCGCACGCTCGCCGGCGTTCCCATCGGCCACGGCCCGGTCTTCCTCAAAATCCCCTTCCTCTCCCCCGGCGCGATCGAAGACCTCGCTGCCTACGATCCCGAGAACCTCATCGTCGGCATCCTCGGAGGGAGCTCGGGCACTACGCACGATGCCTTCAAGCTCATCGCCGAAGGCCAGAGGCACGGCGCCCGCGTCGCCCTCTTCGGTCGCAAGATCAAGGACGCCGAGCATCCCGTCGAGTTCGTCCGCCACCTCCGCCGGATCACCGATGGCGATCTCTCGCCCGTCGAGGCGGTGAAGTCTTATCATGCAGCTCTAGGGAAGCTCGGCATCCCTGCAAAACGCAGCGTGCAAGATGACCTGAAGCTAACAGCAGTCGAGCTGAGCTACGCGCAGTAGGAGGCGTCAAGCCACGCCCGCCACCCTGCACCGGCACCTTACGCCCGTGTCAGGTAAAACCCCAATATCACGAGTTCTTGTGCCCCGCATGGACCCTCGTTAGGTTCATCGCTTGGAGCCTGATCAATGAATCCACGTCACCAAGAACTCATCAACGCCGCAAAACCCTTGGTGCGGAATCTCATCCTGGGCCGCTCCGACCACGACGCGGCGTCCGTCGCCTCGGCGATTCGCTCCTCCACCGGTGCCATTTACACGGGGGTATGCATTCACTTGAGCTGCGGTCTCGGATTCTGCGCCGAGCACGCTGCTGCCGCGGAGATGATCAAGGCAGGTGAAACCCAGATCGAATCCATCGTCGCCGTTGCGGAGGATCGCATTCTCACCCCCTGCGGACGGTGCCGGGAATTCCTCGCCCAGATTGATCCACGCAATGCCAATGCGATGGTCATCCTCGGCGATGACCGTGCGGTGAGGCTCGTGGACCTCCTCCCTCATCACTGGCTCCAGCTCACTCCGCTCATCTAGGCCAACCCACTCTCATCCTCCCATGAAGACGCCTTCACTGAAGCTCTCCGAAATCGAACAGATCGTCATCACCGTGAGCGATGTCTCCACGGCGTTGCCCTTCTATCGCGATGTCCTCGGCCTAGAATTTCTCTTCAGCCCATCGCCCACCCTCGCGTTCCTGATGGCCGGCAAGATCCGCGTGATGCTGAGCACACCACAGGGCGCGGGAACCGTCGGAGGCAATTCGATCATCTACTTCAATGCCGTCGACATCGCCGCTACCCATGCCGCGATTCTTGCTCGCGGAGCACAAAACGAGCGTAACCCGCAGCTTGGCGCGCGCCTGCCAGACAAGGAGATCTGGGCCTCTTTCGTGCGCGACCCCGATGGCAACTTGATCGGCCTCATGGAAGAAAAGCGCGCCTGATTTCGTTCGCAAGATCCGCCACGATAAGGCGAGACATCTTGAAGAACCAAGAGAAGGGGGAAGGCACTCTGCACGCCAAATCTTGGGGGATCCTACGCGAAGTCGTAAGGGGTTCGGTGCGCGTCGGAAATTGATATTCCGGAACTCCTAGATTATTCTCCTGCCGCGCCGGCCTCCCAGGCCAACCACCCCGGGCGCTGTTGTTGCTGTTCTCACCCCACCCCTACCCCTGAATGAAAGCTGTCTCCCTTGCGGGGGCCTTCCTTGGCTCCGCTTTGCTCGCATGCATCATGGCCTCGCCTCTCTCGGCAGCCATTGTCTACTCACAGGACTTCTCAAGCATCACGCTTGCGGATAAGCCGAACTCCTATCTGGGCGGCTACTACGGCTCCCAGCTTGCCTATGGCGAGTGGGTCCGCTCCGGCTCCACCGTGTCTCTCACCTCCGGCAGCCTTCAGGTCAGCAGCGACAGCGGCTTCCGCAGCGCGGCAGTGCTGCTGGACCCGGCACTCTTTCCCTCCGCCGGCACCTACACCCTCACCTTCGATGTCCTCGGCTACAGCGGGGACGCGAACGATACTGCCACCGTCGGTGTCTGGACCGGCTCCGGTTACGACATGGCCCACAGTAGCGGAAATGCGCTCATCCTGAATAGCCAGACCGGAAATCTCCAGGCTCTGGGCAGCGCCACCTCCAGCCTCCTGTCGTCCACCACCTACTCCGTGGCCGGCACCTACAGCGTCAATTTCACCTACGACGGTTCTAGTACCATCGCCCTCTTCTTCGCGGCCACCACCGGCGGCTACCCATTCCCCACGGTTCTATACGACGATGTTTCCATCGCTTCCGCAGCCGCTGTCCCGGAAGCTTCCATTCCCGCCATCCTCGGCTTCGCCGCATCCATCGGATTGCTTCGCCGCCGCCGCTAAGGGATCTCATCGCCGGAATCCGGATGGAATTCCATGATATCATTCGACTGGCCGGACTTCGTGTTCCCTCTCAGGATCGCGCTTCATGAACCCCGTCCCTGCCCCATCTCCGAATCGCGATCTCCTCTGGCTGATCTTCGGCGCCCTGATGCTGATCGCGGGCATTCAGCTCATTCCGATCCGTGGTGAAGCCCGTGAATGGCTTGGCAAGGGCTCCCTCCTCGTCGCCGGCATCGTTTTCACCGCGCGCTTTGTCGTGTTCCTGTTGAATTACGCCGCTAGCGATCTCCCGGCTCCTCTCACTGATCGCACGCCAAAGGAGCCTGCCCCGGCCAAGCGCGACGACAGCTGGCCCTGAAATCACGGGACGTCCCCAGGCAAACCCGCCCATGCAGATTCATCATTGAATTTGCCGCCGCGCGTGATGAGGTAGGAGCATGAAAGCACCTCTCCGGAAACTCGCCGCGCAGGCAGTCTTGGCGGGCGTCACCGCCCTCAGCGTGGGTTGCTATCCTGCCTACCCGCCGGGCTCGGCTTACAATACGTCCGCCTCCGGCTACGCGCCGGATGCCAAGGGCTACAATGTCCCCTATAGCGACTCCGCCCCACAGCAGCCCGCTCCTCCTCCCGGCCGCTACGGCGTTGACCCAGCCCTCGTCGTCGCGGGCGCGGCAGCCGTGGGATTGCTTGGCTACGCGATCGGCAGCCACCATCACCACGACTATTACTACGCCCCGGGGCCCTATCGCTACGGTCCCGGCTACTACGGGCCGCGTTGCTACCCGTATTGAGGAAACGCAGGCGTAAATTCCCCGACTCCGCGCCTGCGCCAACCATCCGGAAATTTTTTCCGGTGGTTCGTCCGCAGATGTCCCGAAGCCGCCTGCCGGTTCGTAGCTCCATGGAACGAAACAAAACTCCGCTCCATCCTCAACACCTCGATTCCCATGGCTACCAAAGCTCCTTTCTCCGGTGGATGCGCTTGCGGCGCGATCCGCTATGAAGCCACCGCCGAACCGGTGGTAATGCTCCACTGTCACTGCCGCGATTGCCAGCGCTCCAGCGGCGGACCCTTCTCATCGTTCGTGCTCGTGCCCACGGAGGCGTTCAAGCTCTCGCAAGGCACCCCTCGCTTCCACGCCTCGCCCAGCGAGGCCGGCGGTATGACCCGCCGTGGCTTCTGCCCCGATTGCGGATCACCCGTTGTCGTCAAACCCGACGCCGCGCTCCAATTCACCGCGATCCGCACGGCAAGCCTCGACGACCCCAGCTGGTTCACCCAGCAGCTCGATGTCTGGACCTGCGACGCTCATCCATGGGATCAGATGGACCCCGCAGTGCCGAAATTCGAAAAGTATCCAACGGGCTGATCTCCTTCAACATAAGCGCGTTCGCCTGCAGCTCCCCCGAACGGAGAACTTGAGGTACGTCCCCGGCTCACCCCAAGCTGGCGAAGCTCACCTCTCCTTTTATGCGCTGCTTCTTCTCCTTCGCCCCGCTTGCACTCGCGCTGAGCCTTTTCGCCACGCCGTCCACACAAGCCCAAGCCACTGGCGATGCCCCCATCGCAAAGCGCGCACGCGTCATCATCGACAACGACTTCGGCGGCGACCCGGACGGCCTGTTCCAACTCGCGCATCACCTCCTCTCTCCCTCCATCGAGGTCCTCGGCATCATCGGCTCGCACCATCACGCCGGCGGATTCTACGGCTACCCCGGCACCGCCGATCATGCCGTGGAGATGGCAGACCAGCTCCTCGCCGCCATGAACCTCACCGGCAAGGTCCCGGTTTTCAAAGGCGCCAATGAATCACTTGCCGATGCGAACACCCCCGTTCCGAACGACGCGGTGAAGTTCATCGTCCAGGAAGCCCTGCGCGAGGATACGAAGGAACCCCTCTATCTCGTCTGCGGCGCCGGCCTCACCGATACCGCCAGCGCCTGGCTCACCGAACCGAAGATCGCCACCAAGCTTCGCCTCATCTGGATCGGCGGCCCCGAATACCCCGGCACCCCGCCACCGCCCGGAGCCTCGCGCGTCGAGTATAACCTCAGCATCGACCGCATCGCCGCACAGGTCGTCTTCAATCAATCCGACCTCCCGCTCTGGCAAATCCCGCGCAATACCTACCGTCAAGCCCTCGTCTCCCATGCCGAGCTCAAGCACCGCATGCAGCCGGAAAACGCCCCTCTGCCCCGCTTCCTGTTAGAACGCCTCGAAGACCTCATGAAGCGCGCCAAGGGATCCCTCGGAGAAGCCTACGTCTTGGGTGACAGCCCCCTCGTCCTCCTCACCGCCCTGCAATCGTCTTGGGAAATCGACCCATCCTCCAGCAAGTTCATCGAAGGCCCCGCCCCCCGCATCGATGACAAGGGCCAATACGCCGACCGCTCCGACGGCCGGAACATCCGCGTCTACACGAACATCGATACCCGGCTCATGTTCGAGGACTTCTACGCCAAGGTAACCTCGTCCCAAGAAACGCAGGACATCACCAAGCCGGCTGAATCCACTTCAAACATCCATCTCTACTTGGATGGCCAGTGGGGCGTGGACTCGGACATCTACATTTATCCGGACGGCACCTACAGCTACGAAACCTATACCGACAAGGATCATAAGGCGGTCCGCAAGCTCCAGGGAAAGATCGAAGGACTCTTTCCCGAAGTGATTCGCCTGGTCGACGAAAACAACGCTTGGTCAATCACCCCGGAGTCCCTGAAAGAGGACTTCGAGAAGGCAAAGAAGGAAAGCGCCATGACGATGGAGATCGCAGATGGAGACCACCAATATCTCACGATCAAAACGGAGCAGAAGGAGCTCAAAGCGGACTTCTACGAACCGGACACATTCTCGGAAGCTTACCCCACAGCCAAGGAACTCGGAATCTTCAGTTCCTTGACCCGCCTCATCATTGCCAAAACGGACGAGCCCGAAAAAGCCGAGCCAAGCGACGGGAACGAGCCGACCAAGTAGCTACCCCTGTTCGAGGATATAGGCCACCGCCTCGCCCAGACACGCCCCCACGGCCTGCTTGTCGTACTTGTCGCCCCTGATGTGATAGATCAGCTCCCGGTAAGGCAGGATCGGCGGGTGCGCGAAGACCCGCACATCGGAACCGGCAGTAAGCCGGAAATACATCGTGTACTTCTCTGAGCCCTTGTACAGCTTCACCACCAACTGAGGACGCGCACCCTCATCAAGCTGGGGAGCCTCACCTTCCTTTTCGATGGTATAGGCCAGCCGGATCTCATGCTCCGCCAGAACCTTCTTCGCCTCTTCCAGTTCTTTGGCGATGTCTCCGGAACTCTCGGCCAAGAATTTCTCAACGCTCGGCTTTGCTGAGTGACACTCTTCACCGTCTTTTCGCGGCGAGACTTGCTTGGGCTCATTCAACGCCTTCTTCACCGCATCTACGATACCTGTCGTAACAGTCATCTGAGGTGCCGCACCCAAGGGCTGGAAGCCACCAAGGCAAAGAGCCATCAAACCGTAGCAACGGACCGCTAAGCCGCTTCCGTAACCAAGGGCGCTTGGAGCGGCACCTCGGTTTGCTAACATCACTTGGATATTAGCAACCCCTTAACGTCGCGCAACGAACGAATCGCCAAGCCACCGCTAATCATCGCCAATACCCCGCTAAAGGACATCCTCATCCCACCGAAAATGAAAATCGGCGACGACGAAAGCTATCTCATGATTGAGCGCAGGGACGACAATGATCCCTACTCGGGCTTCTCAATCTCCGCGCATTGCGGCTCCGGCGATTCCATTTTCACCGGCTCCAATGGCACGGCCCATTTCGACCAGTCCGACGAAGCAAAACGCAGCTTCCTCGAATTCAAGACGCTCCACCGCAATGAAACGCGGATTAACCTGACCGAAGGATGCTTCCTCGCGCTCACCCGACAGTCACGGGGAGACATTCAGGTGAATTTCGAAATCCAGCGCTACCACCTCCAGGCCACGCTCCGCGGCCGAGTCTTGGTGGCAGGCGAGGATTCCACGGCATTCCTGCAAGAGCTCGGAAAGATGGCCTATCACAGCGAAGCGTGAGCCAAGACGCCACATCGGCCCCGCCCCGCCTTGGAGAGCCCCAAAACCCACTGACAATCAATCACCAGAGATTCCCTTTCGCGAGCCTTTCCCGGAGCTTGCCCCCCACCACGCAGCCACTCATGCTCCCGGCCGCGCCGCTTCATGAAAGTCAGCCCCTACAAGCGTTTGGAGAAAGCCGTCAAACGCGCCTACCTCAAGCCCCTCACCCTGCTCCGCTACGGGACGCTCCGCCCGGAGCGCGCGAAGCTGCATGGCAGCGACCACTGGATCTATATCGATCCGGGCGACCCTTGCGCCCGCAAGAAGGTCATCGAGGAGCCACTGCGGGGAAAAGTCTCCGACAATCTCATCTTCTGGCGCGACTTCACGACCCACCTCCATCCCGACCTCATCGTGGACGTCGGCCTGAACTACGGCGAGTGCATGTTCGGCACCGACTACGAGACGAACGCCACGCTCTACGGTTTCGAGGCAAATCCCCGGCTCATCCCGCATCTTGAGAAAAGCCGCGCCGACCACCCCGCCGGCGAGCGCATGACCATCACGAATTGCCTCGTCTCCGACGCACCCGCCGAGGACATCCCCTTCTACGTGAATCCGGACTGGAGCGGCAGCTCCTCCGCCGTTCGCGAAATGAATGACCGGCCGGAATCGCTCGAATTCAAGCTCGCCGCCAAGACCATCGACTCGGTGGTCCCGCTCGATGTCGCACGCGGCAAGACGCTGCTCTTCAAGATGGACATCGAGGGCTATGAGAGCAAGGCACTCCGCGGATTCGTGGAAACACTTGCCTCGGTGAATCGCTCCGTCGGCTTCATCGAGTTCGATGCCCAATACATCACCTGGGCCGGCCAGTCGCCGATGGAATATCTCGGCTGGCTGCAGCAGCGCTTCCACACCTACCGCGTCGCGAACATCAGGACGAAGACACTGAAACGCGTCGAAGGCTTCGCCGACATCCCGAAGCTCCACGGCGACCCGAACCGCGTCCACGTGGACCTTGTCCTCGTCGGCAAGCAATCGCCGGAAAACTGGCTCGCCCCGCAGTGGACGGTCATTGAATCCAGCCCGAGCGCCGCATGATCCCTCTACTGAATCAGGACGGAGAGCATCTCGGCTTTCTCCTCCCCGCAGACCTGCCCGATGAATACTCGTCGATTGAGGGCTCTTGGGAAACCGAGTGCGTCTTCATGGCCCTTCCCATGGAGACCGATGGCTTCGACGATCCGGCCTTCGCCATCCTCGAAAGCCACAAGCAAGCCGGCGAGCATCACCTCGCGGTAAGCAACGACGGAACCGCCCTCTCGTTCGTCGCCACCGCTCCCACCGGAGAGCAGATCTTTGTTCATCTGCCGGATGCTCCCACCGGAGTCTGGGGAACCTTGGAAGCCGGTGCCGAAACACCCGTGGGACATGCAGTTCGAATCCCCGACCAAGACGCTTGATGGAATCCCGCAGGCAGATCGTTTCCACCACCGTCCTGGCATGATTCCCGAGTTACCCGCTGACACCCTGGCGGAAGTCGTTTCGCTGGCAGATGACCTCGATGCCCTCCTGACCCGCAAGCCTCGCACCAAGGCCACGCCCTTCGACGCGCGGCGGCAGGCATTGTTAGAAAAGCATCTCGGCCGTGAACTGAAGACGGCACCGGAACCACTGACCTGCATCGGCGATAGCAATACCATGTTCTTCGCTGGCGCGGAGCGCCTGCGCTTCATCCGCTACCGCCGCAGTGCCTTGTGGAAGCCGCATTGGATCAATCGCGGCATGGACCTGTTGCCCTGCTTCCGCGTCTTTCACGTCGGCCCAGCCACCGCATGGAAAGCCGGCGACCCTGGCTCCTCCACACGCTCCCGCGAGAAGATCGAGATCCTCCTCAAGAAGGACGTGAAGCCCGGCAGCAAGGTGCTCCTCTCCTTCGGCGAGATCGACTGCCGCATCCACATGGCCAAGGCCGTGATCGCCGGCGGCAAGATCGACGACGTCGTGGAAAATACCGCCGCCAAGTTCGTGAAGCTCCCGCAAGCAATCGCCGCCCGCGGCTTCAAGCCCATCGTCTGGGGCCCGCCCCAGATCATCCCGAAGGACGAGAACCTCTCCAGTCCCACCTTCCCCTTCATCGGCTCATGGGAACTGCGGCGAGACATCACCTACTCCTACACCGCCCGCCTGCGCGAGCACTGCGAAGCGGCAGGCATCCCCATGATCGCTCTGGCCGGCAAATACCACGAACCCGCAGTGAAGGCGGACATCAAGCTCTTCCACGATGGCACCCACCTCTCACAACGCCTGATGCCACTGGCCCTCGACGAACTCCAGAAAGCAGGAGTGCTCACGCTGTCGTGATCTCATGCCCTTAAGGAGTGTCGACGTTCCGTCGACACGGCGTGGACGGCACGTTCACGCTCCACCACCTCTCGTTCGTGCTCTTCAACTCCTACACCTTCCTCCTGGTTTTCCTGCCGATCGCGCTGATCGGCTGGAATGCCCTGAAGCGCGCGCCCTTCCGCGTCGTGCTCGGCTGGCTGGTGCTGGTGTCCCTCGCCTACTACGGCGTCTGGAATCCGGACCCGACGAAGCCTTGGAGCCCGAAGTACGTCCTGCTGATCCTCGGTTCCTGCACAGCGAACTACTACCTCGGCCGTAGGTTATCGGCCCTGAAATTCACCCGGCCCGGCAAGCTGCTCCTCACGGGCGGCGTCACCGCAAACCTAGCGTTACTAGGCTACTTCAAATACGCCGGCTTCCTCGGCGGCATCTTGCATTCGCTGACGGGCTGGCCGGCCAGCATCCCGGACATCGTCCTCCCGCTCGCGATCTCCTTCTTCACCTTCCTCCAGATCGCCTACCTCGTCGACGCCTACCGCGGCGAGACCGAGGAATACCATTTCACGGACTACCTGCTCTTCGTCACCTTCTTCCCGCACCTCATCGCGGGCCCGCTGATCCATCACCGGGAGATGATGCCGCAGTTCCGCAAGTCGCAGCACGGCTGGCATCGCGACTTCCCCGTCGCCCTCGGCATGTTCCTGATGGGCCTCTTCAAAAAGGTCGTCATCGCCGACAATGTCGCGCGCATCGCCACGCCCATCTTCGGACTCGCTGCTGAACATGGCCGCGATCCAACCATGCTCGAAGCATGGATCGGCGCCGTCGCCTACGCCCTCCAGCTCTACTTCGACTTCTCCGGCTACTCGGACATGGCCCTCGGCTCGGCCCGCCTCTTCGGCATCCGCTTCCCGTTGAACTTCCACTCGCCCTACAAGGCCGACTCCATCGTCGAGTTCTGGCGCCGCTGGCACATGACCCTGTCCCGCTTCCTGCGCGACTACCTCTACATCCCGCTCGGCGGCAATCGTAAGGGGCCCGCGCGCCGCTACGTGAATCTCTTCCTCACCATGCTCCTCGGCGGTCTCTGGCACGGTGCCGGCTGGACCTTCATCATGTGGGGCGCACTGCACGGCATGTTCCTCTGCGTGAACCACGCATGGTTCGGCCTGCGGAAAAAAATGGCATGGAGCGCCCTGCCAAAGCCGCTCGCGATCGCGCTCACCTTCATCGCCGTGCTCGTCGGCTGGGTCTTCTTCCGCGCCCACGACTTCAGCAGTGCTGGCCGCCTGCTCGCCTCCATGTTCGGCCTGCATGGCCTCGGCGGTTGGCCGGACAAGGCCACTCGCGTCATCCAAAGCGTCGAACCGCTGAAGCTCATCCCCGTCCTGATCGGCGTGTGGCTGCTGCCGAATACCCAGGAGATCTTCGCCCGCTACCGCCCCGCCCTCCGCGTCTCCGGCGCACCCTACCCCGCCGGTGGCACCCGTCGCTGGTGGCAATGGCGCCCGACCAAGGCCTTCGCCGCCGCCACCGTGCTGCTGGCCATCGCCACCGGCCTCCAATTCGACAAGGTCAGCGAGTTCATCTACTTCCAGTTCTGATTCGATCCGATTCCCCGTGCGCGCCCTCAAACGCTACCAGAAGTTTTTCCTCATGCTGCTCGCCGGCATCGTGGTGGCGGGCTTTGTCTTCAATACCACCGTGAATCCGTGGCGCGTCACGCCCATGCCATGGAGCTTGTCGCAACTCGATCCCTATCGCCCGATCGACAATACCTGGAACCGCACCGCCAAGGCCGGCCTAGTGCGCTCGGGCACCTGGGACGCAGCCATGTTCGGCTCCTCGCGCGTCGATATCGGACTCGACCCCAAGCACCCCGCCTTCAAGGGCCTGCACTGCGCGAACCTCGGCCTCAATGCCGGCCTGCTCGTCGAGAACCACGCGATGTTCCGCTACTACTTCGAGCGGCAGCATCCCCGGCTGGTCGTGCTCGCCATCGATGCCGGCGACATCAGCACCCCGCCGCCGAAGATCAATGTCACCGACTTCGCGCTCTCGCCGCTCGATCCGGAGGCGAATTCATTCGAACGCGAGCTCCGCTATCACGCCGGCATCTCCACCCTGGCAGCATCCTTCGCGACCGTCGGTCGCGCCATCAAGGGCAAGGTGGCCGATCACACGCCTCAGGGCTTCCGTCGTGATGCCCCCTTCCCGGCGAATCAGCGGATGTTGATCTCCTCGCTCTACCTTTCCACCACCTACCGCATGGTGCAGTCGCACATCGCCAATGGCGGCTTGTCGGAAGCGAAGATGAAACTGCTGGAGGAAATTGTCGCCAAGTGCCGCGAAGCCGATGCGCGGTTGGTGATTTTCTTCACGCCGAATCACGCGCTCTTCCAGCTCGCCTACCGCGAGCTCGGCGATCCCGACTGCTACTTCGAAAAGGACCGCCGCGCCCTTGCCGAACTCGCCGCCCGCTCCAATGCCGCCGCCCCATCCGCCCCCCCGGTGGAAATCTGGGACTTCCTCGATGGCCACCCGCTCAATTCCCCGCCGCTGCCAGCCGCAGGCGACAAAACCGGCCACATTGAGAACTGGATCGATCTTTTCCACGCCACGCCTGTCATCGGGAAGGAAATGCTCGACCGTCTGGACGGTCCCGGCACTTATGGCGAGCGTCTGACGCCCGAGGGCATCTCCACCCGGATCGAGAAGGTCCGCGCCCAGCTCGACGACTACGCCTCCCGCCACCCGGACGATGTGGCCTTCCTCCGCCAGTCGCTCGCCAAATTCCAAGCACCCACACTCGAGAAGTGACCCGCGCCGTCGTCGCCATGATCAAAGGTGGACTGGGCAACCAGCTCTTCGCCTACGCTGCTGCCCGTGCATACGCGATTCGCACGCGCCGCGAGCTGTGGATTGATGAGGTGTCCGGCTACAAGCGCGACGGCTACGGCCGCGCTTACATGCTCGATCTCTTCCCCATTGCCGGCACCCCGGCCACGCCGCGTTGGCGCTTCGGCGACCCAAGAGGCCTGCATCACAAGACGATTCGCTCCTTCAACAAGCTCCTGCCGCAGGCCTTCAAGTCCTACCTCGCCGAAGAGAGCGACCAGCCGGAAACCCAGCTCACCGGCTTCGTCACCAATCGCCAGGTCGTCCGCCTCAACGGCTATTGGCAGAGCGAAAAGTATTTCTTCGAGCGCGCCTCGATCATCCGCAAGGAACTCCAGCCGCCACCCTTCCCCGAGGGACCGGATGCCGACTTCGAAGCCCTGCTCGGCTCGACCAATTCCGTCTTCCTCCACATCCGCCGCGACCGCTACTCCCCGCGCCTCGGCTCCGGCTACTACGAATCCAGTATCGGCGCCGCGATCTCCACGCTGGGAAGCTGCCACTTCTATGTCTTCGGCGACGACCTCGATTGGGCGAAGCAATACATCGATTTCCACGGCGCACCGGTGACTTACGTCTCGGAGCCCAATAGCGATGAACTGCGTGACTTCCGTCTGATGGCCGCCTGCCGCCATGCGATCATTGCCAACAGCTCCTTCAGCTGGTGGGCCGCATGGCTTCGCCGCCATGCCGACAAGCGCGTGTGGACCCCCAACGATCCCGGCTGGCCCCTCAAGCCAGCATCGGAGTGGACGAAGGTCCCAAATCGCCTGGAACACTAAGACTGGGAGCGCGGAAGTGGAGCGCAGTGGAAGTGGCCCGGACCATCTCCTTTTATCCGGGCAATTCATTCCGCCCGTTGGGTGCCGCGCCAATCTTCCAAGCAGGATAGTCGCGATACCAGCCGCGCATGCAATTCGCGGATGCTACTTGCCGACGAGTTGCAAATCGCCGTGTTAGAGCGCATCGCGATTTCATCTTCACGAGTTTGATTCGGCAATCCGACCCTTGCCACTCAAAGACTCCAGACCTTGCCCATGGCATTCGGCACGTCCCCTGCGCTCTAGGATGATGTTCGCCCATTCACCCGTGATCGCACATCCATAGCTTCTTCCTCTCCCGTGTCATGGCCACTACCCCCAATGGGCTCTCCAGATCCGTGAAGCGTTTTCAACCACCAGGAAAACGACTCCAACCTCATGAGAACGACGGTTTTTCTCTCCGTCCTGCTCGGGATCTGGATGCAGCTTCACGCTGCTTCAGTCTCGGGAGAACTGCGCAAGTGGCATAAGGTCAATCTCTCGTTCACTGGGCCCTCCACCAGCGAAACGGCCACTCCCAATCCCTTCACCAACTACCGGCTCGATGTGACCTTCCGTCACGCAGGCAGCGGCAAGTCATACGTGGTCCCCGGCTACTACGCGGCGGATGGCAATGCGGCTAATACCTCCGCCACTTCCGGCAATGTCTGGCGCGCCCATTTCGCTCCGGATGAAACCGGAACATGGACCTACGAGACATCCTTCCGCAGCGGCACCAATGTCTACGCCGGAGCCCCGGGCTCCGGCACTAGCGCCGGATTCTTCGATGGCGACAGCGGCAGCTTCACCGTGGCGGACACGAACAAGACCGGCCGCGACCTCCGCGGCAAGGGGATGCTGCAGTACGTCGGCAAACACCACCTCCGCTTCGCCGGCACCGCCCAATACTTCATGAAGGCCGGCGTCGACTCTCCCGAGAACCTCCTCGCCTATGCCGACTTCGACGGCGAATTCAAGACCGACGGCCAGGGCGACGACATGATCAAGGCCTGGCAACCCCATGTGAGCGATTGGAAATCGGGCGACCCCGTCTGGCAGGGCACCAAGGGCAAGGGCTTGATCGGCGCCATCAACTACCTCGCGTCCAAGGGACTGAATTCATTCTCGTTCCTGACTATGAACATCAATGGCGACGACAAGAACGTCTTCCCTTACGTCGACTACGGCTCCCGCGATCGCCTCGACGTATCGCGGCTCGATCAATGGGAAATCGTCTTCGAGCACGGCACCCGGAATGGGATGTATCTCCACTTCAAGACCCAGGAGACCGAGAACGAACTGCTTCTCGACAGCGGCAATCTCGGCAACCAGCGGAAGCTCTACTACCGCGAATTGATCGCGCGCTTCGGACACAACCTCGCGCTCAACTGGAACCTCGGCGAGGAGATTAACGACGCTTCGACCTCCCAGAAAAAGGCATGGGCACAATACTTCCACGACACCGATCCCTACCATCATCACATCGTCATTCACAATGGCGACAGTCACTTCGACCTGATGGGACCGGGCTCGGAACTGACCGGCATGTCGTGGCAAGCCAACGCCTCGAACTTCAGCGACACCTTCCCCAACGTCCTCAGATACATCGAAAACGCCGACTCCGCAGGGAAACCCTGGGTCGTGGCCTGCGATGAACCCGGCGACGCAAGCCTGAGCCTGCGACCCGACGATGACGCCGGCAACAGCCACACCGATGCCCGCCGCGATGCCCTGTGGGCCTCCTTCATGGCAGGCGGTGCTGGGATCGAATTCTACTTCGGCTACAGCAAGCCGAATTCCGACCTCACCTGCGAGGACTTCCGCAGCCGCGATTCCTTCTGGAACTACTGCCGCTACGCCATCGATTTCTTCGAGTCCGGCGCGGTCCCCTTCCAGGACATGAGCAATCACAACGAGCTCATCAGCGGAAGCGGTGACAATCTCAACCGCTGCCTCGCCAAGCCCGGGGAAAGCTACCTGGTCGACCTGCGGTCCGGCGGCACAGCCACCCTCAATCTCTCCGGCGCCAGCGGCAGCTTCCGCGTTCGTTGGCTCGATCCCCGCAATGGCGGAGGCCTGATCACCGGCAGCTCCGTGACAGGCGGCGGCACTGTCAGCCTAGGATCACCGCCAAACTCCACCACCCAAGACTGGATCGCACTGGTGGACAAGTCCACCGGCGGCTCCCCGTCCAACCAAGCGCCCATCGTGAACGCCGGGCCGGATCAAAGCGGCACTCTCACCAGCACCTCCGCCACCCTGACCCTAAGCGGCAGTGCCACCGACGATGGCCTTCCGGCAGGATCCTCTCTAACGACGAGCTGGACCCGCGTCAGCGGACCCACGGGAGTTTCGTTCGCCACGTCCACCTCGCAGTCAACCAACGCGACCTTCTCCGCCGCAGGAACCTACGTGCTGCGCCTCACCGCCAGCGACGGCGAACTCACCGGCAGCGATGACGTGACCATAACCATTACCTCGTCCTCCGGAGGCGGCGGGACATCATCATTCATCGCAACCCAGGATGCTTACACCGAGAACGGCACCAACCGCAACGTGAGCTCCATCCGAGTCGAGAGCTCCGATCGCAAGCGCATCGCCTATCTCCAGTTCAATGCCCAGGGCATCGCCTCCGCCACCAGCGCCACCCTCAAGCTTACCGAAAGCGATGACGACTCGGCCGGAACCATGACCCTCCGGCTCTACGCGGGCCTCTCTAACAACTGGTCCCAAACCACCATCACCAGCTCGAATGCACCCGGCAAAGGAGCCTTGCTGAACACTTTCATCGGCGACATCACCGACGGGAAGGAGATCTCATTCGATGCCTCCACCTTTGTCACCGGGCCGGGCACATACACCTTCATCCTTGAGGCCGACTCATCCAGCCGCGACGTGGCCTTTGCTGCCAGCGAGAATTCAGCCGTCGCCTCACGACCCCAACTGGTCATCACCACCGGCGGCGCTCCGCCGTCGAATGCGGCACCTGTCGTAGGCGCCGGAGCCGATCAAACTACCACCATCGGCACCTCCACCGCTCAAGTGCAGCTCAATGGGAACGCCAGCGATGACGGCTTGCCCTCCGGCTCGTCACTCGCCGCCACGTGGTCTCGCATCAGCGGCCCGGCAGCCGTTTCATTCTCATCCTCTACTACCCCCAGCACCCAGGTCACCTTCCCTCAGGCGGGAAGCTACACCCTGCGCCTGACAGCCACCGATGGAGCCCTGACCTCCAGCGACGACGTGATCGTGACGGTGAATCCCCAGCCCCCCGCCAATCAAGCACCGGCCATCAGCGCCGGCCCCGATCGCACTGCAACCTTGAGCGGCGGTCAGGCCGTCCTCGCCATCGACGCATCTGCCGGCGATGACGGCCAGCCCTCCGGCTCCTCGCTCACGGTGGCATGGTCACGCGTCAGCGGCCCCGCCACAGTGACATTCTCCAGTCCATCTTCAGCAGACACGAATGCCACCTTCACGGCCGCCGGCACCTACGTGCTCCGACTCAGCGGATCCGATGGCACCTTGAGCAGCACGGACGACACGACAGTGGTAATCAGCAGCTCCCCCAGCGGTGGAACTCAAACATCGTTTCAAGCCACCCACGACGCCTACACCGAAAACGGCAGCAATCGGAACAACACCAACCTCCGCATCGAAAGCACCTCACGGAAGCGCATTGGCTACCTCCAATTCGATCTATCAGCCGCCGTTTCCCCGGTCAGCTCAGCCACCTTGGTCCTCACGGAAGCCGACGACGTTTCCTCCGGCACCATGACCCTGCGCCTCTTCGCCGCCACTTCGAACTCGTGGAGCGAGAGCACCATCAGCGGCAGCAATACCCCCGCAAAAGGTACCGAACTCGACTCCATCACGGCCGACATTCGCAATGACCAGTCCGTGAGCTTCGACATCTCCGACGTGGTCACCGCCCCCGGCATCTACAGCTTCGTTCTCGAAGCCGACGCATCACCCTATGACGTCGCGTTCGCATCCTCCGAAAACGCGACCACCACCGCGCGGCCGGTCCTGCTGCTCACGGGCGGCTCGGCCGCAGCCGCCCAGCCGATCACCTCGCCGCCAGCATCTGAGGCCGTCGCCCCATCGGCACCAGCCACCACCATCCGCAGCATTGCCGGCCAAGGGATCCGGGTCAGCATCGCGGGCGTCGCCGGACGATCCTATCGCACCCAGCGCAGCAGCGATCTGCTTCACTGGGAAACCCTGAAAACAGTGACCGCATCGGAAGATGGAGTCGTCGACTACATCGACGCCGATCCACCACTTACCCAGGCCTTCTACCGCCTCGAATGGGATGACTAAGCCTCATTCGGGGCCGGTTCGCCCTGACTGAGCGCTGCAAGCAGATAACGCATCTCGTCGTCAAGATCCGCGGGGTCGTTCAAGGTGCTGGCAATCTCGGCGCGGACGATCTCCCGGAAGCGCTTCCGCAGGCGGTGGATCGCTACCTTCAAGGCACCGGTGCTCATATCCGCCCGCGTCGCACAGACTTCCTGCGATTCGCGAATCTCTCCTGACGCAAGCCAAGGCCTGATGATTTGGAACACGCCTCCACGTCCGGATTGCTCCTCCTCGGTCTGCAACAAGGCGAGCGAGCGTTCGATGATCGACACTGCCCACCTGCGATCGAACTCCACCTCCGGCCACAAGATCCCGTGATTCGATTCGAGTTCGACATGCTGCACGCCGCCACCGCGCTTCTCACGATTCTCATCGCGCCGGCGATTCGCGATGAAGTGTTTCAAGGCGCCGAGCAGGTAACTTCGGAAACGTCCCCGTTCCTGCTGGGCTTCGCCAAGAAAGTCGCCGGCCAGCACTTTGGAAAAGAAATCGTGCGCGAGGTCACTCGCTTCATCGCGATCCCTGCCCTCACGGCTGAGGAAGGCCACGACTGGTTCATAATAGTGCGCGCAAAGATCGGCCAGCGCGGCCCGCGCCTCCTCGGTATCGCCATGCGAATTCCGCACCAGCGTCCAGCGTGTCGTGTGAAACGAGCGGGTCACGGCTTCTTCCGCTTTTGTTGATCGAGCTTCAGTTGCTCTTCCAGAAAAGGGATGACTTCGCTCTTCTTCGTGAGGACGAAGCGGACCGGCCAGATAGCTCCTGAAAACGCAACGCCCGTCGGTTCGAGCGGAACTTCCGGCTTCAGCTCACCCTTGAAGTAGGAAGTGGAGCCTCGCGAAAACGCGAGGTCGGCCATGAAGCGACCGTCGCGCTGCGAAATGCGGCCGACAGTCTGGTCATTGGATTTGATCATCGCTCCGATCGTGATCCCGTGCGTGAGAAGTCCGGCCGGCAATGACGGAGGCTCCGAGTAATACGTGGGGTGCCAGATGTGGAGATACCATTGCTCCGGCTGGAGCGGAGCATCGCTGTCCGAGACGGCAAGCCACAGCGACCCCGTGTCAAAGTAGTCGCCCAGATGGACCAGATCGAGCGGCACGTTTCGCAAGCACTTGCCTACCGGATCCGCGATCTCGCGGAAATTCTTCGCGATCTTGTCGAAGGTGATATGCTGGTTCGCGAGATCGACCGCGTCCTTCGCCTCCTTCTGCGTGTTGTCGGTGATCACCTGATAGTTCAGCTGGGGCCGCTCGGCCTTGCCCACGCTGTAGAAGAGGTTGCGTCGATAGCCTTTCCCGGAGGCATCCGGAAGCAGGGGCACGATCAGCGGATCAAGGCCATCGGCCCAGAGATGGAGAAAGCCCGGCTTTTCGGCAATCACTGCCACTTGCCGGACCTCGCGCGCTTCGTCGCCGTCGATGACGCTGGTCTTTTCGATCAGCTCCAGACGCACGTCCGTGGTCAACTCGGCGGGTTTTCCTCCAAGCGGATCGTCCTGCCTCCCCACAGATGATCCCGCGGTGGACTTGGGCCCCGATGCATCCCGTTGGACAGCCGGCGTTGGGATTCTGGCTGGCTCGCGGCGCACGGACGACCAGACAACCTTGAACGAGAGCGCCGCGAGAATGACCACGCCAAGAGTCACCACAAGGCGCGCCGGCCAAGAGCTTGGGGGAGGAAGCGCTTCCTTCGGATTCTTCCAACGCCGCACGAAGTTCCCGGTGACCCATATCCCGGCAATCATCACTGCCACCTTGAAGACATCCTGGAGGAAAAACGGCAGGTTTCCTCCGGTCCATCTCCACATGCCCGGCGGCAACATCGCGAGACCGAGGATCGCAAAGAGCAACCAGATGCCGAAGGCGGACGCTCCCAACCACAGCCACCCGGCTGAAGCGAACGATGGCTTTCGGCCCCCGTTGGCCAGCAATGCATCGAGGCGTTCGCCCGCACGTCGCTTGAAGAGGAACCACAAAGCCCAACTGATGCCCGCAAGCACCATCGCCACTTCGGAAAGCTGCCACGGCGTCGGCGCGATGACGACACCTCCCACCCACTTGTAGCTTCCGACCGGCGCATCCGCGAGCCAGCGACGTTCCGCAAGCCACGGCTCGCCAAGCCCGATGGCGGTGACGGTGACCGGCCGCTGGCTCACACTCTTCGGGGAGGTCACCTCCCGGCTCATCCAGGTGCCCGCGAGGCTGAACGCGACTGCTGCGTGCGCGAACCAAACCCGCGGAGCATGCCCGCCCTGCTCTTCCTGCGATGGCTCGCCGGCAAGCGTCTCGACCTGCGTCCTCAATTCACCAGCGCTGCGCTGACGTGAGTGCGGATCCTTTTCCAAAGCCTGCCGCACGATCGCGTCCACCCGCGGATCGGCAGCGGACTTCGTCGATGGTGCAGTGAACGACTGCTGCGGGAGTTCACCGGTCAGTAGTTCGTAAAAGACCACGCCGAGCGAATAGATGTCGGCGCGATGGTCGACATCGGAAGGACGATCACGCTGCTCCGGCGCCATATAGCTGGGAGTGCCGAGCGCCGCTCCGGCTTGCGTGAGCAGGGAATGGCCGACGCTTTCCGAGCCATGGGGAATCTCCGCTTCGGCGGCCAGTTTCGCGATCCCGAAGTCGGCGAGCTTCACCCGGCCGCGCGAGTCTAACAAAAGGTTCTCCGGCTTGATGTCCCGATGCAGCACCCCTTCGTCGTGCGCGAACTGCAGCGCCTCGCAGATCTTGGGCACGATGCCCAAGGCTTGTTCCGGCGTGAAGCGCGACACCTTCATCGCCTGACGCAGGTTCACTCCATCCACGAACTCCATCAGCAGGTAGAAGAAGCCCTCTGCCTGGCCATAATCATAGACGGCCACGATGTTCGGATGATTGAGTCTCGCCAGCACTTGGGCTTCGCGTTCGAAGCGCCCGGCGAAGGCGGGATCGGCAGCCAGCGAATCCGGCAGCAGCTTCAGGGCGGCTAGGCGGTTCAGCTTTGGCTGCCGCACCTTGAAGACCGAGCCCATGCCACCGCGGCCGATCTGCCCCAGGACTTCGAACTGCGGAAAAGCGGAGGCTACCTGTTCGAGTTCCGGTCCCGCCGCGGCGACTGCCGGCTCGGTGGGCATCGCTGCGGCAGCCATCAGGCAGCGCGCGCAAAGCCCAGCTGCATCAAGCGGCGCGCCGCATTCAGGACAACCAGACGGTGTGAAGGATGGATTCATGCGATTCCTTCCTGAACCGCCGCATGCGACAGGTTACAAACTTTCTGCGACGCGCTATTTCGGCGAGATGCGGATGCAGTCCATCGCCACCTCGATGCCGAGGTCCGGCCGCCGCTCCTTCACCCACGTCTCGATGTCGGATACCGCAGGATACTCCTGCGACCCGACATTGCGGAAGCAGCGCGCATCATCGATCAGCACCACGAAGGGCTGCGTCATCGCAGCAGCAAAGATCGCCTCAAGCTCACCCCACACCGGGCAATTGAGATCGCCCTGAGCGGTATCCCCGCCGGAGTAGTGGCCATCCAGCCAGAACAAGGTCGGCGCATCCAGCTTGGCAACGATCTGCGGCATCACCTTGCCGCTGTCGCCCTGGTGCAGCTCCACATTCGCCACACCGGCAAAGCGCTCCTTGGCCTCGCCGTAGAACTTCTCCGCCAGCTCGATCGAGTAAACCTTACGGAATTCCCCGCGCATCGCCTCGACCGTATCCCCTTTAAAAGTCCCGGTCTCGACCAGGATCTGCAGCCCGTGGCGCTTCTTGTAATCCAGCAGCATCTCGCGCTTCGCCAGCGGCGGCGGCGGATCCGGCCGACCGTCCTCGATCCACTTGCTGTATTTGCGCTTCTCCTTGAGATTCTTGAACCAAGCCATGGGCGGCGTGAGGCTAGGCCGCCCCGGCCCGGGGTCCAAGCGCATTTTCGACATCCCGGAGAACCCGGGCTTGAGCGAAAACCCGCGGACTCGGACATTCTTGGCGCCGTTGGCTCTCCCAAATCATGCGCATCCGAATCCTCAGCGACCTCCATCGTGAGTTTGGCCCCACCGACCTGCCCCGGTTGGACGCCGATCTCATCATTCTCGCCGGGGACATCGCAACGAAGCAGAATGCCCTGCCTTGGATCAGGGAATTCTGCGGAGACACCCCCACCGTCTACATTTGTGGAAACCACGAGTTCTACGGGGACAAGCTTCCCCGTGTCACCGAGCGACTGCGGGAGGAGACGCAGGGGACAAACATCCACGTCTTGGAGAACCAGGCGATCTCGCTCGATGGCTGGCACATCTTCGGATCCACGCTGTGGACCGACATGGCCCTCATCGACCAATGGCAGGTCGGCTGCGGCGTCGCCGGAGCCGCCATGAACGACTACAAGCGAATCCGGAACTCAGCCCGAAACTACAAACGGCTTACCCCCATCGACACCAGAAACCTCCACCTCCAGAGCGTGACCGCGATGAGGGGCTTCTTCGAGACTCACGATTCGGGCAGATCAATCATCGTAACCCACCATGCGCCATCACTCCTTTCTCTCCCTCCGAGACGGCGTGTGGAACCGATCAGCTGCGCCTACGCCTCCCATCTGGACGAATTCATTCTGGAGCATCAGCCGCCCCTCTGGATCCATGGACACATCCATCACAGCAACGACTACCTGATTGGAAAAACCCGGATCGTGGCCAATCCTCAAGCCTACCCGGACGAACCCAACAAGAACTTCAATCCGGAGCTGATCATCGACCTCGATCCGTAGCACCACGCCCGCAGCCCGGCCGAAAATGCTCACGCCTGCTCATCCACGACCGCTTTGATTACGGCGCATTTTTCAAAAAGGGCGAAGACCTCGCCGAGCTGCATCCAGCTGATTCCCAAGCCTTCGTCTCTCCGCCGAGTCCCGGCTCGCCCGCTCCGAGGCAGCCCCGGCCAAAGCTGCCAAGACCTCTCCCTGCGGCCAAGTTGAGGCCAAATGGCTCATGATTTCTCACGGTTGAATGAGAATCACTTATAGGCTTATTATTAAGCTTTATTAAATTTTTCTTGTTTCGGGCCGGAATTTTTGAAATTCCTTCCTCCGTCATGAGAGCACTTCCGTTCCTCGCCGCCCTTCTCTGCACCGCCCCGATGGCTAACGCCAAATCCGAGCTGGAGCTTCTCCAAGGTCGCTGCGCGGAAATGGAACGGCAGATCCACGCGCTCGAAACCGAGAATAGCCAGCTCAAGTCGCAGGCCGCCCTCTCGACCAAGACCGTGATCGAAACGGCCAAGCCCGCTGCTAAAGCTGAAGCGCCCGCCGCTCCTGCGACCAAGGAGGCCACGAAGGAAACCGCCGCCGAGCCCGCCACCAAGGCCGCCGCTTCCACCGCCACCAAGGCCGCCGCTTCCACCGCCACCTTCGCCACCGTCCGCGCTGGCGATACCCTCAACAAGGTCGCCAAGCGCAACGGCACCACCGCCGAAACGCTGGTGAAGCTGAACAAGATCAAGAATCCTTCCGGCCTCCAGATCGGCCAAAAGCTGCGCCTGCCTGCCAAGGCCCAGGCCGAGGCTCCCGCCGCCGTGGCTAGCAAAGCCAAGACCAGCGACAAAAAGGCCGCTTCCCCTGCCCCTGGCGCTCCTGCTCCAGCCCCCATTCCTCAAGGTGGCACCCACATCGTCAAGGCAGGCGAAACCTTCTACAGCATCGCTCACAACTACGGCCTGAGCGACAAGGCTCTCCAAGCAGCCAACCCTCAGATCAAAGCCGATAAGCTGCGCGCCGGCCAGACGCTTCAACTCGGCGGCAAAGCCAAGACCGAGTCCGCTCCTGCCACCGCCAAGTCGAAGCCCGTCAGCGAGAAGGCTTCAGCTCCAGCCGCCTCACCCGCTCCGAAGACGGCCGCCGCCGCCCCTTCCCCGTCCGCCACTCCGTCCGCTCCTGCATCCGAGGAAGAAACGGCCAGCCAGATGGTGAGCAACACTCCCAAGCTTCGCCTGGTCACCATCAATGACCCCATCGATTTCGGTGCTTTTGCCGCAGCACACGGCACGAACACCGCGAAACTGAATGCCCTGAACGGCCATAACCTGAATCCCAGTACAGTCCTTGCAAAGGGGTCAGAGTTCTACGTTCCCGCCCAGCCTTGAGAATTCAATAACTCTGACTTCCTTGGGTTTTGGCCGCTAAGGTCATGGCACCCGTCCGGGATTCGTCCCGGGCGGGTTTTCGCTTTTAAAACTTAAGGGGTGTCGACGTTCCGTCGACGCGTCTCCCCGACCGCGTAGCGGTCAAGCACGGTAGCCGGGGACTTCAGTCCCCGGACGAGAACCATGCGGAACACGTGTCGCGTAGCGACAGAGGAACAATTGCGGACGTGCCTCTGAATTCACCTCACGGCGAAACCGCCAACCGCTCCGGCCCCTGCGTTTCCTCAAAGATAAAGCCGTTCTCCTTGTAAGTCTTCAGCCGGAAATGCGTCGCCGTGGAAATCACCCCATCCAGCGAACTCAGCTTCTCGGAAACAAACCGCGCCACCTCCCGCAGGTCGCTGCCTTCCACCACCACCATCAGGTCATAACCACCGCTGGCCAGGTAGCAGCTCACCACCTGCTCGAAGCGCGCGATGCGCATCGCCAGCCGGTCAAAGCCGCCGCCGCGCTCCGGCGTCACCTTCACCTCGATGAAGGCCGACACATCGTCATCCCCGGCCACGTCCGGATTGATGACCGCCTGGTAGCCCAGAATCGTGCCGTTCCGCTCCCACTCGGCCAGACGCGCCGCCACCTCTGACTCGCTGAGCGACAAGAGCTCGGCGAGCTCCTTGTGGCTGTAGCGGGCTTGGCGGCGGAGAAGTTGCAGGAGCGGGTCGATCGACATGACGGCGCGGTTCTAGCGGGCCACCCCGCCCTCCGCAAGACCCACGACGCCCTCCCGCGCTCAGCGCTTCTCCACCAGGAAATCCACCGCCGCCTCGTAGGCTGGCTCCGGCAGATTCCACATCACATCCCCGTGCCCCAGATTCGGCAGCACCAGCCGCTTCCCCTGCCCCTCCTCACACTCCGCCAGCAGCCGTGCCGACTGATCCGGCGGGATCACCCCGTCCCGCGCCCCATGGATGAAAAGCAACCGCGCATCCGTCCGACGCACACTCTCGATCGGCTTGATCCTCCGCGGATCAAATCCCGCCGCACTCCGCACATTCGACCTTACCCACGGCAGGAACGGCACCATCGCCCCACTGTAAATCTGCCCCGCATGATGCCGCATGATCTGACTCAGATCGGCAAACGGCGCCAACAGCACCGCTGCCTCCGCCCGCGAATCCTCCGGCAACGTCTGCAACGCCACCGCCGCCCCCATCGAATACCCCCAGAACACATCCTTCCCACGCGACCAGCGATCCCTCTTCCGCGCCGCCTTGATCACCCGCAACGCATCATCCACCTCACGCATCCCATAGCTCGCCCGCTCCCCACCGCTCTTCCCATGCCCCCGCGAGTCCCAGGCGACGCAACGAAACCCCACCGCTGTTAGACGCTTCGCCACCGGCAACATCTGCTCCTTCGTGTTCCCGAATCCATGGAACAGATAAGCCGTGCCCACCTTCCGCACTCCCGGATTCGCAGGCAACTCCAGCGCCGAGATCACCACCCCATCCGCCGCTTCCACCTCGAAGTGCTCCGGCCTCGTCGCCGTCTCCTTCTCCCAATGCCCCGTCTCCACCACCCGCCGCGGCACGGTGAGAACGTCCGCAGCCCGCCGGGTCAGGCAGCCTGTCAAAGAAATGGCAGTCAGGATAATGACAAGCCGTCGCATGGTGGAAGCCCTATCAGAGCTTCCCGAGATAAGCGATGCTCTGCTTGATGCTCGCCATCGCGTCCGGCGACTGGTCCTGCTCCACGTGGCAGTGCACCACGCCCGCCTTCTCCGCCGCCGCGATGATCGGCTCCATCGGAATGATCCCGTTCCCCAGCTCCTTGAAGGAATCATCCGGGATCTTCCCATACTCCGGCAGCTTCAGCCCGGCCTTCAGGTCCTTCAGGTGAAGCTGCGAAACCCGCCCCGAAAGCTTGGTGATCAGCTCCGACGGATCGTGGTTCGCCACCTTGATCCAGAACACATCCACCTCGAACTTCATGTCCTTGCCGAACTCCTCCATGAAGATGTCATAACCGCGCTTCCCACCCTCCTTCGGCTCGAATTCGAACGCATGGTTGTGATACGAGAGCTGGATCCCCGCCGCCTTGGTCAGCTCGGCCGCCTTGTTCGCATTGGCCGCGATCTTCTTGTAGTCATCCAGCGTCCGCCGCTCGCCGTCCGCGAGGTACGGGATGACCAGGTGGCTCAGCCCCACTTCCTTGGCCTTCTCGATGATCTTCTGGAAATCGCTCATCGCGGCGTCCTTCGGGCTGATCACGCTGCCCCACTCGAAGTGCGCCGAATTCATCGCCAACCCCGCCGCTTTCGCCCCATCCAGCAGCGGCTGGCAATTCGGGAACCCGAACGGCTCCACCTGCTGGTAGCCCGCCTCCGCCACCGCCTTCAGCGTCCCGGCCGCGTCCTTCCCGAGCGCATCCCGCAGCGTGTAGAGCTGGATGCCGATGTTCTTGCGGTACTTGTTGTCCGGAGCGAGCGCCGCCAGCACTTGGCTGGCAGGGGTCAGGGCGAGCGACGAGACGGCAGCGGAACGCAAGAAGGTGCGGCGTTTCATAGTGACAAAGCTCGCCAGCCCGGAACGCCATGGCAAGCGCGCGCGACGGCATTTGCCGGATGCCCCGGACTTTGTGAAAATTTTCACAAACTGCCTTGCCCGGGACCCTCACTTGGGGCCTGATTCCGCCGCCGGGATTCCCCAATGAGCAGCTCTACGACCGAATACCAAGCCCCCGACGTGGCCGCGAAGGCCGCCGAGTACCACGAGGAAACGACGGACTTGATGGGCGAAAAGATGGTCCTGAACATGGGCCCATCCCACCCCGCCACGCACGGCGTGCTGCGCCTGATCCTGGAATTGGACGGTGAAATCATCACCAAGGCCGATCCGGACATCGGTTTCCTCCACCGCGGCGACGAGAAAATCGCGGAAAACATGCACTACAACCAGTTCGTGCCCTACACGGACCGGTTGGACTACCTCGCCCCGCTGGCCAATAACGTCGCCTACGCCTGCGCCGTGGAAAAGCTCATGGGCTGGGAACTCCCGCCCCGCGGCCAGGCCCTGCGCGTCCTCTGCTGCGAGCTCGCCCGCATTTCCTCCCACCTCCTCGGCGTCGGCGTCTGCGCCATGGACGTGGGTGCCATGACCGTTTTCCTCTACACCTTCACGGAGCGGGAAAAGATCTACAATCTCTGCGAGCAGCTCACCGGCGCCCGCTTCACCACCTCCTACACCCGCGTCGGCGGCCAGCTCCGCGACATGCCTCCGGGCTTCGAGCAGGCAGTGCGCACCTTCCTCGACGAGTGCGACACCACCATCGACGAAGTCTCCAAGCTGCTCGACAAGAACAAGATCTTCCGCGACCGCATGTGCGACATCGGGATCATCTCGAAGGAAGCCGCGATCGCCTGGGGCCTCACCGGCCCGAACCTGCGCGCCTCCGGCGCGACGCGCGACCTGCGCAAGGATCGCCCCTACCTCGGCTACGAGAAGTATGACTTCGACGTGATCGTGGCGGATGAGGGCGACTGCTTCGCCCGCTATCAGGTGCGGATGGAAGAAATCCGCCAGTCGATCAAGATCTGCCGCCAGGTGCTCGATACCATGCCCGAAGGGCCGGTGAACCTCGCCGAGGCCAAGAGCATGCTCCCGAACAAGGAGAAGGTCTTGATGTCGATGGAGGAGCTCATCCACCACTTCATCGTCGCCACCCAAGGCATCGATGCGCCTCCCGGCGAAGTCTACTTCGGCGCGGAAAACCCGAAGGGCGAGCTCGGCTTCTACATCCATTCCACCGGCGGCGGCGTGCCGCACCGGTTGAAGATCCGCAGCCCCTCCTTCTGCAATCTTTCCCCGCTGTCCATCCTGCTGCCAGGCCACATGATTTCCGACGTCCCGGCCGTCCTCGGATCGCTCGATTTCGTGATGGGCGAATGTGACCGCTGAACCTTTCCGACTGTCATGTCCCAGTCTTTGCTCGAAGATAACGTCGCCTCGCCGGAGACGCCCGGCTCGAAGTTCTATCCACCCTTCGTGCCCACCGCGGCGCTTGAAGTTGAGGCAGACAACCGCCTCGCCCAGTTCCCGGAGGACCAGAAGCGCTCGGCTGTCTTGCCGCTGCTCCACTTCATCCAGCACCACCACGGCTTCATCTCCGCGGAAGCGATCGAGTGGGTCGCCGGCCGCCTTGAGATTCAGCCGGTGAAGGTGCTGGAAGTGGTCACCTTCTACCCCGGCTTCCGCCAGTCGGCCCCGGGCAAGGTTCACTTCCGCGTCTGCCGCACGCTCTCCTGCGCCATGGGCGGCTCCTACGAGCTGATGGAAAAGCTCTGCGAACTCACCGGCATCGATCGCTCGCACTCCGACTCCCACCATCATCCGGTGACCGTCTCTCCCTGCGGCAAGTGGTCCGTCGAGTTCGCCGAGTGCCTCGCCTCCTGCGGCACCGCTCCCGTCTGCCTCGTGAACGATGACTTCCACGAAGCCGTCACCGCCGACAAGGCCCAAGGCCTGCTCGACCAATACGCCGAGTAAAATACTCGCCAAGGCTAACAGAAAGCAATCAGGCGGAGCTACGTACCGCCTTTGTGGGCATATCCTTCATACGGAATAAGGGCAGCGAGGACAGGTCCACCGGGAAAGTGCTATCGAGCAGCAGCAGCGGGAAATAGATAGATTCTCAAGGGAACGGAAAGGTCACTTGCAGGTGTCCACGGTACTGGGTAGGTAAAGTGTTGCCTTCCCATGAGATGTAAAAATTTCTTATTTCCGGGAGTCCTCCCCATACTGTTTCTCTTTTTCGGCTTTTACCAAAACGCGTTCGGCGTCGCCTCAGTGGCAGCGGGGGAAAATCACAGCCTCTTCTTGAAGGCCGACGGCACTGCATGGGCATGCGGGCTGAATAGCGAAGGCCGTCTAGGTGACGGCACCACGACCAGCCGGAATACTCCGGTTCCAGTGATGACAAACGTCGATGCGATTGCCGCCGGCTCTCAGCATAGCTTGTTCCTCAAATCCGATGGCACCGTTTGGGCTTCGGGCGAAAACGAGAACGGCCAGTTGGGAAATGGCAATACGATCGATCAAAGCACACCCGTACAGGTGTCGGGACTGTCGGGAGTGAAAGCGATTTCTGCCGGATCAGCCCATAGTTTGTTTCTAAAACAAAATGGAACCGTTTGGGCAGCCGGATTGAATAATCTAGGCCAGCTAGGAAACGGGAGTAACACCAATAGCAGCCTTCCCGTCCAAGTGTCGAACATCGCCGGCGTCTCGGGGATCTCGGCAGGCGACGGGCACAGTCTGTTTCTAGTCAGCGGCACGGTATGGAGCACCGGAGCCAACTCTGATGGGCAGCTAGGCTTGGGAAATACGACAAATCGCAATACCCCAGGTTCGGGACTGACGTCCGTGAGGCTTGTCGAAGCAGGCTTCAATCACAGCCTGTTCATTAAAGTGGATGGAAGTGCTTGGACTGTGGGACAAAACAATGCGGGCCAACTCGGAAACGGTTCCACAACAAGTCAGAGTAGCCCGGCTTCAGCCACCAGCGGGGTCACCGACCTCTCGGGCGGCAATGCTTTCAGTATCTTTCTCAAGAGTGGGGTCGTGTGGGCTGCCGGTAGCAATTCCAGTGGCAATTTTGGAAATGGGTCGACCGCATCAAGCCAGACTCTTCCAGTTCAAGTCTCAGGCCTTACCGGTATCGATGCCGTTTCATCTGGAGGTAACCACACCCTTTTCCTGAAAAGCGATGGATCATTCTGGGCCGCAGGCAAAAATCAAGTTGGCCAGTTGGGGGATGGATCCACCACGAACCGCACATCGCCGGTTCAGGTCATGCCGCTGGCCGTGGGCGCCCCCACCTCCACAAATATCACCGCTACGTCGGCCACGCTCGGCGGGAATGTTTCCAGCGATGGCGGATCGTCCGTCACGGGTCGCGGCGTTGTTCTTTCCCGGACCTCGTTCAATTCCAACCCGTTGATTGGAGGCACGGACGTCACCAAGATCAACGCATCGGCCTCAACCGGCGTCTTCACGGTGAGCGCGAGCAATCTCACTTCCGAAACAGCCTACACCTTCAAGGCCTTCGTCACGAATGCCACCGGCACCGTCTACAGCGCACCAGCGTCATTCACGACCCTCAGCAGCAACGCGTTGCTTTCCTCCTTGGCCCTATCGACGGGATCTCTTGTCCCGGCCTTCTCTAGTGGTCAGGCCCAGTATACCTCCACCGTTCCAAACGCGACTAGTAGCCTTCTTCTCACCGCGACTTCTGCGAATGCCAATGCTTCGATCAGCATCAATGGCGCCGCAGCCGCCATCGGCACCTCGAGCGGAACGCTATCCCTGATCATCGGCCGCAATGATTTCACCGTGAGCGTCACTTCACAGGACGGCACCAACATGGTTACCTACATGTTGACGATCTATCGATCCGCCCTTCCCCCCTCAGTGAACTCTCCCACTGCCACGGTGTCGGGAGTCTACACCCCGACTCTCGGAGGAAATGTCGCCAGCGACGGCGGCTCAGCCATCACCGAGCGCGGCTTTGTCTTTTCTGTCGCTTCCGTGAATGGCGACCCCCTCCTCGGCGGAACGGGCACTACCAAGAAGATCGTAACCGGCTCCACCGGCGTCTTCAGCGCCGGGATCGACGGCCTCCAATCGGGCACCACCTACGCCTACAAGGCCTATGCCACAAACAATGCCGGTACCGGCTACAGCGCCCTTGCGCAATTCACCACGCTCACCGGCCCGGATATCACGGTTCAGCAGCCCGCGGGAGTTCCGGTAGTCCCCGGCGGAACCAAGGCTTTCGGCACGACAACCAAGACCAGTCCAATCAGCCTCACCTTCACGATTTCAAATCCAGGATCGGGAGATCTCTCAGCGCTCGGCATTTCCATCGACGGGACAAACGCCGCTGACTTCACCACATCCCCGCCCTCTTCCACCCTTGTCAAACCCGGTGAAAGCACCTCTTTCACGGTACATTTCACCCCGTCACCCGGCCCGACCGGGAACAGGACCGCCAATCTCCACATCACCAGCAACGCCCCCTCGAAAAATCCCTACGACATCGTCCTCTCTGGCTTGGCCCTATCCTTTACGACCGATTCCGACAATGACGGTCTCAACGACGCCTCGGAGTTCGACATGAGCTCTTTGAATTTCAATTGGCAGCAAAGCCAAATCGCCTTGGTGAACACCTACAATCAGGCGGCCAACGGCGCCGGACTCTTCAGGCAAAACCAGCTCCAGGCTCTCCACCCGGAAGCCTCCCTGGTCGGGCCGGATCCCGAAACGGGTCGCTTCGCCCTGACGCTGAGACTGAAATCGTCCTCGGATCTGGTGGGGTTTTCCGACTTTCCCATTCCCGCCAGCTCGCTGATTTCCATCACCCCTGCAGGCACCCTCAAATTCGAGGTCTCCCCACTGGGCAATACCGCCTTTTTCCTGATCAAAATCGACTGAATGGCTCCCCCGGCCGGTGTGGATTCCCGGAAAATAGAGGTTTGCGCGCTCGCGTCCGGACAGCATACTCCGCCCGCGAATCTGCCCGATGATCACCTACAAAGCTGGCAAGCAACCTGACTCCCGCGAGTATCGCCTCATCTTCAAGAACGTCGATCGCGAGGGCTGGGATCCATCCATCGACTGCTACCTGCGCGATGGCGGCTACGAGGACTTGAAGAAGGCCCTGGGCATGGAGCCCAAGGCGATCACCGAGGAAGTGAAGAAGTCCGGCCTGCGCGGTCGTGGCGGTGCGGGTTTCCCCACCGGCCTCAAGTGGACCTTCATCCCGCCGAACAATACCAAGCCGGTCTATCTGATCTGTAACGCGGACGAGTCCGAACCCGGCACCTTCAAGGACCGCTACATCCTTCACCAGGACCCGCACCAGCTCATCGAGGGCATGGTGATCTCCTGCTTCGCCGTCGGTGCCAAGGTCGCCTACATCTACATCCGCGAGGAATTCCCCGAGGCCGCCATCATCCTTGAAAAGGCCATCGCCGAAGCAAAGGCGAAGAACTTCGTCGGCAAGAACGTCCTCGGCTCCGGCTTCGATGTGGAAATCTACGTCCACCGTGGTGCCGCCGCCTACATCTGCGGCGAGGAAACCGGCCTGATCGAGTCGCTCGAAGGCAAGCGCGCCTATCCGCGCATCAAGCCTCCCTATTTCCCCGCCGCGCTCGGGCTCTACATGTGCCCGACCATCGTCAACAACGTCGAGTCGCTGTGCCACGTGAAGCACATCGTCCGCATGACCGGTGACGAATACGCCAAGCTCGGCGTGAAGAATAACACCGGCACCCGCATCCTCTGCGTCTCCGGCGACGTGAAGAAGCCCGGCTACTTCGAAGTCGAAGTCGGCAAGGTCACCATGCGCGAGGTGCTTTACGACATGTGCGGCGGCCCGAAGGACGGCTGCGAGTTCAAGGCCGTCATCCCCGGCGGTTCGTCCTCGAAGATCCTGCGCTGCGAAGAAGAATTTACCCTCAAGGGCAAGGGCCCTGAAGGTTCCGACCTGAAGCTTTCCTTCTGGGACATCCCGATGGACTTCGACTCCCTCGCTGCCTGCGGCACCATGGCCGGCTCCGGCGGGGTCATCGTCCTCGATAACACCCGCAAGATCTCCTGGGTGTTGAATAACATCAATGCCTTCTACGCCCACGAGTCCTGCGGCCAGTGCACGCCCTGCCGCGAAGGCTCCATGTGGATGAAGAAGATCTCCGACCGCCTCGTCGCCGGCGAAGCCTCGCCGAAGGACATCGCGACCTTGGAAAGCGTCGCCTACCAGATCGACGGCCGCACCATCTGCGCCTTCGGCGAAGCCTCCTCCTGGCCCGTCGAAGCCATCATCGCGAAGTTCCGCGACGAACTCCTCGCCGACACCAAGCCGGAGAACGAGGAAGAACCGCACAACGCCGAGGCGGAAGCGCAGCGCCGCTACCTGCAGAACGCGTAAGGCAGCATCAGCCCGGCTCACACAACAAAGCCCTCCTTCCCGCCGATCAGCGGTCGCGTAGTTCCTCGCGCCGCTCAACGACCGCGTTGCGGTCAAGGATGGTAGCCATGGGCTTCAGCCCATGGCCTAGCCCCGAAGAGCATCGTGTCGCCTAGCGACACCGGAACCGGCGTAGTCCCGGCCGCGCTCCTGTGTTTATCAACGCGACACCCTCCTCAGCCCGGAGAACGCCTCCGCTTGCTCCGAAACCGAGCAAAAGATGCCCAATTCGCCCAAAACGGGGTCACGGGTATGAATTCCCCACCTGCGGAAATCCCGTCATAGCAGGATCGCCCTAGTGGGCTTTCATTCAATGAGTCGCGGAACCCAACTCCTCCAAGCGCGACCCACCTGCAAAAACCATGAACTCCCGCCGGATGCACGGGCTCTCGCTGACCGTACACGCCTTCCTCGTCGCGTCCCTTCTAACAGGCGCACGCGCGGACCTCGTCAATCGCTGGTCCTTCAACAATGCCGCCGGCAACGCGCCTAGCGGCACCGTCATCACGGACAGTACCGGCACCTCCCCGGGCGCAGTGGTCGGCATCAATGCCACCTTCAATGGCTCGGCCCTCGTTCTCCCCGGCACCACCACCGGCAACCAGACCCCGGCGAACATCGCCGCCTACGTCGACCTGCCAAACGGCCTGATCTCCACCAAGACCAATCTCTCCCTCGAAATTTGGGCCACCCCGGTTTCCATTAAGAACTGGCAGCGCCTCTTCGACTTCGGCCGGATGGGTACGCTCCCGTCTGCGGTTCGCGGCGGCAATCAGGTGCTCTCCGGGGAAATCACCCCCGCGGCCACCCAGGCCCCCAACAACGCCACCTCCAGCGACGACTTCGCCTTCGCGACCCATCGTGATAGCACCGCCAATACCCAGCGCCTCATCGGACGCCTGGACGGTGCCGGCGAGTTCGGCAGCAACACTGGCGCGAACCTCGCCGTCGGCACCCGCTACCACTTCCTCTGCACCTTCACCGATGGAGCCGGCACCTACGGCACCGGCGGCGGCCAAATGGCATGGTACCTCAATGGCACCCTCGTCAGCACCCTCGACGTCGATTTCCATCTCTCCGAAATCCAGGACCGCAACAACTGGCTGGGCCGCTCGATGTACACGGCGGACAACAACGCCAACATCGCCTACGACGAGGTCCGCCTCTACAACCACGTCCTGACGCCCGCCGAAATCACCGCCGACATTGCGGCCGGTCCCGACAACATCGGCGTGCCCACCCCCGACCCGGCACCCGTGCCGAATAATCTCTGGGCCTTCACCACCCAGGCGAACTCCGACGTCAGTTCCGGCGCCACCTTCACCGATAGCATCGGCGGAGCGATCGCCACCCTCCGCGGCAATGGCGGTTCTCTAACAGGAGGAGCCGTCGTCCTGCCCGGCAGCACCACTGGCAATCAGCCAGCCTCGACCATCTCCGCCTACCTCGACCTGCCGAATGGCATCGTCACCCAGACCCCCAGCGTCACCTTCGAAGCATGGGCCACTCCGCTCTCATCGAAGAACTGGCAACGCCTCTTCGACTTCGGCCGCTGTGTCACCTCCAGTGGCACCGGCGCGGCACCCGGCGAGATCCTCGAAACCGCCGCGGGCCCCGGCACCACCACCGCCTACGACAATCTCAGCCTCACCTTCAACAATGCCGCGAACATGAATTCGCAGCAGCTCGAAGGACAGTACGACGGCAACGCCGCGCAATATTCCTTCACCACCGCCGCCACCACCGCCGGCACGCAGTACCACTACGTCTTCGTCGTGGAAGACAGCGTCGGCACCTATGGAGCCAATGGTTGCCAGGCACGTTGGTATCGCAATGGCGTCCTCCAGAACTCCATGGACTTCCAGTTCCACCTCAGCGGAATGGAAGACGTTAACAACTGGATCGGCCGCTCGATGTATTCAGGCGACTCGAACTCGAATATGGCGCTCAATGAGCTGCGCATCTATCGCCGCGCCATCACCCAGGGAGAAATCACCGCCAGCTTCACCGCCGGTCCCGACCCCGCAGTCGGACCTGCCGAGCCTCCTGCGCCCGCACCCATCCCCACCCGCCGCTGGAGCTTCGACACCGCCGCCGGCAATGCACCGGCTGGCACCACCTTCCTCGACGTCGCCACCGGCGAAGTCGCCACGGTCCAAGGCAACGGCGCCACCCTCACCGGCACTCAGCTTGTTCTGCCAAGCGCTGCCTCCACCGGCAACCAAACCGCCGCCGCCATCTCCGCCTACCTCGACCTGCCGAATGGCATCATCTCGTCGCGTCCCAATCTCACCTTCGAAGCGTGGGCCACACCCGTGTCGTCGAAGAATTGGCAGCGCCTCTTCGACTTCGGCAATACCTCTCTAACAAGCGGCCCCGGCGCCGCCACCGGTGAGATCATCGACACCACCACCGCCCCCGGCAACTTCGTCGCCAACGACAATCTCTTCCTCTCCCTCAACAACGGCGGCACCCTCGGCTCCCATCGCCTCGAAGCCAAGCTCGCCGGCGGCAGCACCGTCACCAATAACACCGACCTCTCCTCCGTCACCACCGCCGGCACCCAGTATCACTACGTGATGACCGTGAAGGATGGCGGCGGCGCCAGCGGCTCCACCGGTTGCCTCGTGAAGTGGTATCGCAATGGCGCACTCATCGGCTCGGTCGATCTCCCCTACCGCCTGCCAGACCTGCACGACGTGAATAACTGGATCGGTCGCTCCATGTGGGCCGCCGATTCGAATGCGAACCTCTCGCTCAACGAACTCCGCATCTACGATCGCGCCGTCTCAGCCGCCGAAGTCAGCTCTTCCTACACCGCTGGACCCAGTGCCACCTTCGCGCCTCCCGTTGCCACCAATGACGAGGCCACCATTCATCCGAATCAGAAGGTGCTCATCGACGTCTTGGCCAATGACACCGGCGAAGCCCTCGCGAACACGCTCCAAATCGTCACGCCTCCTGCCAACGGAACCGCCACCATCAGCGCTGGCAAAATCCTCTACGCCCACAGCGGCAGCAGCGCTGCTCCGGTGACCTTCACCTATCGCGTCGGCAATGTCAGCGGCACCACCTCGACCGCCACAGTCACCATTCACTTCGCGACCTCGCTACGCCTCACCAATGCGGACCTCGCCATGCCGGACGCACCACCGGTCAATACCTGGCAGCTCGTCGATGCCCTGCCCGGCCTCACCTTCACCCGCCCCATCTGCCTCACTCCCGTCCCCGCCGACACCAAGCAGCTCTACGTCTGCGAGCAAGGAGGCATCATCAAGCGCGTGGCCGACGTCACCTCGACCTCTCCCGTCACCAATGTCTTCCTCGATCTCACCACCCTCGGCACCGGCTTCAACATCGGCCCCTTGCTCGCCGGCCAACCGGAAAACGGCCTCCTCGGCCTCGCTTTCCACCCGAACTACGCCACCAATGGCTACTTCTACGTCGCCTACACGGTGAACGTCAGCGGCAACTACTTCCAACGCGTCTCTCGCTTCACCCGCAGTGCCGCCAATCCCACCGTCGCCGACCCTGCCAGCGAACTCGTCCTCCTTCACATCGACGACTTCGGCCTCAATCACAATGGCGGCGACCTCCACTTCGGCCCCACCGATGGCTACCTCTACTACGGCACCGGCGATGGTGAAAACTCCACCGCCGGACAGTCACGCAGCCAGAAGATCAATGACGACTTCTACTCCGGCATGTTCCGCATGGACGTCGACAAGAAGCCCGGCAGCCTTCTGCCGAATCCCCACGCCTCCATCCCCCTCACCGGTGGCGTGGCCGCTTTCAATGTCCCGGCCGATAACCCCTTCGTTCACACCAGCCTCGGCGGCACCTGGAACGGTCTCTACAATGGTGTCGACTACTCCGCTTCACTCGGCTCGGTGCGCACCGAGTTCTGGGCCACCGGCATCCGCCACTGCTGGCGCTTCTCCTTCGACTCGACCACCGGCGACCTTTGGGAAGGCGACGTCGGACAGGACACCTATGAGGAGGTGAACAAGATCGTCAAAGGCGGCAACTACGGTTGGGCCTACCGCGAGGGCCTCCACACCTTCACCGGCATCCTCGGCAGTGCGCCGGCAAACTTCACGTCGCTGAATCCCATATACGAATACATGCACACCGGCGTCTCCGGTGGCGACGCCGCCTTCAAGGGCAACTCGGTCGTCGGCGGCTACGTCTACCGCGGCACCCGCTACCCGTCGCTCGTCGGCAGCTACATCTTCAGTGACTCCGTCTCCGGCCACGTCTGGCAGATGAACACCACCACCGGTGCGACCACCCGTCTAACAGGCCTCCCCGGTGCCTATGGCGTCATTTCCTCCCAAGGCGTGGATCCTTCCAACAAGGACCTCCTCTTCTGCGCCTACCTCACCGGCAAGGTCATGCGTCTCGGCACCGGCAGCGCCGTCGTCGGCGACTTCCCCACCACCCTCACCGCCACCGGCCTCTTTGCTGACCTGAGCGACCTTTCGCCCGCCCCCGGCCTGATTCCCTATCAGCCGAATATCGCCTTCTGGAGCGACTACGCCATCAAGCGCCGCTGGTTCACCATCCCAAACGCCACCGCCAAGATGACCTGGAACAAGGATGGCAACTGGACCTTCCCCACCGGCACCGTCTGGGTGAAGCACTTCGACTTGGAAACCAGCCGCGGCAATCCCGCGACCAAGAAGCGCATCGAGACCCGTGTTCTCGTGAAAACCGACACCGGCTCCTACGGCGTGAGCTATCGGTGGAATGAAGCCCAGACCGAAGCCTATCTCGTGGAAGACGCCGGCACCGAGTTCGACCTCGCCATCGACGACCACGGCACCCCACACACCCAGCGTTGGCAGATCCCCGGACGCACCAGCTGCCTCACCTGCCACACCCCGGCAGCCGGCCATGCGCTCTCATTCAACACCCGCCAGCTGAATCTCACCAACACCATCAACGGCTACACCGGCAACCAACTCGACGTCCTCGCGGCGAACAACTTCCTCTCGAACACCCCCGATCCCGTCGCCACCCTCGCCCGCCACATCCGGCCGGACGAAACCCAGTATCCCATCGAGCAACGCGCCCGCTCCTACTTCGCGGTGAACTGCTCCTACTGCCACCAGGCAGGCGGCACCGGTGCCGGCTCGTGGGACGGCCGCGCCCACCTGACCTTGGAACAAACCGGCCTCATCAACGGCACCGCCGAAAGCAACGGCGGCAACCCATTGAACAAATACGTTGTCCCCGGCGACACCACCCACAGCATCGTCCTCAACCGCATGGCCGTGACCAATGGCTTCACCCGCATGCCCCCGCTCGCCAGCAGCGAAGTCGACCCCGCGAACATCCAGCTCATCACCGAGTGGATCAACAGCGACCTCCCGAATCACCCGCTCTATGATCAATGGCGTGCCACCTTCTTCACCGCCAACGATCCGAACGGCATCAAGACCGCCGACCCCGATCACGACGGCATCAGCAACTACGACGAGTATCTGCAAGGCAGCTCACCCGTCACCGGCAGTGCCCCATGGCAAGCCTCCATCGCCGACGGCTCACTCCAGTTCCTCCGCAAGTCGCACCGCTACTACGCCATCCAGACAAGCAGCGACCTCAGCAACTGGCAGCCCTGGAGCATCCCCGCCGTCGACAGCGCCTACCAATCCAGCGACACCCTCACCGAAATCCCCCTGCCCTCCGGATCCGGCCCGAAGAAGTTCTACCGCTTCCAAGTCACCGAGCCGTAAAGCATAAGGAGTGGCGACACTCCTGTCGCCACCCATTCAAAAGCACCAACGGTGCGAAATCCCTCAGCCCGGCCATCGGCCGGGGTTTTGGTTGCAGATGGAGGGGAGGGCTGAAGGCCCGATAGATTGTGAAGGGATCGCCTCTCCTCAATGCCTCTGCATCTCCAACAGATTACGGAAAAGATGATGCTTCTCCTGAAGCTCCTGGAACGTCCCATCCCCCACAATCTTCCCTCCCTCAAATACCAAGATCCGGTCCGCAATACGAATCGTGCTAAACCGGTGCGCAATGATGAAGGTGGTCCGCCCACGCGTCAGGTCAGCCAATTCTTCTTGGATCCGTGACTCAGCCTCCGAATCCAGCGCCGAAGTCGCCTCGTCCAAAATCAACACCGGCGCATTCTTCAGGAAAGCGCGCGCAATCGAAATACGCTGCTTCTGCCCACCGGACAACTGCGCCCCGCGCTCGCCGACCTGGGTGTCATAGCCATGCGGCTGCATCATGATGAAATCATGAGCGTGAGCCTGCCGCGCGGCTTCCTTCACCTCCTCGTCGCTCGCATTCATCCGCCCCAGCTTGATGTTCTCAAAGATGGTCCCCGAGAACAACACCGCCTCCTGCGGCACGATGGTGATGTGATCGCGCAGATCCTTCAGCCGCAGTTCGCCCAAGTCCACATCGTCCAAACGGATCGATCCCTCCACCGGGTCATAGAAACGCGGGATCATACTCGCAAAGGTCGTCTTGCCCGCACCTGAAGGCCCAACCAGTGCCACCACTTGTCCCGCTGGCACTTCCAGCGAGATCCCCCTGAGAGCAGGAATTTCCCGACCCTCTTGGTCCTTGTAGGAGAAATTCACGTCCTTGAACGAAACCCGCCCCTCCACCTTCGAAATCGAAACCGGCTGCGGCGGATCGGTCACCCCTTCCTCCGCGTTCAAGATCATCTCCAGACGATCCAGCGAAGCCTCGCCCTGCTTCAGGCGATTGTGAATCTCCCCGAGCTTCTTCATCGGGTCGTAGCACATGTAGAGCGCCACCACCACGCCGATGAAACGCTCGAGCGAAAGATGATGCGAAGCTCCATATCCCAGCGCGAACGCCACCACACCTGCCGCCACCATCTCGATGATCGGCGGCGTGAGGTAGCGATACTTGATCACCTTCAGGTGGAACTTCGTCCAGCGGCCGATGCCGTTCAGGAAACGCTGCCCCATCATCTCCTCCAGATTGAAGGCGCGGATCTCACGGGTCGCACCCAGCGTTTCAGCCAGCACCGCCGAGTTATCGCCGGACTCGCGCTGCATGTGCGCCGCCTTCCGCATCAGCTGCTTCCCGAGGAAGCGGATCGGCACCACCACCACCGGGATGCTCAGCAAGCAGATGATCAGGAAGAAGGAGTCCTTGTTCTCCAGACTGTCCTTGATCAGGAAGGTGAGCGCCGCAATCAACGTGAAGGGCTGCTTGATCAAGTCGTTCGAGATCGTCGTGACCACGCCTTGCAGCATGTTCGAGTCGGTGATCACCCGGCTGATCAGGTCACCGGTCCTCCGCCCGCTGAAGAAGCCCAGCGGCAGCCGCTGCAGCTTCACGAACACCGACTGCTGGATATCCCGCAGCACACTGAGGCCGGCCGCAGTGATCCAGTAGGTATTGAAGAACCCCGCGATCCCTCGCAGCAATGCCGCCAGCGGGATCAGGATGCAGGCAGCGATCAGCATCGCCTTCGGTGCCCGCTTTTCTCCCACTTGGTCGACGAAGTATTGGCGGATCTTGTCGGTCGCCTTCAGGTTCGCCATCTCATCGTGGAAAGCCCAGTCGAGCAGCTTGTTGGCTTCCTCGTCGCCGACGTGCTTCGCGAACGCTTGCTCCACCACGAGGATCCGCTCCCCCTTGTTGAAGATCACCGGAAAGACGGTCTTGACCATGAACGGCAAGCCGAAGCCGCTGAGAATGGCGAACATGATGCCCGCCATGACCCCGCAAATGAAGGTGGACTTCACTTTGCGGAGGTGGGCGAAATAGGGATAGAATCGCTTCATCCGTGGGGGCGGAGGTTCACCCCCCCGACCCCCGGGAGCAAGTCCGTAACATGACCTCCCGACACACGAAAAAGCTTGCCAAAGCGACCACGGTTGCCACCCGGCACGCCGCCCGCTAGACCTTTCGCGTGACCTTGGAAGTCTCCACCCCTGCCCTGCTGTTCCCCGCGATCAGCCTGCTCTTCCTGTCCTTCACCAATCGCTTCCTCCACCTCTCCGCCCTCATCCGCCAACTTCACAAGGACTGGCTGGAGCACGGCGAGGACCTCCTGCGCGCCCAGATCGACAACCTCCGCCGCCGCCTCACCCTCATTCGCCTGATGCAGCTCTTCGGCTCCTTCAGCCTCTTCCTTTGCGTCGTCGCCATGCTCGCCGTGATCGCCGGCATGCAATCCATCGCCATCCCCGCCTTCACCACCGCCCTGCTCCTCATGGGCTGCTCCCTCGCCTGCCTCTGCTACGAAGTCTGGATCTCCGGCGGTGCCCTCCGCATCCTCCTCAACGCCGTCCAAGAAAAGCGCTGACATCCCACCATGGACGACCTCTTCGCCCCAAAACCTTCCCCAGTACCCAAGGCACTCTCCGTCACGCAACTCGTGCGACGGATGAAGAACCTGCTGGAGATCGAGCTCGGCGAAGTCTGGGTCGAAGGCGAAATCTCCAACCTCAAGAAGCAAGCCAGCGGCCACTGGTATTTCTCCCTCAAGGACGATGGCGCACAAATCCAATGCGCCATGTTCGGCGCCAGAAAGCGCACAGGCTCCGAGGTCATGGAAGACGGCGTCAAGGTCCGAGCCTTCGCCGAGCCCAGCGTCTATGAAGCCCGCGGCCAACTCCAACTCATCGTCCAACGAGTCGAACGCGCCGGCGTCGGCGAACTGCAAGCCCGCTTCGAAGCCCTCAAGCGTAAGCTCCAAGCCGAAGGCCTCTTCGACACCTCACGGAAGAAGCCCATTCCCTCCTTCCCACGCGTCGTCGGCATCATCACCTCCGACACCGGTGCTGCGATCCGCGACATCCTCAATATCCTCGAACGCCGAGCCCCATGGGTGCAGCCCGTCCTCTATCCCGTCCGCGTTCAAGGCAAAGGGGCCGAACTCGAAATCGCCCGCGCCATCGAGCGGATGTCGAATCCGGAGAAGTACGATATCCCTCGTAGTGACGTCCTCATCGTCGGCCGCGGCGGCGGCTCCATCGAGGACCTGTGGAACTTCAATGAAGAAGTCGTCGCCCGCGCCATTGCCGCTTGCCAGATCCCGGTGATCTCCGCCGTCGGCCATGAGATCGACTTCACCATCGCCGACTTCGTCGCCGACCTCCGCGCTCCGACGCCAAGCGCCGCCGCCGAACTCGCAGTCCCCGACGGCGAAGAACTCAAGGCCCGCCTCGGCATTCTCAAGCGCCGCCTCTCCCGCCGCGTCCACGACCGCGCCGAGCGCCTCGCCATGATGTTGGAAAACCTCCGTCGCGGCGTCCTCTCCCGTGGCGGCGACCGCCTGCTACGCGAGCCCGTCCTTCGACTCGACTCCCTCCGCGGCCTTCTTTCCTCCGCCCTGGAAAGCAACGTCCGTCACCGCGAACAACGCCTCAAGGAACTCGGCCGCACCCTCGCCGCACACCATCCCGCGCGGCAACTCCAGCTCCGGCTCGATCACGTCCTTCGTCTCCGCGGCCAATTCGAACGCGCCGCGACTCGCCGCCTGGACGACTCCGACCAACGCCTCCACCGCCTGCGTTCGCTACTCAGAACACTCGGCCCCGAGTCCGCCTTCGAACGCGGCTTTTCCATCGCCCTCGACGCCACCGGCCGCATCATCCGCTCCACCGCCGACGTCGCGTCAGGCGAAGAGATCCACACCAAGGTCAAGGACGGTGTGATCCGCAGCACTGTGAAATAGCCTACGCAGCATCGGCCGCCCAGTAGGTCTGCTTGTGTCCCCTCGCCTCCAGTTCGGCCTGAAGTTCCTCGGCCTGCGTCTTTGTTAGATTGGCTTCGACCAGGAACGAATTGCCATGGTCATCCTGACGCCAGACCGCCCACGTCGGAAACTCGATCTTCACCACAGCCCACCATCCGAGGCTGTCGCTGCCCCACTTGATGCCTAGGCGTGATGCGATCGTGCGGAGCAATTCAATCTCCGTGGCTTCCGGCCCAGCGTCTAACAAACTACCGGAGGCCTGCCGACCTTCAGCATCGCGAAGGGCTATCGGAAGAACTCCAACCGGACAACCGGGACCTCCCGGCTCTCCCAAGCGGTGAAAGGTTCCAAGGTTCTCGCTCATGGCGCGTGCCCGGAAAAAAAGAGCGGGCAACCCTTGGGTTACCCGCTCCTTGGAAAACTTCAATCCGGCAATTCGCGAATCAATCCCCCAGGCAAATACCAACGGCCTTCGCGGCCTTGACCATTTCACCATCGGGCTCCACCAGTCGCAGCTGATTCACCGCTTCCTCGATCGGCACCGAGTCCACGTGATACGCCTGATAGCTCACCATGCGGCCGAAGCGGCCTTCCTCAGCCAGCTTCACCGCCATCACACCGAAGCGCGTGCCGAGGATCCGATCCAGCGCCGTCGGGGCACCACCACGCTGAAGATGACCCAGCGTGCAAGAGCGCGTTTCCTTGCCCGTCAGCTGTTCAAGACGACGCGCAATGATTTCACCGATGCCGCCGAGACGGACTTCACCGCCTGCATTTTCCGCGATGGTCGCAAGCTCGCCGTCCGGCAAGTGCGCGCCTTCTGCCACCACCACCAGCGTGCTGTGATGACCTTGGGCATCGCGTTGCTTCACGTGCTCCGCGACTTTTTCGGTATCGAAGGGAATCTCCGGGAGAAGGATCGCATCGGCCCCACCAGCGATGCCACCCCACAGGGCGATCCAGCCGGCATGGCGACCCATCACTTCGAGCACCATGATGCGCTTGTGGCTCTCCGCAGTGGTATGCAGACGGTCGAGACCATCGACCACGGTGCTGACCGCGCTGTCGAAGCCGAACGTCATGGCAGTCGCGCGCAGGTCGTTGTCGATCGTCTTCGGCACCCCGATGATCGGCCAGCCTTCGCGATAGAGCTGCAGGCCGGTGGTCAGCGAACCGTCACCACCCACGATGATCAGCGCGCGGATCTCCAGTTGATCCATCGTCCGCTTCGCCTTCGAAACAATGTCAGCCGGCACCTCGGCGATGTCGCCCTTGCCCACCTTGGCCGCGAAGTGGCCCTTGTTGGTGGTACCCAGAATGGTGCCACCCAGCTTGAGGATGCCCAGGGTATCCTGCGGCTTCAGCACCTTGTAGTCCCCCGGCGGCAGCAGTCCTTCGAAGCCGTCCTTGAAGCCGATGACCTCCCAACCGAGTTGGCTCGCGGCGCCGACGACGCCATGGATCACTGCATTGAGACCGGGGCAGTCGCCGCCGCTGTTGAGAATACCGATACGCATCGCGGGTGGGTTTGGTGGTTTGAGACAGGTTCGATAAGTCAAAAGAGTGCCATCTTTCAGCGCGGATTCGGCACGTTCAGGATTTCCTTCTCCCGGTCCTGGATCGGCGCTCCGGCGGCGACCCAGCGATCATAGGAATCCCAGCCTTGGCGCAGCAGTCCGCGCGCCCGGTTGAAGCGATCCGGATTGTTGAGCACAACGACGATCAAGCGGCGCGGCGTGACAGCTTTTTCACCATCCGGCTTCTCGCGCACCAGCGGGTCGCGATCGGAAGCGACACTCAGGCAAGGCCCTGCGGCATTGGTCGTTCCGGTCTTCACACCCAGGATGCCCGGTTCGCCGATCATCTCGTTGGTGTTCTTCACATTGAAAGAACGCGGACCGGCGGCTCCCTGCACCGTCACCTGGCGATCCTTCTGACGCGTGATGAAGGTGAAGCCCGGCTTGCGCATCGCGTAGATCGACAGCTTGGCCACGTCCGCCGCGGTGGAGAATCCACCTCCCTTCGCCGGATCCAGCCCGTGGGGAGTGACAAAGCGCGTCTTGGTCAGGTTGATCGCCTTGCCGAGCTCATTCATCTCGGTGACGAAGGCCGCCACCCCATCACCCGTCTTGCCGCGGGCCCGGAGCATTTCCTGGCCGACGTGATTTGCCACCGTCAGGGCTGCGAGATTGTCCGAGCCGAGCAGGGCAGCATAAAGAGCATCACGCAGCGAAATCCGGTCGCCGGGCTGGAGCGACATCGGATTCGGCCCACCCACCGCTTGGACAGACGGCGGAACGACCGCCTCCACCTTGCTCAGGTCGGTGCCGGTGGCATCCGCCCAGTCCACGGTGATCACGCCGGTGGCGATCTTCGTGAGGCTAGCGATGGGCCGTTTCACCACCGAATTCGCGGCAGAGAAGACTTTCCCCGAGTGCGCCTCGACGACCATGAAGGCTTCACCTTCCTGGGCGTGCGAGACGGCGGCGAAAAGGACGGCGACGAGAACCAAAAACGCGCGTTTCATCAGGCGGGCCGGACTCTACCGGGGCAAGCTCGCGGCTCAACCCAAATCCCCGGGCCAGACAGAGCCATTTTCCACCGCAGCCAGCACTCCAGTAATTCCACTATATAGGCATACTGGATTACTGGAGTTCCTTCCCCGGATTTCTCCTCCCTCTGCATTCCTCCGCGACTCCCCGGCAAACTCTTGGAAACCCGCCCATTCGCGCCTTGCCATTGATTCCAAGGAGCGTAGACTGCCCGCGTCAGGCAGCCCCGCACCCATCCGGCTGCCCGCCTCCGGCCAAAACGCTGTTTTTGGCAGCAGCGCTCCGCTTGGGCGGACGCAATCGGACTCCGGCGGACGCGGATACCGCGGAGATGCCTGCCAAACCGGGCCAATGCGCGATAACCGCCTTTTCCCGGGTCCATGGACACTTTCCGCCCGTCCCGCATCGAGTGGCGGAAACTTCCCGGCACCAAAAAGCCGTCGACCCGGAAAACGGCAGGTCGAGCCTGCAGCCCCGCCCGAATGCGGGCGGCTGCCCGCCGTCACGAGAACGGCCCGCCAACCGAAACGAAAACATGTCGAACGCCACACCTGATACCCGCGGCACCGGCGACGGAGAACGTCGCCGCCGTCGTTCCCGCGGAGGCAAAGGCCGGAATCGCAACCGGCAGGACCAAGACCCCAACAATAGCAACTCGCACCATGGCCAGAAACGCTCCCATGGTGGCGGAGACCGCAATCGCAACGAGCGCGGTGGAGAACGCGGCGACCGCGGTGATCGTATTGATCGCGGACCTCGCAAGGAATACAAGCCCGCCCCGCTGACCCTCTGGCAGAAGATCAAAAAGATCTTCGGCCTCTACAAGGAGCCAGTCCGCCCGCCGCGCGAACGCCGCGAGCCCATCCGCTTCGAGGATGGCCCGCCACGTGAGCAACGCGAGCCGAAGTCGAACGTCCGCATCGCCAAGCAGCCGTCCGAGCAACGTTCCCGCGAAGACCGTCCTGCTCGCGAGGACCGCCCGCCACGGGAAGAACGCGCCCCCCGCGAAGAACGCCAGCGCCGCAGCCCGGAACGGGGCGATGTCGCCAGTGCTCGCATCTACCTCGGCAATCTGTCCTACGACTGCACCGAAGAAGACCTCAAGGACCTCTTCAAGGGCGTGGGCACCGTCCGCAACGTCGAGATCGTCTACAACCGCCGCACTCACAAGTCGAAGGGCTACGGATTTGTCGACATGCTCAATGTCGACGAAGCCAAGCGCTCCGTGGAAGTACTGCATGATCAGTTCTTCATGGGCCGCCAGCTCGTCGTCAGCGGTGCCAAGACCAAGGAGCACGAGGACGCGCTGAAGGAAGAGACCGCCGCCCCGGCTGACTCGACTCCCGCCGCCCCGTCCCAGCCTGTCGCCCAGTCCGAGCCCGTCGCCGCGGCTGAGTCCGCGGCCTCGGCCACTTCGGAAGAGCCGACCGCCTGATCGGAAGCCTCCGCAAATCATTCCCCGCCCCGCCCGGAACCTTCGGGCGGGGCGTTTTTGTCTCAGCATAGAGGTCTTCTTGGTCCTATTAGACCCATCCGCATGACCCTTCCCGCCCCCGAGCACCTCTTCTTCGTCTGCGGCCCCACCGCCTCAGGCAAAAGCGCCCGTGCCCTGGAAATCGCCGCCGAACTCGACGGCGAGATTGTCAATGCGGATGCCTTCCAGCTCTACCGCGGCCTCGAGGTCTTGACCGCCGCACCGCCTCCAGAAGACCGCGAAAAGCGTCCGCATCACCTCTACAGCATCCTTTCCCCCGACCAGCCGGTCGACGCCATGACCTACCTGCGGCTGGTCGTGCCAGTCATCGAGGAACTCCTCGCTCGCGGAAAAACCCCCATCATCACCGGCGGCTCGGGACTATACCTGAAATTCCTGTCCCACGGCCCATCCCCGCTTCCACCCGGCGAACCGACCCTCCGCGCCGAACTCGACGCCGCCCCACTCGAAGACCTGGTCACCAGCCTCCAAGCCCTCGACCCTGTCGAAGCCGCCCGGACCGACCTGAAAAATCGCCGCTACGTCTCCCGCGCGCTGGAAGTCTGCCTCCTCGCCGGAGTCCCCTGCTCCACCCTCCGCGACGATTGGGAAGCCGCCTCATCCGCTAGGGCCGAAAAACTCCGTGGCATCCTCGTTTCCCGCCCGCGCCCCGATCTCCACGACCGCATCGCCCGCCGTACCCGTCAAATGCTGGATGGCGGCGCGATCCAGGAAGTCGCCACCCTCCGGAACGCCGCACCCGGCCTCGAAAAAGCCATCGGCTACGGCGAAATCCGCCGCCACCTCGCCGGTGAGATCGACCGCCCCGAATGCGAGTCCCTCATCAACGCCGCCACCCGCCAGTATGCCAAGCGCCAGGACACCTGGTTCCGCCGCGAACACTGGTTGAAGGAAGATCGGCACGGCATCTGATACGGCTGGCGCGATGACGCCGCCGGAGTCGCCACCATTGCCAAATCAAGCGGATGCGGGCATATCCTCGGTCATGCCGGCTGCGGTCACCCCGAGAAACATCTTGCCACCGGACTACGCCCGCGGCGCGTGGGACGAAATGCTCGCCGCCGATGGCAGCGTGAACCCGTCTTGGTCGCACGTCGCCTCATGGCTCGGCGGGCTCACTCCCGAGCAGGCCATCGCCACCAATGGCGAGATCCTCCGCCTCCTGCGCGAAAACGGCGTCACCTACAGCGTCCACGGCGCTCCCGATGGCGAGCACCGCGCTTGGCAAATCGATGCCATTCCATGGGTCGTTTCCGAGCAGGACTGGAAGACCATCGAAGCCGGCCTCATCCAGCGGGCCGAGCTGCTCGACCACGTCCTCACCGACCTCCACGGCGAGCAGCGGTTGATCGCCGAAGGCTGGCTTCCGCCTGAGCTCATCCACGCCCATCGCGGCTACCTTCGTCCGTGCCATGGCATGAAGCTCGCCTCGAAGCGCCAGCTCATCCTCTACGCGGCGGACCTCGCCCGCGGTCCGGACGGCCGCATGTGGATCGTCAATGACCGCACCCAGGCTCCCTCCGGCAGCGGATACATCGTGGAAAACCGCGGCGTCATGACCCGCGCCATGCCGCGCCTCTTCCATCGCAGCGGCGTCCGCCGCATCGCCGGCTTCTTCCGCACGCTGCGCGAAACGCTGGAGTCATTCCCCACCGCCAGCGGTGCCCGCGAACCACGCGTGGTGATTCTCACTCCCGGCCCTCAGAACGAAACCTATTTCGAGCACGCCTTCCTCGCCTCCTACCTCGGCTACTCGCTGGTCCAAGGCGATGACCTCACGGTCCGCGACGCCCGCGTCTGGCTGCGCTCCCTCGGTGGCTTGGAGCCCGTCGACGTCATCATCCGCCGCGTCGATGCCTGGTTCAGCGATCCACTGGAGCTGAAAGAAGATTCCCAGCTCGGCGTGCCCGGTTTGCTAGAGTCAATGCGCGCCGGTAATGTCGCCGTGGTGAACCACCCCGGCAGCGGTGTCTTGGAGAACCCCGGCCTCATGGCATTCCTTCCCGGTATCTCCCGCCATCTGCGAACCGAGGAACTCATTCTCCCCGCAGCCGCCACCTGGTGGTGCGGCGAGAAGAAAGCCTGCGATCACGTCCTCGCGAACCTCGACACACTCATTGTGAAGTCGATCCACCGTGCTCCGACCTTCGGCTCCGTCTTCGGCGGAACGCTGAGCAAAGCGGAGCGGGAAACCCTGCGCGCGAAAATCCTCGCCGCACCGGAATGCTACGTCGGCCAACAGCAAGTCAGCTTCTCCACCCAGCCTTGCCTCCACGGCACACAGATCGAGGCTCGCCGCGGCGTGCTCCGCGGCTTCGCCACCGCCACCGCCGATGGCCGCTACATCGTCATGCCCGGCGGCCTGACCCGCGTCGCGGCATCTCCGGAAGCACTCGTGGTTTCCAGTCAGCTCGGCAGCACCTCGAAGGACACCTGGGTCCAGGGTACCGACTCCGAACCCTTCGTCAGCCTCTGGAACGACACCGCCGACGCCGCAGCCCGCGACGCGGATTCGCGCAACGTACCCAGCCGCTCCGGTGAAAACCTCTTCTGGACCGGCCGCTACGCCGAGCGCGCGGAAGGCACCGCCCGCCTGCTGCGCCGCGCGGTGATGAGCTTCGTCGAATCCATCGGCGACGATGAAAGCCAGCTCAGCCGCCATCGCGAAATCCTCATGGGAGGCCTGTTAGGTGTGACCAATGCAGCACCAATTCATGAAGAGGAGGATCACGCCGTCGTAAGCGACGAGGAAGAGGTCATGTCCCTGCTCACGCAGCCGGGGCGGATCGGCTCCTTGGCCTACAACCTTCGCTCCTTCCGGAATGCCGCCTACGCCGTGCGCGACCTGTGGTCTCCCGACTCGTGGCGCGTGATCGAAGCCATCATCCGCGAATGGATCGAAGGATCGGGCCATGTCGTTTCAGATCTCGATGACTTCACTGACCCGCTGAACCGTCTGATCATCGACCTCACCGCGCTGCTGGGTCTCAATCTCGAGAGTATGACCCGGGACGCCGGCTGGCGTCTGCTCGACTCCGGCCGCCGGATCGAGCGCGCCCAGTTCCAGCTTTCCGTGATCCGCCACTTCCTTGTGGAAGCCCGCACACCGGAGGAAGAGCTTCTCGTGATGGAAACCGTGCTCGCCGCCTCGGACAGCTTGGTCACCTATCGCAAGCGCTACCGCACCTATCCGAGGATCGAACTGGTGCTCGAGCTCCTCTTGTTAGAGCCGAACAACGCCCGTTCACTCCTCTATCAAATCCAGCGCCTTGAAGGAAACATCGACCGCCTGCCCCGCCAGGCACACGGCGCGCGATTGACCAGCGAGCAGCGCATCCTCGTGGAAACCTCCAGCCGCCTGCGCCTCACCGACATCGCTACGCTGACCAGCACCAATGGCGGACGACGCCGCAAGCTGGAGACCTTCGTCGACCACATGCTGCACTCCCTCGGTCAACTTTCGAATGCGCTGACCCTGACCTATTTCCGCCACGCCGACCGCCCGCACTTCCTGCACGGCTAAGTCCCTGCCCGCTTCCGCTCTTCCTCCTCGTTCATGCGCTACCGCATCCGCCACCGGACCACTTACCGCTACGACACGCCCGCAAACCTGTGCCACAATGAGGCCCGGTTGCGGCCATTGGACTTGCCGGGACAGCGCTGCTTGAAGTGGAAACTGGGCATCGATCCCCTGCCGGAATTCCACCGCAGTCGCCGTGATTCATTCGGCAACCACATCGACTACTTCTCCATCCAGCGCCCTCACCCCGAACTCATCATCACGGCGGAGAGCGAAGTGGAGGTCCTATCCGCAGGTCAGCTTCCACTCGAAGCCGGCGGCCCATGGGACCAGTTGCCTGCCCGACTCAAGACATCCAAGGAACCGGCCGCCCTCGAAGCCCGCGCCTTCGCCTTGTCTTCTCCACTGATCCCCGTTCTTCCGGAACTCGCCGAGTTTGCCCGGCCGGATTTCACTCCCGGCCGCTGCGTGCTTGAAGCCGTCTCCGCCTTCAACGCACGCATCTTCCACGAGTTCAAGTTCGACCCCGACTTCACCACCGTCGCCACCCCGGTCGTCGAAGTGCTGAAAAACCGCCGCGGCGTCTGCCAGGACTTCGCCCAAATCATGATCGCCTCCCTGCGATCCATCGGCATGCCCGCGCGCTACGTCTCCGGCTACCTCGAAACCCTGCCGCCACCAGGCAAGCCGAAGCTGGTCGGTGCCGACGCCTCGCACGCCTGGGTCTCCGTCTTCGTGCCCGGCCAAGGCTGGCTCGATTTCGACCCCACCAACAACGTCCGCCCCGGCGAACGCCACATCACCGTCGCCACCGGCCGCGACTACCGCGACGTCTCACCCCTCCGCGGCGTCACCGTCGGCGGCCTGAGCCACACGCTGAAGGTCTCGGTGGACGTGACCCCGATCTAACCCGGGAGTCCTCGCCAGCTTCATAATAAATAAAGACTCAAATAAGTTACAGGAAAGTTATTGACCCACCACCCACGCATCAACAGCTTTCATGCGTGCATCACCCTAACACCTGCATCCGCTCAATCATTCTCGCCGGAGCCGTTTCCTTGTCTCCGACGATCGCATCCGCGACCACTTACGAGGAAATTCAGACCCTCGATAAGGTCATCCAGCCCATGGTCAACCTCGTCAACCGCGGCGATGGTTACTTCTACGGGCTCTCCGGCTGGTCGGAAGAAAACCAAGGAGGCTACATCTACCGGGTGGCTCCGGGCCAAAACTCGGAGGTCCTGTTTGCCTTGGACGAGAGCGATGACGCGAGTGCCACCAACCAAACCGGCACAGGCACCAGTTGCCCGCTGATTGCCGGTCCTGATGGCGCATTCTACGGCGGCACCACCTATGGAGGTGCTTTCGCCGCCGGGACCATTTTCCGCTGGTCTCCCGATGGAGTCTTCAGCGTCCTTCATGACGTCAATCCTGTGACGGAGGGCTACCGCGTCCAGCGACTGGCGGCCACACCATCCGGTGACCTTGTCGGCGTCATGTCAGACGGCGGACCGTTGGGCGGCGGCACGATTTTCCGGCTGTCTTTGGATGGATCCTTCCAAACCGTCCACGCCTTCGAGGCTCCATCAGGCTACCCACCAGGCGTCCCAGTGCCCCCGGATGCGAAATACCCCCCTTCGTCGCCCACCCATGTGGCCATCGGTTCGGACGGACGGATCTACGGCACTACCAGCATTGGGGGACCGATCGAGGCCGGCTTCTTCTCCCGCTTCACCTACGGCAATTTCTTCCGCTTGGAAGACAATGGCGACATCACCGTTCTCAGCGAGTTCCACCCCTTCCGGGATAAGATCAGCTGGCTGGAAGTAACCCCTGACGGCTTCATCGGGAACACCCAGAATTCGCTCATCAAGATCGGCCTGAATGGAGCTCTCAGCGTGGAAGCCGATTTCAGGTTCTTGGATTTGGGCTATGTCTATTTGTGGACCCCGCTCTACACCTCGCATGGCATCTACGGCGTTTCCCCCTCCGGAGGACCTGAGGGCGGCGGCTTCATTTATCGCACCATCCCGGGAGGAGGCACCTCGATCGTCCAAACCTTCCCTGCTGACCACCGCCCGTATCACCCCGCGCTGGTCGAAGGGAATGACGGACTGGCTCACGGACTCTTGGATTTCGACTCTAGCGAAAACCCGCCTTACCCCCGCCTCTTCCGCCTTCACGAATCCACAACTTCACCCAATTTCGTGCCCGTGGCAGCTCCCGATGAGGCCTGGCTGCCCCGCAAAGCGAAAAATGGCCAGCGCGAGGTCGTCATCGACATCCTCGCCAACGACCAGGATGCGGATTCCGACCCTCTGACGATCGCCCACATCAATGGTGAGGGAGCAGGTCACATCGAACTCCTCGAGACCCCGCAAGGCGTCAAACTGAGGTTCACCACCCAAGAGGAAAACCCGCCCAGCCGCATGCTCACCTACATGGTCACGGACAGCCGTGGAGGTCTCTCCAAGGGCTACGTGGCGATCCAGTCGCCGGTCAAAGACCGCTTCACGGGTCTGGCGACCGGCGGCAGCGTCTCAAATGCTCCCCTCGACCTGAAAATCGACAAGGACAACGAGATCAAGGCCACCTTCGAGCTCAACGGGAAGAAATACAAGGGCACGGGCCTCTTGGACGCCGGCGACACCGCCAGCCTGTCGCTATCCTCCCGAGACGAGACCTCGCTCAATCTCCACCTTGAGCTTCAACGCGGCACGACCGCCAGCATCGAAGCCACGATCCGCAACGGCGAAGCCGATTACCACGCCACTTGCACGGCGTCCGGCAGCAACTAGCACAGCTCTTGTCGCTCCCGTTTTCCCCGCGGAAAGCGGGAGCGATACAGCTTCCAAGGATTTCCCCCGGCTTGCCCGGACCAGGCCATGAAGTTACACGAAAGCCATTGACCAAATATCCTTGAGTCAACAGCTTTCCTCCAACTAATGCCACCTCGCCACCTTCTCCACGCCTCCATCATCCTGCTCGCTGGGGTCGTTTCGTTCAATCCGGCCGCCTCTTTGGCGGCCACCTTTGAAGACATTCAGGTCCTCAACCAGCCGATCGACCCCATGTGGAACCTGGCGACCCGTGGCGATGGCCATTTCTACGGCATCTCACGGTGGGCGCAAAAGAGCACCGGGGGCTTCCTCTACAGGTTCGCTCCGGACCAAAACGTGGAGATTCTCTTCACGTTTGCTGCACCCGATGAGGATACTTCTACCAGCCCCAGCGGATCGAACCCCCTCAGCTCTCTGGTCGCCGGTCAAGACGGCTCGTTCTATGGCACCACAAGCCATGGCGGCGCCCATGGTGCAGGCACCATCTTCCGCTGGTCGCCTGATGGGGTCCTCAGCGTCCTTCACGACATCGACGCGACGACGGACGGCTCCGAAGCGTCGAAACTGCTCGTCTTGCCCGATGGAGACCTCCTCGGCATCATGGGAGACAACGGCCCCAAAGGTTCCGGGACGATTTTCCGGCTGTCGCAGGATGGCAACTTTCAGACCATCCACTCCTTCGAGCGCACTCCTTCCTTTCCACCGGAAGCGCCCGTACCTTCGGATGCCAGATTCGAGCCCTTCTATCCGAACAATCTCGTCTTTGGTCAGGACGGGAAAATCTACGGGACGACCAGCTCGGGAGGCCCCGTCCAGGCCTTCGGCAGATACCGCTATAGCTACGGCACATTCTTCCGTCTGGAGGATAGCGGCAATATCACGGTGCTCGGCGATTTCCACCCTTACAAGAAGAGCCCAAGCGCCTTGATCCCGGTGACCGACGGATTCTTCGTCACCATTGACGGTGCCATCTTGCACGTCGGATTCGATGGCACCATCGGCATGGAACTCGATTTCGCCACGATGCACGTGGGTAATGTCGGCACGATCTGGGCACCACTGGCCACCTCGCTCGGCATCTATGGGGTATCGACGTCCGGAGGCCAGAACAACGGAGGGTTCATCTCTCGCACGCTCCCTGAGGGAGGTACGAGCATCATCCATCACCTCCCCACCAATTTCCGGCTATGCAGGCCGACACTGGGCCAAGGGACTGATGGGCTGGTGTATGGCTTCGCACAACTTACCGAAATCAAGGGCGCCCTTCCCAAGCCCCGCGTCTTCCGGCTTCTCGAAGGTGACACCGCGAATTTCGCTCCGGTAGCCGCTCCCGATGTCGCCTGGCTCCCCGCCAAGACGACGAATGGAAAACGTGAGGTCGTCATCGATGTCCTCGCCAACGATCAGGATCCGGACTCCGATCGCTTGAGCCTGACTGCCGTGAGCGCGGCCCCCGGCGAAGGCACCGCCGAGATTGTCCCGACGTCAAAGGGAGCCCGGGTGAAGTTTACCACCGCGGAGCAGTATCCAGCCGGCCGGGTGATCACCTATCAACTCTCGGACGGCCAAGGCGGCCTGTCCACGGGCTACATCTCGATTGAATCTCCGGTTACCGGCAGCTTCTCCGGTTTGGCCAGCGGCGGCGAGGTCGACGCTGCCCCTCTCAGCGTGAAGTTTGCCAAGGGCAACTCGCTCACCGTCGCGTTCGACCTCAACGGCGTGAAATACAAGGGCAAAGGCCGCCTGAACGTCGACGACACCGCCAACATCACGCTGGTCGCCAAGGAGCAACCCTTGCTCAACCTTCGTCTGGAGCTCCAACGCGGCCCCTCCGCCAGTCTCGACGCCACCATCAGGAACGGCGAAGCCGACTACCACGCTACTTGCACGGCCGTCGGCGGCAAGTAACGCCGGAATCGGGGGGTGACATCCCCCCCGCTTTCGACTACCCAAGCCGCGCCCATGCAGCTCTGGCTCTGTCCGCTCATCGCCTTCCTTCTCGGGTCGATCCCCTTCGGCCTGTTCATCGCCCGGATGAAGGGCATCGACATCCGCCAGCACGGCTCCGGCAACATCGGCGCCACCAATGTGCTTCGCGTCGTCGGGAAGAAATACGGCATCACCTGCCTGATCCTCGATGCACTGAAGGGCTTCATCCCCACCCTGCTCGCATACACCCTGATTCGCTTCGTCGGCCAGGACACCAACTTCACCTTCCACGGGCTTCTTGACCACGGCTATATCTTCCCGGCAGTCGACCAGTGGAAAGCCCAGACCCTTCAGGTCCTCACCGGCCTGCTCTCCATTCTCGGCCATAACTACTCACCTTGGGTCGGCTTCAAGGGTGGCAAGGGCATTGCCACTTCGGCTGGCGTCCTCATCGCCTTGGCACCCGCCGCAGTGGTCCTTTTGATCCTCGTCTGGGTGATCACCTTCAAAGTAAGCCGCTACGTATCGGTAGCCTCCATCGTCGCCGCCGCGCTGCTGCCTCTTATCATCATTTCCGGCTCGTGGTATCACGGAAAGATCGCAACGGGTGACTGGAACAAACCACTATTTGTCTTTTCCGTCGTTATCGCCGCCTTGGCGATCTGGAAACACCGCGCGAACATCCAGCGCCTCATGAACGGCACCGAGAACCGCTTCCAGCCCAAGAAGAAGACCGATGCCTGACGCATTTCCCTCCGCCGCCATCCTCGGCACCGGTTCCTTCGGCACCGCATTGGCCGTCTTGCTCGCGCCGAAGCTTTCCGAAGTGGTAATGATCGGACGCGACGCCGCTGTCGCGGAGTCGATCAACACTCACCGCCGCAACCCGCGCTATCTAACCGAGATCGTCCTGCCGGAAAACGTCCGCGCCTCCACGACACTCGCCGATGCCAAGGGCCATTCGCTGGTCCTCTTCGGCGTGCCGACCGCCGCCACCCGCCAATGCGCCAATGACCTCGCCGGTCTTCCTCGCGAAACCGTCCTGCTTTCCTGCGCCAAGGGCATCGAGCGCAATACCGGCGAGCGCATGAGCGAGATCCTCCACGACGTCTTCCCGGACAATCCCATCGCCGTCGTCTCCGGCCCGAATCACGCCGAAGAAATCGCCGCCAACCTCGCCACCTGCGCGGTCATCGGCGCGACCGATAAAGCCCTCGCCTGCGATCTTCAGGAGCTCTTCACCGCGCCACATTTCCGCAGCTACACCAGCGACGACCTCGCAGGCATCGAACTCGGCGGCGCCATCAAGAACGTTTACGCCATCGCCGCTGGCATCGCTGCGGGTCTCGGACTCGGTGACAACGCCATCGCCGCCCTCGTCACTCGCGCGCTCGCCGAGATGACCCGTCTCGGTGTCGCACTCGGCGGCCGCGCGGAAACCTTCGCTGGCCTCTCCGGCGTCGGCGACCTCATCGCCACTTGCTTCTCGCAGCACTCGCGCAATCACCGCGTCGGCCTCGCACTTGGCCACGGTAAGTCACTCGAAGAAGCCACCACCTCGCTCGGCATGGTCGCCGAAGGTGTGCCGAATACACTCTCGATTCACGACGCCGCTTCCAAGGCCGGCGTCCGCACGCCGATCATCGACGCGGTTTACTCGATCCTCTATCAAGGCAAGCCCGCCGCGCATGCGATGTACGAGCTGCTGAGCCGCGATCCCCGTCCGGAGAATACCTGACGCTCAGCCCTCGACCTTCTTCTTCGCCGTCAGGCGCAGCACCACGAAGTACAGCACGCAGAGCAAGGCGATGCCGGCCACCATGCCGATCGACTCATGCTTGATCGCATGAACCAGCTCATCCGGGCTTTCCATCAGCTTCGGATTCCGCTCGTAGATCCCCTTGCCATACCAGGAAAGGATGGCGCACCAGATCGCCGATCCGACCACGGTGATCACGCTGAATTTCCCGAACGGCATCCGCACGATGCCCGCCGGAATCGAAATGAGATGCCGCACCACTGGCAGCAGCCGCGCGAAGAAGATCCCGCCCGCCTCATAGCGCTGCATGAAGACTTCTGCACGCTCGAGCTTCTCCGGCTTGATGAAGAAATACTTTCCGAACTTCAGGATGAAGGGCCGGCCGAGCCAACGGCTCACTCCATAGGTGATCGCCGAGCCAAGCCAGGACCCGAAGGTGCCCGCCAGGATCACGCCCCACAGGCTCATCTTTCCCTGCGCTGCCAGGAACGCCGCCGGCGGCATCACGACCTCGCTGGGCACCGGAAAGATCGAACTTTCCATCGCCATCAAAGCGATGACCGCCCAGTAGCCGCCCTGCTCCACCCAGTGGAACCACGTGTTGATCAGTTCGTGAAGCACGCGCGGGTGATAGAGGGCAGGCAGACCGGAAGCAAGGAAACGCAACGGGCGGCTTCCGCAAAGAAGCCGCCCGCGCGATAAAAGTGTCTCAAGTCGGAGACGGCACCAACTCAGTGGCAGCCGCAACCGCCGCCGCAGCAGCCGCCCTTTTCAGACTCGGCGATGTCCTGCTCGGTCGGCACGCGGCCCAGCTCGAGGGTCATGTTCACATACTTGCCAATCGTCTTCTGGAGCGACTCGAGCTCGTCCTGGGCATCGAGGAAAGCAGAGGCCACCTCGTTGCTCATCAGTGCATCGCGGGCAGCTTCGAATTCGCGGATTTCGGTCGGGGCCAGCTTCACACCGGAGTGCTGCTTCTGGTGCAGCTCCTCACCGCGCTGGTGCACGGTCTGGTACATCAGGCGGGCGCCGTCATCGCTCAGGAAGCGCTCCACGGCTCCCTGAAGCTTCGCGAAATGCTCATCCGCAGCGATCGCAGCGCAGAGTTCGCGGGTTTTGTTCATCACGGAGGAGGTCTCGGCGAGCAATGTCATGGGCATCCCCTAGTCGCCGATCTCGTTGCTGGCAAACGCGATCTTGCGAAATTCACGGTGCCGACTTGAGGATTTCACCGGGCTGGGTTTCCTAGGCGGTCACCGATGAAGCGACTTCGCCGCGTCCTCCGAGTCTTCGCCGTTATCCTGCTGGTGCTATTGGCCGTCGCCCTCGTCGTCACCGGCTGGTGGGGCTCCGGCCATCTGGTGTCGCCAAATCGCCGCCCGCTCCAGGACTACCACCGCGAAATCCTGGCCCAGCCGCCCGAATTCGGCCTGAAGGTCGAGCCTTTCACCGCCGCCGACCAGACGCCCTGCCTGCTCGTCACCGGCACGAGGGAACCGGGAAAAGCGGAAAAGGGCCGCCTCCTCCGCGGCGAACTCCAGCACCGCGGCGTCACCGTTCCGCCATGGGGAACCCAGCTCGGCACCATCGTCATGTTCTACGGCCACGGCGGCCGGAAGGAGGATCACCTGCCGATTTGCGAGCGCTTCTGCGCCGCCGGCTTCCGCTGCCTGCTTCTCGATATTCCCGGCCAAGGCGACCACCCCGCCACCTTCGGCTCCTTCGGCCTGAATGAATCCAAGCTCGCCGGGCAGGTCCTGGCCGAAGCCACCACCCGGTTCAAATTCCCGCCCTCGCCCGCCCTCCTCTTCGGCATCTCGCAAGGTGGCGCCATCGCCCTGCAGGCCGCGGCTTGCGAGCCCGCGAAATGGACTGCCGTCGCCAGCGTCTCCACCTTTGCCTCGCTCGATCGTCCGGTCTTCCGTTCCGCCGAAGAACTCCTGCCCCATTCGCTCCACTTCTGCTGCCCCGTCGCCGCCTTCAGCGTGGGCTGCGGGGCTAGGCTGCGGGCGGGCTTTTGGCCCGCCGACGTCCGGCCGGTCGCAGCCGCCGCAAAACTGCACATGCCCGTCATGATCGCCCACGGCGACCACGATCCCTACATCGACATCGACCAAGCGAAGGAGATCTTCGCCGCTGTCCCCGATCACCGGAAACAATTCCGCGTGGTAAAAGGCGGCGATCACAATCGGGTCCTGTCCACCGGCTCGCTCGCCCTCTATGCGGACCTCTCCCAATTCTTCCTCAAGTCACTCGAACCCGATCCCTCTCCGGCAGCAATCGAACGCACGGAGTGAATCCCCATCTTGAAAATCCGGCATAAAGCGGGGCCTATCATTGAAGGAAATCCCGCTCTCACCGCACGCCCGGAGGGGTTTCCACGTTTAGCGATGACTGGCACGCCGCGACCTTGGCAGAAGCCACCACTCTCTCAGACTGGTCCACATGCTAGATCGAATCCTCTCCAAGCGCATCGTCCCCGTCGTTGTCCTCGACCGTGCCGATGACGCCGTGCCGCTCGCCGAAGCCCTCCTCGCTGGCGGTCTCGATATCATGGAAATCACCTTCCGTACCGCCGCGGCCGAGGAGTCGATCAAGCGCATCGCCTCAAGCGTTCCGGAAATCCTGTTAGGCGCAGGCACCTTGCTGGAAGACGAGCAAGTCCAGCGTGCCAAGGACGCTGGTGCCGTCTTCGGGCTCGCTCCCGGCTTGAACCCGCGCACCATCGCCAAGGCGAATGCCGTCGGCCTGCAATTCTCCCCCGGCGTCATGACCCCCAGCGATGTCGAGCAAGCACTCTCCCTCGGCTGCAAGCTGCTGAAATTCTTTCCCGCCGAAACCGCTGGCGGCACCGGCATGCTCAAGGCCCTGGCCGGTCCCTACGGCCACACCGGCCTGAAATTCATCCCCACCGGCGGCATCACCTCCGCCAACCTTGCGAACTACCTGAAGCTGCCGGTCGTCGCCGCCATCGGCGGTTCGTGGATGGTGGACAAGCAGCTTGTCAACGAGGGCAAATGGGATGAGATCTCCCGTCTGACCCGCGAGGCATTGGCCGCTGCGGCTGCTTGTTAGGAGAATCATGATCGCAGGCATCGAACTCGGCGGAACCAAGACCGTAGTGGCCATCGGCACCGCCGCCGGTGACGTGCAAGAGGAGTGGCGCTTTCCCACGACTGCGCCGGAGGAAACCTTCAGCCGCGCCATCGACTGGCTTAACGAACGCGGCACCCCGGAAGCCATCGGTATCGCCGCCTTCGGCCCGCTCGGCGTGGTGCCCGGTCGAGCCTCCTACGGAAAGCTCCTCGCCACCCCGAAACCCGGCTGGGCTGGCTTCTCGATCACCGACACCTTGGCCACCGCTTTCCCGCAAGCCCGCCTCACCATCGAAACCGACGTCAACGCCGCCGCCCTCGCCGAAGCACGGCTCGGAGCCGCCCAAGGTCTCGACGACGTCGCCTACATCACCATCGGCACCGGCATCGGTGCCGGCATCCTCAGCGGCGGTCACTTGGTCCACGGCGCACTCCATCCGGAAACCGGCCACTTCAAGGTCCCGCGCAAACCCGGCGACGACTTCCCCGGTGTCTGCCCATTTCACGGCGACTGCCTCGAAGGCCTCGCCAGCGGCCCCTCCATCGCCGCCCGCTGGGGCAAGGACGCCGCGGAGCTCCCAGCTGACCATCCCGCCTGGGAAACCGAAGCATGGTACCTCGCCCACGGCGTGCTCGCCCTGTTAGGTATCGTATCGCCATCACGCGTCATCATCGGCGGCGGCGTCTCCCAGGCCGAAGGCTTCCACGAGAAAACCGAGCGCATCCTCAACCAAATCGCCGCCGGCTACTTCTCACCTATCGAAGCGAAGCCCTACATCGTCCCTCCCATGCTCGGCCAGCAGGCAGGCATAAAAGGAGCGCTGTTATTGGCTGCGGTCTAATCTGGCTTGGCTTTCACTCCGTTCACACACTTGGCGGATACTCGGAAAACCAGATTGAAACGCCTGCATCCGCAAAACGGCGCATCGCTTCCGCACTCAATACCCCGCCTCCACCTGACGCATCGGGCCTCATCGAAAACCCAATGTCTGCGATGGCTCCACAATCTGGCAAGCTCGCCGCATTGTCTGTTAACCACGATTCAAGGGCATACAACTGAGACGGCAGCTCCCAGTCGCCATCGCAAAGAAGTGCGATACCCTCAAACGATCCGTCGTCTTTATCGATCCGGATTGGCATCTTGTTCTTTTGTCGATCGGGAAAGCATTCACTTACACCGGATCGCCGTCGATCTACCGTGCGCATCCAGCCCCTCGATCCTCGCGAACTCCTCCACCACCGCGAGCGACTTCTTCACTGACCGCTTATCAAGCTTCACGATGCTCGTCCGCCGCTGGAACTGGTCCGCACGCAGCCCGGAGAATGAACGTCCACTCCCACCCGTCGGCAAGGTGTGACTCGGCCCCGCGAGGAAATCCCCCACCGCCACCGGCGAATCATTCCCGAGGTAAATCGCACCCGCCGTCCGAATCAGCGGCAGCCACTTCTTCTCCTCCGCGCAAATGAACGACACGTGCTCGGCCGCGAAGTCATTCGCGATTGCGATCGCCTCGCTCATGTTGCGGACATGCAGCAGGAAAGTCGCCTGCTTCAGCACGTCACGGATGTAGCGCGCGCGAGTGAGCGTCTCAAGCTGCCGCTCCACCGCCTTCAGCACCTTCCCGATCAGGGCCTTCGAATCGGTGATGAAACCGATCACACTATCCCCACCGTGCTCAGCCTGGGCCAGCAAGTCAGCAGCGATGTAGTCCGGGTTCCCGGTCTTATCCGAAATGATCAGAATCTCACTCGGCCCCGGCAACAGATCGATCGACACCGCACCGAAGAGCTGGCGCTTCGCCTCCACCACGAAGCGGTTCCCCGGACCGAACAACCGGTCCACCGGCCGCACCGTCTTCGTCCCGAGCGACATCGCGGCCACAGCCTGCGCGCCACCAATCTTGAGAATCTCGGTCACACCCGCGGCCTTCAGCGCATAGAGCAGCTCGGCATTCACCTTCCCGTCCGGCCCACAAGGGGTGGCCGCCAGGATCTCAGGGACACCCGCAGCCTTCGCAAAACCCGCAGTCATCAGCGCCGTGGACACCAGCGGAGCCTTGCCACCGGGCACGTAAACGCCCACCCGGTCAAACGGCTGGAAGCGCTCACCTACGGTCGCCCCTTCGGTATTCCGCATCGACCAATCCTTGCGCAGGCCCTTCTTCGCAAACGCCGTGATGTTCTTCAGCGAAGCCGCAATCGCCTTCTTCGTGGAAGGCGCGACTTTCACCGCATCAAGCTCCTCCGCCGTGACGAAGAGCTGCTTCTCCTTCAGCACCACGTTGTCGAAGCGCTTGGCGTAAGCCACGAGCGCCTTGTCCCCTTGCCTCGCCACCGCAGCGATGATCTCGCTCACCAGATCGCGCACATCATGCGTCGGCAGCGCGCGGCGATTCAGGCGCTTGACGAAGGAGTCGTAGTCGGCGTCGCGATATCCGAGGATTTTCATGGCAGAAACGGGAGGCAAAAAGACCCCGGCCAGACGACCAAAGTCAATAGTAAGGCTTGAGCATCAAATAACAGATCGGACCGGTGACGGCCACGTAAAGCCACAGCGGGAAAACCCACTTGGCCAAGCGACGGTGCGCACCGAACCGATTCGTGAAACCGGCGATGAACGTCATCAGGATGCAGGGCAGGCTCACACCGGCCAGCGTGATGTGGGAAATCAGCAGGAAGAAATAGATCCCCCGCATCGCACCGGTGCCGCCATAGCGGGTCTCCTCAGTGGTGAAATGATAGGCCACGTAGCAAAGCAGGAATGCCACCGAGAGACCCATCGCGGCGTAGATCGCACTCCGGTGCAGCGCGATCTTCCCCTGCTTCACCGCAACCAGCGCGAGCACCAGCGCGATGCTCACCGCGGTATTCAAAGCCGCATGAACCGGCGGCAGAAACGCAAAGCTCCAGCCCTCCGGCAGCGGGATGCGCAGCTCCGGCCGGCGCATCAGGCCGACGAGGATCAGCACCACACCTGTTAGGATCCAGGCGACGATCTTGAGCTTCTTCGAAAGCGCCTCCTGCGGCGGACGCGACAGCCACTCCCTGCGTTCCTCACTCATTTTGCGGGGACTTCCTCGGCAGGCGCTTCTTCCGCCACGCTATCGATGCCGGCGGTTTCGTTCTTCTCAAGTTCCTCGGTCAAGCGGCTGAGGAGCTCACCCTTCATCCGCTCATACGCCCCGGGATCCTGCTTGCGCCCCTCCTCGGAACTCGCGCCGTAGAGGTTCCACTTGCCGATCACATTCCACTCCCGGTCCACCAGCGAGATCGACATGTCGTGCTGGAAGCGCCCATTGGCCTCGCGATCCGCGGGATCCTTCCGCTCCAGAACGCGGATGAACTTCAGCTCCTTCTCCAAATACTCGTGAGTCTCCTGTTCGTTCGGGTGACTCATGAACCACCAGCGCTCCGGATCAGCACCCAGTGCCTTGGAATATTCCACCAGCCGCTCGGAGGTATCCGTCGTGGGATCCACCGAAATGCACGCCATGTGGAAATCGGGATGCCCCTTGAATTGCTCGAACAGCGCCGTCAGTTCCTTGCCATTGCGGACGGCACAGTGCGGACACACCGCGAAGAACTCCGCGACCAGCCAGACCTTGCCCTTGAGGTCGGACAGCTTCACCTCCTTGCCCGCCTGATTGATCCCGGCGAAGTCTTTCTGGATCGGGAAAAACGTCTCCACCTTCTCGGCTCCGGCATTCTCGACGATCACTTCCGGCTCCGGCTGCTCCGGCATCCGGTTGCCGAGATACATCCCCCCGCCGATGATCAGCGCGGACAAGGCGGCCACCGATCCGTAGATGGCAAAGATTTTTCCTCGGTCGTTCATGGCGTCACAGGTTGGGCGAGGAGTTCGTCGATGGTCCGTCCCAGCAGGAACTCCAGCTGCTCGACGTTGCTCTTGTCGATGCCGGTCTTCACGCCTTTGGCGTCCCACTCGGCGGCTTGGGCGAAATCGAATACCGCGGAATACTCCGGCCCGCCACGCTTCTGCGGAACCATCGCCCGGCGGATGTGGCGGTCACGATCGACCAGCGTGATCGAGGAATCGTAGATCCACTTGCCGTCCTTCTGGTGCGGCATGATGCCGAGCTTGAGCTGGTTCTTCAGGAACTTGTGAACGTATTCCTGACCCGCCGCAGCGAACCACCATCCGGGCAGGCCGACGCCCAGTTCCTTCGCCGTCGTATCCAGCACGGCAGGACCTTCCTGATCGGGATCGATCGTGAAGCACACGATCCGGAAGTCGTCGTTGCCGGCATAGCGCTGGCTCAAGCGCAGCAGCACCTCGCGCGTCGCCTTCCAAGTATCCGGTTGCTTCACCGAGACCCCGCAGACCACCCAAACCTTGCCAAAAAGATCGGAAACCTTCGCTCCGGACGCATCCTGCCGGACCACCCCGAATTCCGCCTTGTTGTCGATGCGTCCGACGATGCCCGGCCGCGCATGCTGCGCATCCTTCTCCGCCTGGAGTTTCCCCCACTTCTCATACGAGATCAGGATCAGGATCCCGCTGACGATCATCACCGCAAACAGGATCAGGGCGGTCATCCGCAGCTTGCGCGGATTGCGCTCGGCGGGGACCAAAGGTTCGTCAGGCGTCCTCATGGGGCGGCGGAAACTAGACTAGCCCCACGCGATGGCAAGCAATCCAAGCTCCAGTGGCAGATAGAGCAGCGTGAACAGGAAAAGCCGTCGGAACGACGGGCGCTGCCCATCCCGCATGAAACGCCCGGCGAGCGCCGCCATCAGCAGCCCCGCCAGCACACCACCGGCGAGCGCCACATGGCCCTGCCAGCCCGGCGTCCAGCCAGCCAGCCACGGCCACACCGGCAGCATCGCCAGACCAATCGAAAAGATCGCCGCCAGCATCCCGCTGCGCCGGCCGCTCACATCCCCATCCGACCACATCTTGTAGCCGGCATTCTCATACTCCTCCCGGCACAGCCAATTGATCGCCACGAAGTGCGGGAGCTGCCACAGCGCCAGCAGTGTGAAAAGGAACCACGCGCCACCATCAAAAGCCCCACCCGCCGCCGTCCACCCGATCATCGGGGGAATTGCTCCGGGAATCGCGCCCACCAGCGTGTTCGTGCTGCTGACCCGCTTGAGCGGCGTGTAAACGAACACGTAAACCGCCACCGTGATCGCCGCCAGAACCGCCGGCCAGGTGCCGATCTTCACCGCGAGGTGGATGATCCCCGCCGCGGAAAGTATCCAGCCCACGCCGAAGGCGAATAGCGGATCCATCCGCCGCGCCGGCAACGGGCGATTCGCCGTGCGTTTCATACGCGCGTCCAAATCCACCTCCATCAGCTGGTTGAAGGCCGCGGACCCGAAAGCCGCCGCAGCCGTCCCGAGCAGGGTGTGAATGAGCCGCCAGAGATCGAAGTGATGCCCGCGCGAGGCCAGCAGGAAACCGAAGAACGTCGTGATCAGCACGAAGACATTCAGCCGCATCTTCGTCAGCACCATCATGTCCCTGCGGAACCCCGGCGCAGGCTCCGGGGCCTCCGGAGCGGCGGTGATTTCGGCAGGAGCGTCGTCGGACATCGGGGCGCAGGGAAGGAAAGCGGCGACCCGAGGGCAAGCGCGATCCTTGACGGACTATTGCCGTCTTTTGGCGGTTGCCCACTCGGAACCGCAGCTATTTCACTGCTGACCCATCGGTAATGCTGCCATCCTGGATGATCAGCTTCCGGTCGCCCCGCTCGGCTAGGTGCTCGTCGTGCGTGACCACCACCAGCGTCGTCCCGCTCTCCGTGGCGAGCCCCATCAGCAGGTCCATCACCTCCGAGCTGTTGCGGGAATCGAGGTTGCCGGTCGGCTCGTCGGCAAACAGCACCGGCGGATGATTCACCAGCGCGCGGGCGATCGCCACCCGCTGCTGCTCGCCACCGGAAAGCTCCGCCGGCAAGTGCTCCGCGCGATCCGCCAGGCCCACCCGCTTGAGCGCGGCCATCGCCGCCTGATGCTCATCCCTGCCGCCGATCGCGCCCGGGACCAGTACGTTTTCCACGGCGGTCAGCTCCGGCAGCAGCATGTAGTTCTGGAAAATGTAGCCGATCTTGGCGTTGCGGAAGGCCGCCTGCTTCTTCGGCCCCAGTGAGTAAAGGTCCGTGCCGTCAATGCTCACCGAGCCTTGCTCCGGCCGCTCCAGGCCCGCCAGCGTATACAGCAGCGTCGTCTTCCCCGCCCCGCTCGGCCCGCACAGGAAAACCCGCTCACCCCGCGCGATGTGCAGCTCGATGCCGTGCAGCACCTCGATGCTCTTCTTCCCGATCCGGTAGCTGCGGTGCAAGTTGTTCGCCTCGATCACCCGTCCAGCGTTCCGGCTCCCCTCTCTCACGTCAAGGCCAGCCGCCGGAACTCCACGGGTTGACAGGACACCGGATCGCGCCCTTGCTTCCGCCGCCGTGAGTCCCGAATTCATCAAGGAAGCCCTCCGCCACGTCCGCTACCCCGGCTTCTCCCGGGACATCGTCTCCTTCGGCCTCGTGAAGGACATCCGCCATGAAAACGGCGTGCTGACCGTGAAGATCGAGATCGCCACCAAGGACCCGAAGGTCCCCGAACAGATTTTCAAGGAATGCCACGCCGTGCTGGATCCCCTGCCAGACGTCGGCTCGGTGAAGGTCGAAATCGAGGTGAAGGAGCCCCAGGGCCAGCAAGGCAGCACAGGTGGTGGCGACGTCACCGGCAAATCCTCCATCCCCGGCGTGAAGCGCATCATCGCCGTCGCCTCCGGCAAGGGCGGCGTCGGCAAATCCACCGTCGCCGCCAATCTCGCCGTCGCCCTCTCCAAGATCGGCGCCAAGGTCGGCCTCTGCGACTGCGACCTCTATGGCCCCTCGGTCGCCCAGATGTTCGGCAGCCACGAGCGCCCGATGGCGAATGCCAACGACGAGATCATTCCGATCGAAGCCTATGGCCTGAAGCTCATGTCGATGGGCTTCCTCCTCGAAGACCGCTCGCCGGTCATCGTCCGCGGCCCCATGGCCACCCGCTACACCCAGCAATTCCTCCGTCAGGTGGAGTGGGGCGATCTCGACTACCTCATCCTCGACCTCCCTCCCGGCACCGGCGATATCCAGCTCACCATCGTCCAGACCGTCGCGGTCGATGGCGTGGTGATCGTGACCACGCCGCAGGAGATGGCCCTCATCGACGCGCGCAAGGCAGTGTCGATGTTCGCGAAGGTGAACGTCCCCATCCTCGGCCTCGTCGAAAACATGGCATGGTTCGAGTGCGACCACGGCCAGCGCTACTACCTCTTCGGCGAAGGCGGCGGCGTCCGCGAAGCCGCGACCCTGAATGTCCCGCTCCTCGCCCAGATCCCGATCGACCCACAAACCCGCGAGCGCGGCGATGCCGGCACGCCGGTCGCGCTGATCCCCGCGGCCGAGCATCCGGTCGCAGCAGCCTTCCAACAGATCGCCGCAGCGCTCAGGGAAAGAGTGCCAGCACGTTAATCCTCACGATGCTCCGCACCCCGCCACAACTCTTCGAAGACTTCGAAGCCGGGTTGATGACCCGGGAGCAGTTGCACGTGGCGATGGCCTTTCACGCCCGGAGCTTGATCGAGGAGGTGGTGGAGGCGCAGGAGAACCCGCTCGCCGCCTGGTGGGAAGGTTTGCTCGCCAAGAAGTCCGCCTCACGCCTCGCCGGGCGCCACGGCGAAAAACGAATCCGCGCGATCTTCTCCGCCCTCGCGGACGTGCCGGATTTCCTCCCGGCGCATTGGCTGTGGAACGCTCATCATCCGGACGTCCCACTGTTCTGCTTCATCCGCCTGCGAAGGGAACCCGTCTTCCGCATCCTCAGCATCACGAATGAAGCGGGCCTTGTAACCGTGCGCCTCGAGTATGGCTCGAATGAAAAGCACGAGACCACCCGCGAAGAGTTCGTCCTTTCCCACAAGCTCCACGGCGGCCTGGAAGTCACGGAACGGCGGACCGCCTCGTGACTTCCACAAGCCGCCACTAGCAGATGGTGTTCAGCTCTCGTCAGCCTTGGCGCGGAGGAATTGCTTGGTCGCTGAGGAAACGATCCCCGCCGCGCGGAAGGTGCGATACGCCCAACCGCCCCCTGGTGTCAGAGCAGGCAAACCGGCCTGGATGGCCGTCGCATCGGCACCCGTCACCTCGATCACTTCCAGCGGGAAGGTCAGCAGATTTCCCGAGTTTTGGATCCGGTAAACGACACCATCGATAAGCTGCGACGTCTTCTCGGTGGCACCGGTAAAGACCGCACCGGTCCGGACCGGCAGCGTGAGCGTCAGCACCTGCTGTCCGCCGATCGTGGCGATCTTGGAAACGATCTTGCCACTGCTCGCTCCGGCAAGCGGCAGGCTGTCGAAGGCGAACTCGCCGAGGTTGCTCATGCCATCGCCATCCGGATCAAGCGCCTTGCCCTTGTTAGCCTCTGTTAGGCCCGTTGCCGTCGCCCATGTGTCATAGGCTCCGCCGACCGGACCGGTCGTGACATTGAGAATGCCCGTGCCGGTAATCAGAGGGCTCTTGTTGGTGGCGGTCGAAGTCGGGCTTCCCCACGTGCCCAACGCCATTTCGACCCCGCCGATGAAGAGTTGGTCGATCGTATCGGTCCCCGTGAATGCCAGGTTCAGGTTGACCCCGGAAGCCAACCGGACATCCGCGCCATTCGGCAGCGAGGCGATGCCGAGCGACAAGGATCCCGCATTGACGATGGTGTCGCCGGTGTAGGTGTTCGTGCCGTTGAGATTCAGGGTGCCGCCGTTCACCGTGACTGTCGTCCCAGCGCCGTCGATCGAATCGATCGTCGTCAACGTGCCTGCACCGGTCTTGATGAAGGGCTTGTTGATGGTGCCACCGGTGCTGTTGAAAGCCAGCGTCACCCCCGCATTAACCACCTCCACGGTGCTGGTCGTTTGATCGTTCCACAGGTAGCGAGTCGTCGCGACGGAACTCGCGCCACTGTAGCGGAAGGTCCCGCCATCGAGGCTGATGTAGCTGGCCGCAGCCGTCGAGAGGGTCCCGATCGGCGTCGCGCCAGTGTCCGAGATCAGCCCGGTTTCCAAAACACCGCCCGGCTTGATGTTCGTGCCACCGGTATAGGTGCTGGCTCCGGTGAGGATCAGCGTGCCGGTGCCGAACTTCTGGATGCTGCCGCCGGTGCTGGTCAGCGGAGATGCCCAGGTCACCGTCTGGCCATTGGTGTCGATCTTGTATTGCTGGTTCGCCGCGGTGGAGAAACGGGCCGAATAGTCCGTCGTATTCGCCGCACTCGCCTGCATGGTCCCGCCGGTAAAGGACAAGGTGCCAGTGGTGCCGAGCGCGCCGGTGCTATCCAGGCGCATCAAGCCGGTGCCGGTAAAGTTCGTGCCGCCGGTGTAGCTGTTGTTCCCGGAGAGCACGATCAAGCCAGAGGACGTCGACTGCAGCGTGCCCGGACCACTGATCGGGCCGGACATCGTCAGCGGGAATTGCCCGCCATCGAGCGAACCGATGATCCCGGTATTGATCACCACCGGGTTCGCGATGGTGCGCGCGCCCCCTCCGACTGCGGTGGCAAAGGTGCCCGCACCGGTGAAGGTAAGCGTGCCCGTGCCCAGCGCGGCATCGCTATAGGCCGCGCGGAGGAAACCCGAAAGAAGATCGGTGCCACCGGTATAGGTATTTGCCTGATTGAGAACGACAGAAGCACCGGTCTCGCCGCTCGGCGTCTCACGGAAGACCGTGAGCTTACCGGGGCCGGACAGCAGGCTGTCCACCACCGTGTTCTTGTTGTTCCACTTCGCGGAAAGCGTGCCGCCGCCCGCCGCCAAGGTCAGCCCGCCCTTCAGGACGTTGATGCCGTCTTCACCGAGGATGCGACCGCCATCAAGCGTCACCGGGTTGCTGAGGTAGTTGGTGGTACCGTTGTTGATCCAGAGCTTCAGCAGGCCGCCGGTATTCACCGTCACCGGACCGGAGCCGAGCGCGCCGGGGTTGTTGCTCCCGGAAGCGGTGGTGGAGGCGCTGAGTGAAACGGTGCCGCCGTTGATGGTGGTGCCGCCCGCGAAGGAATTCGCATTGGGCATCACCAGCATGCCCGAGCCGTTCTTCACCAGCGAACCGGTGATGATCGAGCCGGTGCCACCGAAGGTGTATGCGTTGGTCGTATTGGCGACCGTGACCGAGGAAGGAGCAAGCAGGCCGGTCATGGTCACCGTCGCCGCGGCGGCAGGCTCATTGAAAGTCACCGCGTCGCCCTGATAGAAAAGATTGTTGCCCTCCACCCACGAAGCCGTCGTGGCCACGTCCCACACCGTGCCTAGACCGCTCCAGGTGAGCGCGGAGCTGGTGTAGCTCATGGTGATCTTGTTGGTGACCGTGTTGTTGGCCACGCTCGCACCCCGGTAAGCCGCCGTGTTGAAGTTTGCGGTATCCGGTGCGAAGCCATCCACGTCGTCGCCGTAGTAGACCACGTCCACGGTCTTCAACCCGGGCGTTGGTGAGCTGTTCGGCACGATGACACCCACGCCCTTGTCGGTCTTGTTCGCGTAAACGCCGAAGATGGTTCCCAGCGGCGGAGTGGACGCGATGATGTTCGATCCTTCGTCAAGCGTGAGCAAACGAACGACGCCGCTGCCACCAATGCTGCCACCAGCGCGAGCGTAGGTATCGGAGTTGAGCACGTTGCCGTTCACCAGCAACCTGCCACTGATTACCTCGGTATCGCTGGAGTAGCCCTTGTCACCAGCCAACACCAGCACACCGGCCCCACCGACCTGGAACTTCGGACCGGGGTAAGCTCCGCCAAACAAATCGCCGCCGATGGTGGCGATCGCACCGCTGTCCACGTTGAAGCGGGTCGTCGATGCTGCGACGGAGTTGAGACTGATCTCATTGGCAAGAGTCCCCGTCGTCGTGAAGCGCAGTCCATTGATCGCACCGCCATTGACGAAGTTGATCGGCCCGGGACCAAAGCCGCCGTAGTTCGAAAGATTGAAGGCACTGTTGGGAATGGTGTCCGTAACGTCCGGGCCACCGCCGATGGTGGTGCCGCCCGCGTAAGTGTTGGCAGCACTCAACTCGATGTAGCCGCCACCGTTCTTGGTCAATTTGCCGGGGCCGCTGATCACACTGGCGAGACCGATCCGCGAGCGGGAGTTGGCAGCACCATACGCATCAAAGATGCCGCCGCCGGGGCCGAGCGTGATCCCGCGGGTGCCGCTGAAGACCGGGCCACCGTTGATGAAATAAACACCGGCCGCCACGTCATAAATGCCACCCCCATCAAGCGTCAGTTGGTCCGCCTGGAAGGTGGCGGGGTTCGGCCCGAGCGCGCCATCCCCATGCATGCCCATGTAACCGCCGGTGACAGTGGTTTTGCCGACGAAGGTGTGGTTCAAGTTCGTGGCAAACGTGCCAGAGCCTGTCTTCGAAATGGAGCCCGTCCCGGAAATGACACCGGTGCGCAGGTTCGTGGTATTGGTGCCCGTGAGAGTGAGCGTGGTGCCGGTCGCCATCGAGATCGGCGTGTTGATGTTCGCGTCGCTGCCCAGATTCTGGATCGTGCCGTTATTGGAAACGATCGAACGAGTGAGCAAGGTATCGCCATTGCCGTAGAGACCGAGGACGCCGGGGCTATTGATCGTCGTGGTGCCCGTGCCGGTCATCGTGCTGGTGGTCTCCACGCTGAAGATGCCCTGATTGATCACCACGTTGCCCGCGCTGATCGCCGTGCCCACCATGCTGAATTGATTCGCACCGGTTTTGGTCAGCGTGAAACCGGCCAGATCGAGAGTCGGGGTCGTGCCCGGACGGATGTCAAAGCGCGCGGTGCCACTGACCGTGGCATTGCCCGTGAGGACCACCTTGTTAAGCGCATTCTGCTGGGCACCACCATTGTTCAGCAGCGTGCCACCCAGCTTGATGATCTCCGTGTTGGTTAAGGCTTGGCCGTTGATGTCGAGCGTCGCACCGCTGGCAACCACCGTTTCATTTCCCGCCCCTGCCGCCCCCAGCGCTGCAGCATTCCCGGCACTAAGCGTTCCTGCGGAAACCGTCAGGTTCCCGGTGAACGTATTCGCTCCCGAAAGCAGCAAGGTCCCGGCACCGGTTTTCTGAATGCCGCTTGTGCCTCCCACCACTGCCCCGATTTGGCTCGTCCCGTCCGCGACGGAAAGCACCGGGGTTGCAAGGGTATCTGCCAGCGTCAACGTTCCAGACGTTCCCGTATTGATGATCCAGCCATTGCTGGGAGCGGTATCCGCGAACAGCATTCCGCGAATGGTCCGGTCTCCATCGAGTGTGACGGTGGCATTCGCACTGAGATCCAGGGTCGAGAAATAGGCGACCGAGTCAGCCCCTCCGGCCACAACTCCAGAGAGCCAGTTGTTAGTGTCTGCCCAGGATCCTCCGGCGGGATTGGTCCAGGTGCCGTTGGCCGCGACAACGGTGTGGACGGACAGGGAAACGAGAGCGGTCCGGATGGAAAGTTTTTTGAAGGTCGAGGTCACGTGAGTAGGGGTCTGAAAACGAGTTTTCGCCCGACGGGCGAGCAACGCGCGAAAGCAGCCACTACGCCACAAGCATCAAATCGTCAGAAAAAAGCCCATACTACCCATTTAGGAGAATCAGTGATTTAAACACTCGCGAAAAAATGACCCATTATTGATCTTTCCATCCAGAATCACCTGATCTCACCGGGAAAGTTCCGGATCAAACCAGCAGCCCCAGTCGGAACTTTTGCCATCCCCTGCATCCTCAACCACCAGCTCTAAGGAATTCACCCCTTCCACCTTGAGATCGAAGCTTCGCAGCGTTCCAGACTCGGTCTTCTTCGTGCGCCATAGTTCCTTGCCATCAGCCTTCACCACGAAAACGCAGGAGCCTCCATCATTGCCATCAGGTAGACCTGCGCTTCCACGAAGAGTCTTCCACTTCCCCCCAAGCTGCCACGTATGAACCGCTGGCGCATGCGCATAGATCCCGCGCGCAAACAACCGCGACCCGCACGAAAATAACAGATCGCTCTCCGGCAGGATATTATAAGCAGGCCGCCCCCAACCCACCTTGGCCGACGCCGGCTTGGCCTCGGAAAGCCGACATACACTCCCCGCTTCCTCAACCGCTGAAGGCGCAGGCGTCGCCGAAAGCGTGGCCGCACGGACCTTCGCCGCCTCTAACACCGCCGCTGTCGGTTTGGCCGCGTCAACCGCAGCCAAGGCACTCGCCGTCGCCGCCATGTCATGCTTGGCCACAGCCTCGATCAACGGAGCAAGCTGCTTGCGCGCCTGACTCGCAGAGAGATCAACCGTCCCATCCTTCGCCACCAGATAGGGATAGGTGAACGGCGTGCTGGCATTCGCGAATGAACTCGCCGCCCCATTCGCCTGCATCACCACCACCCGGAAGACCCCAGCCTTGCCCGGCTTCAACGCAGTAGCCTCCAGCGTGAACTTCCCCGATGCATCCGGGACCGCCGAGCAAGTCGTCGCGTCATAATCATCGCCGCCCTCGGTATCCATGTAACCCAACACCGCATAAGGCGGCGGATCCGCCGTAACGGTGGCGCTGTAGGTGAACGCCTTCCCCTCGGCAGCAAGCGAAACATCCTTCAAGACCGCATTCGCCGGGCGATCAATCCCTTTCACCGACCCACAGAAGATCGGATGCGACGCCAGCTTTAAGCCATGGGCCAGCGTGAGGAAAGAGCCCTTTCCTTCACCACGCAGCTCTTCCCCGTAACGGCGATTTCCGCTTCCCATCAACGCTGTTCCCCAGATCGCCTCCTCGTCAGGCCGCGCCTCATTGTGCGGCAAGCCCAGCGCATGCCCAAGCTCATGCGCAATCCCACCGATGAAGATCGAGTTGTAGCGACCAATCGAAATATCCCCATACTGCCCGTCCTTCACCCGCGGCTCCTTCTTCGCCAGCGAATCCAGATTCAGAATCGGTGAATCCACCTGCCACGCCGTCCCCTGTCGATTCGAGCCACTCGCATAGTAAGGACTGTTCTGCGAAATGATCGCCTTCCCCGCGTCCCAATTCGACATGTTGCAGAAGATCACGATCGTCTCCTTCTCCGGATCGATCCCCGCGTCGCGAAGGGTCGCGAGACACTCGTTGCGAATCGGCCCGCCGGACTGCACCTCATACTTCGCATACGGCTGCCGACCCTTCACCACGTGCACCTTCATCTTCCCGTCGTCCGCATAGTCGAGCCGGATCGACATCGGCCCGAAACCGAGCCCCTTCATCTCCTTCGCATAGAAGTCCCGGATATTCTCCATGATCGTCCCCAGCCGCTCGCGGTAGTGCGGTGCCGGCTCCCGGTCGGCAGGCGTCCAGTAAACGATGTGCACCTTCTTCTCCGCCCGCACCGGATCCTTCGCCTGCCACGCATCCAGAATCGCCTTCGCCGCCGGCACCTGGGCAGCGATCTCGTCTTGAGGGCTCGCATGGAGAGGCAGAGCAAGCAACAGGGCAGCCAAGGTCAATTTCACGCCATTAAAACGACGAAAATCACCGAAAACATTCAAGGAATTCACCAGCCGTGAATTCTTGGTGAAGGAAAAGCGATTGGATTGCCCGGACCCACCGGCACGGGAGACACTGGGGCCTTCGTCGCCCCATGGGAAAGCTTCTCAGCCACCGGCATCCGTTGCTCTATCGACTCGCCGTGGGCTACCACCGGCTGAAACGGCGGATCGCTTGGCACCGCGACCGGAACCGCATGGCCCGCCGTCATCCGGAAATGCTCCCCTGCCTCGTCAAGCGCCACTCCTCCCGCCTCATCAAGATCCTCGGCGACTCCGACCTCCAGCTACAGCTCAACAAGGTCGTGAACCTTGGAATCGTCACGCCCCTCATCGACGGCGTGCGGATCGCCCCCGGCGAAGTCTTCTCCTTCTGTCGCCTCGTCGGCAAACCAACCCGCGAGCGCGGCTTCCTGGAAGGAATGGAACTCTCGATGGGGCAAGCACGCTCCGGCGTCGGCGGCGGAATCTGCCAGATGGCCAATCTACTCCACTGGCTCGCCCTCCACAGCCCCCTTACCGTCACCGAGCGCAGCGCCCACAGCTTCGATCCCTTCCCCGACCAGAACCGCAGCATGCCCTTCGGCACCGGCTGCGCGGTCTTCTACAACTACGTCGACCTCTGCTTCCGAAACGACACCACTGAAACCTTCCAGTTCAAGATCTGGATGACCGCCACCGACCTCTGGGGCGAGCTCCGCTCCGACCGCGAAATCGCCGAGACCTACAAGATCTACGAAGAGAAGCACCGCTTCCTCCGCCGCGCCGGCGAATTCTTCCGCACCAATGAGATCTGGCGCCGCGTCATGGAACGCAAGACCGGCCGCCACCTCCGCGACGAGAAGCTGAAGGAGAATTTCGTGCGGGTCATGTACCTGCCGGCAGAATGGGACGAGGAATGACGGGTCCACCGACCCCCCATCCCCTTGAAAATCCGAGGCTTTTCCCTTGCCAAGCCCCCTGCCCCTCCCTATCTCGTCCGCCCCTTCCAGCGCCGCCGCCCAATCAACGGGAGACCGAAGGGACCAAACACGCGGTGGGTCTTCCAAAATCGCCCGGCCTGAATCAAGGCGGGACAACCTGTTACAATGATCAACGAACTCATCAGCGATATGGTGGACGCCGGCGTCCACTACGGTCACCAGACCAAGAAGTGGAACCCGAAAATGAAGCCCTACCTCATGAAGGACAAGGGCGGCATTTACATCATCAATCTCGAGCAGACCGTGAAGTGCCTGGACAAGGCCTCCGACTTCCTCTCGGGCCTTGCCGGCAAGGGCAAGAAGATCCTTTTCGTCGGCTGCAAGCGCCAGGCTCAGGACGCTGTCCGTGAAGCCGCGGAAGCCACCGGCCAATACTACGTCAACCACCGTTGGCTCGGCGGCATGCTCACCAACATGACCACCGTCAAGAAGTCGATCGAACGCCTCAAGTGGCTCGAAAACATCGAGAAGCAGCCGGAGTTCAAGTCGATGTCCAAGAAGGAGCTCTCCGCTCTTGGCCGCGAGCGCGAAAAGCTCCTGCGCAACCTCCGCGGCATCCGCGGTCTGGAAGGCAAGCCGGACGCCATCGTGATCGTCGACTCCGCCCGTGAGTCGATCGCCGTCGCCGAAGCCCGCCGTCTGGAAATCCCGATCGTCGCCCTCGTTGACACCAACGCCGACCCGTCGATCGTTCACTACCCGATCCCAGGCAACGACGACGCCGTCCGCTCGATCCGCATCATCCTCCAGAACCTGGTCGACGCCATCGTCGTCGCCAAGAAGGGCTGATCCGTCACTCTTTCCCGGCTGCGGACCAGTGCCGCAGCCGGTTTTCTTCCGCGGATCCGGCCTTCAAACGCCGATCCGCTTTTTCATTCGAATCCCAATACATTTCTTTTTCCCATGATCACCGCATCCCTCGTCAACGAACTCCGCAAGAAGACCAACGTCGGAATGATGGAGTGCAAGAAGGCCCTCACTGAAACCGCTGGCGACATCGACGCCGCCGTGACCTACCTCCGCGAGCGTGGGATGATGAAGGCCGCCGCCAAGGCCGACCGCGAAGCTTCCGAAGGCATCATCGCCGCCCGCCTCTCCGGCGACGGCAAGACCGGCATCCTCATCGAAGTGAACTGCGAGACCGACTTCGTGTCCCGCAATGACAACTACGTCGCCTTCGTCGGTGAGATCGCTGACACCCTCGCTGGCTCCAGCGCGAAGAATCTCGACGAAGCTCTCGCCGTGAAGATCGGCGATATCTCCGTGGAAGACTTCATCAAGGCCAAGACCCTCGAACTCGGCGAAAATATGCGCCTCCGCAAGTTCGAGCGCTTCGACCTTCAGGACGGCGGCGCCATCGCCCAGTACATCCACATGGGTGGCAAGGTCGGCGTGCTCCTTGAAGTCTCCGCCTCCAACGGCGACACCGCTTCCAAGGAAGAGTTCCGCGACCTCGTGAAGGACATCACCCTCCACATCGCCGCTGCCGCTCCGAAGGGCCTGTCCCGCGACGAGATCACCGCCGAAATCGTCGAAGCCGAGAAGAGCGTCTATCGCGCCCAGCTCGCCGCCGAAGGCAAGCCGGAAGCGATGATCGAGAAGATCGTCGAAGGCAAGATCGGCAAGTTCTTCTCCGAAGCCGTGCTCCTCGAGCAGGCCTTCGTGAAGGATCCCGAAACCACCATCAAGAAGCTCGTGGAAGCCAAGGGCAAGGAAGTCGGCGACACCCTCGTGGTGAAGCGCTTCGTCCGCTTCGGCCTCGGCGAATAAGCAAAGCAAAGGTTTCCCGCTGACAACCGCGGCACCCGCGCCCCCCTCTCACCCCGCCCGTCTCCGGTCACTCCGGAGGCGGGCGTTTTCTTTTAAGCTCGGTGGACCGCGTAGCGGTCAAGGAGGGTAGCCGTGGACTTCAGTCCACGGATTAGGCACGTGCAGGGATGGTGTCGCGTAGCGACACAGGAATCGGCAGCAGCCTCACTCTACCTTCCACCCCACCTCCAACTTCACCTCCTCCGCCACCGGCACGGTGAAACCGATGAGATGAAACCCTTCGTTCTGCTCCTCCCTCTCCGTCTTCGGCTTAAGCGAATACTCCTCCCACGATCCTCCCGCTTGATCGCGGCGCTCCATGACCAAACGCTTCCCCTTCTCTTCCAAGACCACCCGCGTTCCCTCGAACGTGGGCTTTGCCTTGGTAACCACCGCCCAACGCACCGGCCCCGTTGGTTTGACGATCGTGTCTTTGACACTCACGCCGAGTGTGAAATCGAAAACCACTGCACGACGCACCTCCTTAGCCTGCCCAGCATAAGCCGTTCCGAGATCGATGCCTGCCTCCGCCTGATCCTTCCCGAACGGCTCCACCCAACGAACCGGACAACCCTCGCCCGGCGCGACCTGCAGCTTCCCATCGATCACCAGCGTGTTGTGCGAGAAGTTGTTCAAGCGAAGGTAATCCCACCGCTGCTTCCCGAAATACCCCGGCATGTTGTAGTCATCCGATCCGAGATCGTGGAACCACCGGACTCCACCTGCCTCATACACAAACGACCCCGCGTCCAAGTGCCCATGGCTCGCCGCACCGGTCCCGCCTTTGATCGCCAGCCACGACGCATCGGCATCCCATCCACTGCGGAAAAACGCAAACGACTGCTCACCACCAAACTTCGCGATCTTCGATATCGCGCCTCCCGCATCTTGCGCTTCAGGCAACCACAGCAAATGCAGCGGGAAAAACCGCAGGTCTCCCGTGGCACCGCTGCCTGTCCCCTCTTTCAAAGACCTCTCTAACATCGACCTCACATGCGCCGCCTGCCCCGCATCCTTGAAATGCGTCGCAATCCAACTCTGCGCCGGTGACGGCACCTCGGCGTTTGGATGGCCGTCGGCATAGTTGAAGGAGACCCGGCTGGGCCCGGTCACATGCCGCATGAAATCTCCGCTCCCACGCAGCACATCCGGCACCTCGATCCCTTTGCCAAGCTGCGCAAGCAGCAGCACCTCATAGTTCGTCCCGTAGTGCCAATACGCAGGCCCTTCAGGATACGCCCCATCCGGCTCGTAGAAGCGTTCGCAGCTCTCGATCATCTTCTTCCCGTGCTCCACCAGCGGCTCGCACAAGCCCGGATCGCGCTCCTTCACCACCTCCGCCGCCAGCGCCATCCCCGTCCCACAGACCTGCGACCAATTGTTCGACGCCTTCACCCACCAGCCCGTCTTTGCATGCTGCTCGCCCACCACCTTCAGCGCCTTCTCTAACAGAGCATCCTTATAGCGCTTCTTCTGCTCATCGCTCAGCGACGGATACAGCCAGTCATACCCGATCGCCACCGCCGTCGCCATCTCGGCCGTATCGAGGAAATGCGATGGATTCCAATCCTTGAGCGCACACGCCGCATCAAGCTCACGGATCGCACGCTCCTTGAACCGGACATCACCCGTCGTCCGCCACGCCCAGCCGCAATAGAGCACATGATGCAGCGCCGCCCGCGACTCCGAAAGCAGTCGCTTCCCATCAGGAATCCGATACTCACACGTCCGCTCCTTCAGCACCTTCTCCGCCCGCTCCACGACGTATTCCTGAAGCTCCTTCGCCAGCGGATCATTCGCGATCCGCTGCTTCACCTCCCCCTCCATCGCCGCCGGAAACAATAACCGCGGATGCACCTCCGCCATCGCCACACCGGCACAGGCCAGCCACACGCAGATCGATCTCGTCATAACGAGGGACTACGTGGCTTCACCGGATTCCCTTACCGGCAAGGCAAAGCGCTTCAAAAATCGTCGTCGCTCTCCTCCAACAGGTAAAACCGATCCTCTAGCTCCTCATCCTCCCGAACGGCCTCCAAAAATTCGTCCATTGTCAGAGCACTGGGGCAGACCTCACCGCAGTCATGCAGGACCGCGACCAGAGCCCCATCCTCGGCAATCGCCACCATATCCCCGTTGGGAAAGTTTCCGATGAATGCGTAAGGATACTCCTTGCCGAAGATCCCCTGCAGTCGCGCTCGCACCTCGTCCCGCTCCTCCTCCGAGCTCACCCAGAACAACGATTGAGCCCCCTTTTTAAGGTAGCTGTCGCGACAAGCGCCAAGAACCCGGTCGAATTTCTCCAGCTCGCTTTTCATGGGATCGACCAAAGCTTTCACCTCCACTCCGTCGCTGCCAGCTCCATCTATCGACGCACTAAACGCCCGCGACATAACTCGCAATTTCCTCGTTCGTAGCCCGCCGCCCGTGTTAGACCACAGCCATCATGACCGACCGCATCGCCCTCCTCGCCGACGGCCGCCTCATCGTGGCCGCCACCGACGGCACATCGAAGCGGCACGACTGCGAATTTGCCGCCGAAATCGAGCGCCGCGAGCAACGCTCCGCCGAGAAGAACTCATGGCTCCGCGGCGACCAGGAAGCACCCGGCGGCATGTTCAATCGCTCCTCGCTGTGGGGTGGAAAAGGCGTTCCGCGCGGTGTCTCCATTCGCCCTCGGGTCGTCGCCGTAGCCGGTGGCGATCGCCCGGAGTCGATGGTCTACGCCCTCTGGACCGGCGTTGTCGGCGCGGTCCTCGATTTCGATTTCACCGAGAACTACGAACGCCGCGTCTTTCACCGCGAACGCTTCCACGTTTCCGAGTTCGACCGCCATCCCGTCGACGGCCGCATCGCCTGCCGCTTCGGTGACGAAGATGTTTCCCATCTCGCCGTGCTGGAGCCAGACGGCCGCCACGCCAAGCCGGTCACCGAAGGCGATTCCATCGACGCATCTCCCTCGTGGGTGCCGGGCAAGGAAGCCATCCTCTATCACTCCGCCGGCCTGTCACGCGATCCAAAGGGCTGCGTCCTCGGCTTCGGCTCCTTCGCCATCCATCGCATCGACCTCGCCAATGGCGACCTCGAAACCGTCCTGGAAAGCCCGCACCACGACTACCTCTCCCCACAATCCGACTCAGCCGGCAACCTCTACTACATCCGCCGTAGTTACGAAGGCCCGGGCGGCCCCAAGCCCTCCCTCTGGGTCACGCTGAAAGACACACTGTTGTTCCCCTTCCGCGTCTTCCGCGCCTTCATCGATTTCTTCCAGATCTTCTCCCACCTCGTCAGCAAGAAGCCACTGACCACCGCAGGCGGACCCAAGCAACAAGGCCCCGAACCCGTCCGCATGTGGATCGCCGGCCGCATGATCGATGTCCAGAAAGCCAGCAACTCCAATTCCCCCGATGGTGCCCTCGCCCCTGCCGACTGGGAACTCGTGAAGCGCACCAGCGACGGCACCGAATCCGTGCTGGCCCGCCACGTCCTCGCCTACGACCTCGCCGCCGATGGCCGCATCGCCTGGAGCGATGGAAAGAACCTCCACCTCATCGGCACCGATGGCGCCAAGCGCAAGCTCCTCAGCGAACCCCTGATCGACTCCGTGAAGTGGCTGGAGCCCTTCGAAGAGCCCGCTTCCTGATCGCAAATTTCCCGTGGCGCGATCCCGGCTCATGGTATCCCTTTTCGAGATCCCATCCCCATCATGAAAAAGCCCATCGCCAAAAACACGATCTGCATCTGGTATGACAAGGACGCCCTCGAGGCGGCGCGCTTCTATGCCGCCACCTTTCCGGACAGCGAGGTCGGAGAGATCAACCACGCGCCCGGCGACTACCCATCGGGCAAGGAAGGAGATGTCCTCACGGTCACTTTCACCGTTCTCGGCATTCCCTGCCTCGGTTTGAACGGAGGGCCGCAGTTCAAGCACACCGAAGCCTTCTCCTTCCAAGTCGCGACCGATACCCAGGAAGAAACCGATCGCTACTGGAACGCGATCGTCGGCAATGGCGGTGAGGAAAGCTACTGCGGCTGGTGCCGGGACCGCTGGGGCATCTCCTGGCAAATCACCCCGCGCACCCTCAGCGAGGCAATGATGGCCGGCGGGGATGAGGCCAAGCGAGCCTTCGCAGCCATGATGGAGATGGGCAAGATCGACGTCGCCGCCATCGACGCCGCACGCCGCGGCTGAGAAGGAATCACATTGTTCTCACTTCCACCTTGGCATCGGAGCCAGAATCGGCACCCTCCGCGCGCCGCGGGATAGCCGTGGCTCCATTCGGGAAGCCCGTGGCACGGGCAGGAAATCGATGGGGAATCCGGTGAAATTCCGGAGCGGTACCGCCACTGTAATCCCAAGCTGCCAACCAGCCAGCTCGGGAAAGCCAGATCGCCAGCCTGAAAGGACACGTCTGACCGAACCCGCGGATCTCGGGTTCACGGATTTTCCAACGACATGTACCAACCAAAGACGGCGTCCCTCCTCCGGACGCTCCCGACGGTCCCCCGCCCTCTGCTGGCGGCGGGAATCACTCTGGCAGCCACCCTTTCCACCCAAGCTGCCGTCATCACGTTCGATGAGCTGAACCCCGGCTCGCAGGGATACTGGAGCGGAGACTACCCCGCTGAAGAAGGCACCGCGAATACCACCTTCAGCTCCGGCAGCGCCACGTTCTACAATAGCGCCACCACCGGTCCCGGATACACCTACTGGTCCGGCTTCGGTTACTCAAATCTCGGTGACACCACCACGCCCGGCTTCGAAAACCAATACAGCTCCTACGCTGGCGGCGGCATCGCCGGCTCCGGAAACTTCGTCGTGGCCTCCGGCAGCTCCATCCCGGGAGAAGAAGGACCGACCATCAATCTCTCCTCGCCCACCGATCTCACCGGCCTCGGTGCGTATTTCACGAATACCACCTACACCGCACTCTCCGTGCGCGATGGCGATGGCTTCTCCCTTCCCTTCGGTGGAACGGACGGCACCAGCCCGGACTACCTCGTCCTGAGTATCCACGGCTACAATGGCGCCACCGCCACCGGCACCGTGAATTTCTATCTAGCCGACTTCCGGGGCGATGCATCTTCCGACTACATCGTCGATCAGTGGAAGTGGGTGAACCTCTCCGCCCTCGGCACGGTGGATAAGCTCACCTTCTCCTTCGACTCGAACGACCAGAGCTTCGGCTTCCTCAACAAGCCCGCCTACTTCGCGATGGACAATCTGCTGTCCATTCCAGAGCCATCCACGGCGCTGGCATCGCTCGCCGGGCTGGCCTTGCTGGCCCGCCGTCGCCGCCGCTAAGCTAACGCGCCATGCGCCGTGCTTCCATCTCCGCGCTTGCGGTGATGCTTCTTCCGCTTTTCCCGGTCACCGCACCGGGAGAAGAGGATGAAGCATTGCCTGACTTGGTCGTGGAAGCGGATCGCGACTCGGTGGTGCCAGAGCACTTCGCCGGCAGCGCCACGGTCATCGATCAGGAAGCGATCGCGAAATCCGGCGTCCGCTCCGTGGCCGACCTATTGGCGACACAGGGCGGCATCCGGCTCACCAGTTCCACGGGCAATACTGCGGACAGCACCGTGCACCTGCGCGGGTTCGGCGAGAACTCGTCGTCCCGCGTGCTGGTCTTGATCGACGGCCGCCCGATCAATCGCCCGGACATGGCCGGCGTGTCATGGTTGGAAGTCCCCATCGCTCGGCTGGAGAAAGTGGAAATCCTCCGCGGCAGCCAGAGCGCGCGCTTCGGCGACAATGCCGTCGGAGGCGTGATCAATCTGGTCACGCGCGGCGGAAGTACGGAGTCCACCGTAGTTGAAGCCGCGGGCGGCAGCGATGGCTACACGCTGGCCAGGCTCAGCCACCGCAGCCTGATCGATGGCAACGGCATCACCTTCGATGCCGAGCGGAATTTCACCGATGGCTGGCGGGACAATGCCTTCAGCGAATTGCAAACCGCGTCCCTCCGCTGGGACAAGCAGCTCGTCGATTGGATCGGCGCGGACTTCGGCGTGTCGTGGGCGGATGAAAGCGGCGGCTTTCCCGGCCCACTCACCAAGCAGCGCTACCTTCTCGATCCCCGCCAATCGATCTACGCGCAATCAGGCCAGGGGGACCAATACTTCAGCGAACAAACGCGCTGGAACGCGGACGGCAAGCTGACCTTCGGGACGAACAAAGGCCCGACCTTCGAGATCCCGCTTTCCATCTATCAGCGCGACCTCGCCTGGAATTTCGGACCGGGCTTCCACACGGACAACCTTCTCGACACCTTCACCCTATCCCCCCGCTTCCAGATCTCCGGCGACTCATGGTCGGCAGAGGCCGGACTCTCCCTGCGGCGGGACACGCTCGATCTTTCCCAATACGCCGAAATCCAGCGACTGAACCGCACCACGGACGCCTCCTTGGAGCGCGACATCGTGGGCATCTTCGCCGGCGCCCAGTGGGAGCCATGGAAATACTGGCACCTTAGTACTTCCGCGCGCTGGGAACGTTCATCCGTGGATGCCAGCGCCCGCAGCTACACCTTCCCGAACGATCCCGCGCTAAATTTCTCCCGCAGCACGGACGAATCCAATACCGCCTTCCAGGCAGGCATCCGTTGGGAACCCAATGACGACATCTCCGTCTGGCTGCGCTACGATCGCCTCTATCGCCTACCCTCGACCGACGAAATCGCCTCCTATCAGGGCTTCCCCCTCACGGTCCCCTTCAATGACCAGTTGCAGGCCGAAACCGGCCACAATATCGAACTCGGCGCGGAATGGACACCCGATGCGTGGACGCTACGCGTGAATGGCTTCGCCCAGTGGCTGGAAGGCGAGATCATCTACGACTACCTCCAGAATCTTAACGTAAATCTCGCCGACACCCGCCGGCTAGGCCTTGAAACCTCGCTCGGCTACCACACCGGGATGTGGGATGCCGCCTTTCATTTCACGGCACTACAAGCCGAATTCCGCAGCGGTCCTTACGACGGAAAAGAAGTCTACCTGGTCCCCAATCGCGAGCTCACCGCGACACTCGCCTGCCATCCGAAGGACTGGCTCACCGTGCAGGCCGAATACCAGCACGTCGGCGATTCCTTCGAAGGAAACGACTTCGAGAACACCCACGAGAAGCTGCCTGCATACGGCGTAGCGAACCTGCTGGTCCGCTACGAGCCCAAGCCCGGACTTTCTCTCTACTGCCGCATCAACAATCTCTTCGACGAGCGCTACGCCACGATCAAATACAGCGGGCTCTGGTATCCCGCCGCCGGTCGCCAGCTACTCATCGGCATCCGCCGCGAACTATGAAACTCCGCCTGCTTCCCTTCCTCATTCCCGCCGTCCTCCACGCCGGTCCCTATTCCGGCGCAGCTGGCACGGCAGGCAGTGAGGCCATCGTAAGGACCGACCCGCGCTTCGTCGCTTGGGCCAGCGGCAACTCGGAGATCACCTACGGCACAGACGTCGACAATACTTGGAAAACTCCCGCCAAGGCCACCGGTCCCGCCACCAACAATACCCTCGATATCGTCTGCCTCGGCAATGGCGGCCGGATCACGATGTACTTCCCCTTCCCGCTAAAGGATGGCTCAGGCGCGGATTTCGCCGTCTTCGAGAATTCCTTCAGCGCCACCTTCCTCGAACTCGCCTTCGTCGAAGTCTCTAGCGATGGCGTGAACTTCTTCCGATTCCCCAGCGCTTCCCTAACAGCAAGCGCCGTGGGTGCCTTCGGCAACGTCGATCCCACCAACATCGACGGCCTCGCCGGCAAGCATCAGGTCGGCTACGGCACACCCTTCGACCTCGCCACCTTGCCGGCCTCGCCATTGCTCGATAAGAACCACGTCTGCTTCGTGCGAATCGTCGATATCATCGGCAACGGAGCCACCAAGGACAGCGACAACCGTCCCATTTACGATCCCACGCCCACGGTCGGAAGCGGCGGATTTGACCTCGAGGCGATCGGTGCCATCAATATCAACAGCGGCGACTTCCGCATGACCGGCTTCACCATCACGGGAAGCACCGCGAATCTGGAGTGGCAGAGCAACCCGGGCAGCTCCTACCGGATCGAGACCTCGGACAAACTCGACAACTGGCAACCCGTGGAAACCCTGGCGGGTAGCATGGATCGCGGGCTTACCACCCGCAGCGCCCCCATTCCCGCCGGACCGAAGCGATTCTGGCGGGTAATCCGGGTTGGCAGCTGAGCGATTCGGCATTGCCGCGAGGCCACCGGCTTTCCATCGTCCTCCCATGGCCGCCACTGAACGCTGGCATGAACGCACCCTGCAGGATGGCGAGTGGCTGTGCGCCAATTTCGGCAATCTCACGCTGGTGGTGCTCAGCATCCTGGGTGAGTGGCGCGTCGCCCCGCTCTACGGCGCACAGTGCTCTTGCCTCGATGACGCCAAGATGCCGCCGGATGACCTCCCCTGGCAGCGCTGGGACCGCGGCGACAACGATGTAAAGCTGCGCTTCCGCCCGGTCTTTCCCGACCGCCCCGTCATCATCCGCCCTCGCGCCGCGCTTAACCTTTCCCCACGCGCGAAGGCAATGTTCTACGTGGGCATCCCCGCCTTCATCGAGCTGACCGCCCACAGCGAGGGCCAGTATGAGGTGCTTCACTCTTGGCCAAGCGACCCGCCGTCAAACACCTGGCACGGCACCCCGATCTCCGGAACACTGTGCTACTCCGTGAAGACCCGCGCACGTCGCCAGTATGTCCCGGAGGACTGGCAGGAAATGTCGATCATCTCCACCGTCGAGATTGCGAACTCTGGCTCGCACATGCTCCCCTTCGAGCGGCTCTTCTTCGAAACCGGCCACCTCGGCGTCTTCGAACACCAGGGCAGGCTCTGGGCAAATCACGCCCGCATCCGCACCGGCGAGAAGAACGATTCGCTGAGCGGCGTGGTCTTCGGCAGCAAGCCTTTCGGCGAAGCCGCCGACGCCGTCTCTCTCTCCCAACCGCGGCTCGGCCGGGCGCGGCGCAGCATGCTGAAAGAGGCCTTCTCCACTTTCCTCGGAGTCACTCACCCGCACGATTGAAATCCGATGCTCGCTGACCTCATCTCCGAGTTCTGGACCAATCCGACCTACCAGCGGATCGCGAAGGTGCTGGTCGTGGCAGTGACCGGCATCCCGGGGGTCATGCTGATCTCGCGGATCGTCGGTCGACTTCTCCGGCACCGGCTCGGCCAACAGGGCGGCGAACTGCTCGGAAAAATCGTCCGCTACACCGGCTACGTGATGGTGCTGGTGGCGATCCTCCAGGAGTTCGGCTTCAATCTTGCCGCCGTCCTCGGCGCTGCGGGCATCGCCGGTGTGGCCATCGGTTTCGCCTCGCAGACCTCTCTCTCGAACCTCATCTCCGGCCTCTTCATCGTCGGCGAGCGCCCCTTTGAAAGGGGAGACATCATCGAAGTCGGCACCATCACCGGCACCGTCGAAGAGATCGGCCTCATGGCACTGACCCTGCGAACCTTCGACAATCGCTCGGTGCGAATCCCCAACGAAATGCTGGTGAAGAACACCGTCACCACGGTCACCCGCTACCCCATCCGCCGCGTCGATCTCACCATCGGCGTGGCTTACACCGAGAAGATCGATCACGTCATGCGCATACTCCGCGAAGTCGCCGACATTCACCCCGCAGTGCTCGATGAACCGGAAACCATCATCGTCTTCAACGGCTTCGGCGAGTCATCACTCAACTTCATGATCGGCGCATGGACCATCAAGGAAGACGTCCTGAAGGTGAAGAATGAGATCCCCCTCCGCATCAAGGAAGCCTTCGACCGCGAAGGCATCGAAATCCCCTTCCCCCACCGCGTCCTCGCCACCGGCAAGGCCATGGAGCCCATCCCCGTCGTCGTGCGGAAGACCAGGCCAAGCTGAACTAACAAACACAGCTTGGCATTTCCGCCCGCTTGGGATTGATAGGTCCCAACATGGATAATCCCTATCAACCTAGTGCCTACGGCAGCTCTTACCCCACGGCCACCGGCTACGTCTCGCCCGCTTTTATCCAAGCGCTTGCCGGCACCAAGCCATGGGTCCGCCTGTGCTCGGTTCTCGGCTTCATCGCGGCGGGAATGATGATCTTCATTGCACTGGCAATGATGGCCACCGGAGCCGTCGGTGGCATGCGCAGCCGTGGCGGCGCCGGTGCCGCGGCGGTGCCGGTGATCATGGGCGTGATCTATCTGGCCATGTCTGTGGTTTACCTCTTCCCATCGTTGAAACTATGGAAATACGGCTCCGCCATCCTGCGTCTGATGTCGAGCCAGTCCGCAGCGGATCTGGAGCAGGCGCTCGAACAGCAGCGCGGTTTCTGGAAATTTGTTGGGATCCTCGCACTGGTTTCGACCTGTCTGGGGCTGCTCGGCGCCGTCATCGCAGGGATCGCGAGCGTCTCAGCCGTGAGTTCGCTCAGCCGTTAACCGGCGCTTGCGACCGCCCCTTCCCCGTGCTGATTCCTAGGGCACCGCATCCCGGATGGATCGGTGCCCTTTCCCATGCCCGCCGATCCCCTCCTGCCCTTCTTCAAGCAGCGCGGCTGGAAGCCATTTCCTTTCCAAAAGGAGACCTGGAAAGCCTACGCCGCCGGCAAATCCGGCCTGCTCCACGCCCCCACCGGTCAGGGAAAGACCCTCGCCGTCTGGCTGGGTCCCGTCGCGGAGGCCCTGAAGGAAAAGCCTGACGGCTGCTCCGTCGTCTGGCTCACGCCGCTTCGGGCCCTTGCCCAAGACACCCTCCGTTCCCTCCGCGAGCCACTCGAAATCCTCGCCCCCCAGCTCCAGGTCGAGGCCCGCACCGGCGACACCACCTCCGCCGTCAAAGCGCGCCTGCGCAAGCGCCTCCCCTTCGGCCTCGTCACCACCCCGGAGAGCCTCTCGCTGATGCTCACCCACGAGGACACGCGCGAAAAACTCGCCGGCCTCCGCGCGGTCATTGTCGATGAATGGCACGAGCTCCTCGGCACCAAGCGCGGCGTGCAGACCGAACTCTGCCTCGCCCGCCTCCGGGCATGGTTCCCCGATCTGAAAATCTGGGGCCTCTCCGCCACCCTCGGCAATCTCGACCAAGCCCGCGATGTCCTCCTCGGCACCGCCGCTCCCGGTGCCGTCACCGTTTCCGCCGACCTGAAAAAGGAGATCCGCATCGACACCCTCATCCCGAAGGAAATCGACCGCTTCCCGTGGTCCGGCCACCTCGGCACCCGCCTTGCCCGGCAGGTCGTGAAGGAGCTCGAAAAGGCCAACTCCACCCTCCTCTTCACCAATACCCGCTCCCAGACCGAGCTGTGGTTCCAGGAGCTGCTCACGCTCAAGCCCGATTGGCAGGACGTGATCGCCATGCACCACGGCTCGCTCGACCGCGCCGAGCGCGAAAAGGTCGAGCAAGGCCTCCGCGAAGGCCGCATGCGCTGCGTCGTCTGCACCTCATCGCTGGATCTCGGCGTCGATTTCTCCCCCGTCGATCAAGTCCTCCAAGTCGGCTCGCCAAAGGGCATCGCCCGCCTGCTCCAGCGCGCCGGCCGCTCCGGCCACCAGCCCGGGAAAATCTCCCGCGTCCTCTGCGTCCCCACCCACGCCATGGAGCTGGTGGAATTCGCCGCCGCCCGCGACGCCGCCCGCGCCCGCCACATCGAGGCCCGCCGCCCGCTCCTCAAGCCGCTCGATGTCCTCGTCCAGCACCTCGTCACCTGCGCCATCGGCGAGCCCTTCGAGCCGGACGCCATGCGGCGGGAAATCCAGTCCACCCACGCCTACCGCGACCTCACCGATACCGAGTGGGACTGGTCCCTCGGCTTCATCTCCAGCGGCGGCCGCGCCCTCGCCGCCTACCCCCGCTATCAAAAGGCCCGCCTCGAAAACGGCCGCTTCATCGTCGATGACAAGCGCCTCATCCAACAGCACCGACTCTCGATCGGTACCATCTCCGCCGATGCCCATGTCAGCGTCCGCTTCGCCAGCGGCCAGACGCTCGGCACCGTGGAGGAGGGTTTCATCAGTCGTTTGAAACCCGGCGACCTGCTGATCTTCGCCGGCCGCAAATTGGAACTCATCCGCTTCCACCAACGCATCGCCACCGTCCGCGCCGCCAAGCGCGATGCCAAAGGGAACGTCGCCATCTGGGGTGGCAACAAGATGCCGCTCTCCTCCGAACTCGCCCACGCCACCGCCGCCCGCCTCCGTGGCGAAGGTCCTCCGTCACCGGAGATGAAGGCCGTCGCCCCCATTCTGGAAATCCAGCGCCGCTGGTCCGCCCTCCCGGACGACCGCACCCTCGTGGTCGAACACGCCCGCACCCGCGAAGGTGAACACTTGTTTGTTTACCCCTTGGCGGGTCGCTTGGTCCACGAAGGACTGGGTGCCCTGATGGCCTACCGTCTTCGTTTAAATCAGAGTGTCACCGTCACACAAAACGACTACGGCTTCTGCCTGACCGCCAAGCGCGGCCTGCACCTCAGCGAGGAAATCATTCGCTTGAATCTAACGATTGAAAATCTGTTGGGAGACGTGATCGCCTGTCTCAACACCGCGGAATTGGCTCGCCGCCAGTTCCACCAAGTCGCCCGCGTCGCCGGCCTCATTCTCCAGCAACTCCCCGGCCGCCAGCAACGGGGCCAACGGGAGCTTCAATCAAGCTCACGACTCCTTTTCGAGGTACTGGAACGCTACGACCCCGAGAATCTCCTACTTCTCCAATCCCAGCGGGAAATTTTAGAGAAGCAGCTAGAATTCAGTCGACTCCGTGATTCCCTTCTCGATCTCCAGCAACGCCCCATACGATTGATTGAAACCGAGCACCTGACCCCGATGGCATTCCCCCTTTGGGCCGAACAATTCTTCGCCACCATGCCCGGCGGCGACGCCGCCACTCAACTCGAACAGATGCTTCAAGAGCTCGAACAAGCCGCCAATTCGTGATTCTCAACCACTTCAATCAAACGCTGGAACTGCTCCCCGGAAAGGCCGTCCTCCTTCCCGACCGCACACTCGTCGTCGCCGACCTCCACCTCGGCAAAGCGACTGCGTTTCAAGCGAAAGGTCTCGCCATCCCCGAGGGCGACAGCGGCGCGGATCTGAACCGATTGGGAACAATATGTGAACAAGTCTGCGCCACCCGGATTGTGATCAATGGCGACCTCTTTCATTCCCCCGCCGGGCTTTCCAGCGAGATCGAACGTTTGCTGGAAACGTGGTTATACACAATCGGCCTGCCGTTCCAGCTCGTGATCGGAAACCACGATCGAAAACTCCATCGCCTTCCTGACTGGCTGAATGCCGTCCCATCCATCGAGCACTCCGGAGTCCATCTCGTCCACGATCCCGCCGACGCACCGGAAGGCGTCCCGGTCGTCGCCGCCCACTGGCACCCCGTCGCCAAGATCGCGGACGGCAAGCGCACCTCCCTCCGCCTCCCCTGCTTCCTCCTCCGCCGGAACATCCTCGTCCTCCCCTCCTTCGGCACGTTCACCGGCGGTGCCATCGTCGACCGGGAGGAAGGCGACCGGCTGTTCGTCGCGCCCGCCGACCGGGTCATCGAGGTCCCGGAGAAGCTCCTGCGGTAGGGCGGCTGGAAAGTCCCGCCTTGATCCTTCGACCGGCCTTTCCCTAGCTTGGGCACCCTATGGCCCGGTTCCTCTCCCTTCTCGCCGCCGTGTCCGCCCTTGGCCCCCACCTAGCCGTGGGAGTCGAGCCTCCCGTTCCCCCAGCCCAGGAAAAGACCGAAAAACCGGCCTACGACCGCCGTGCCTACGATGAGCGCAATGAAGCCCTGCGCCGCCTGCTCGCCGAGAGCAAGGAGCTTTCCCGACGTGTGATGGAGGATCAAAAGCGCGGCAGGACCGGAAACACCAAGGAAGCCATGACCCGGCTCGTGGAACTGCAACGCGAGATCCAGCGCCTGGAGGACGCGCAGATAGAAGAAAACCGGAAGTTCCAAGCAGCAGAGTCGGACAAATCTGCCGTCCCTCAGGATGCCGACAGCGAACTTCTGGCAGATCCGTCGAACCTCTACTTCGAAGGCTGGCTGCTTTCTCGCGATGCCGAGAAGTTGAAAACGGAAGGCAAGGTCACAGACAGTCGTCAGAAGCTAGAGCGGGCGCTTAAGCTTTTCGAGCAGGTCGCCAGCAACAACCCTGACTGGAAGCCGGAGATGGTGAAAGGGCGGCTCAAGCAAACGAAAGAGGTCCTTTCTTCGCTTCCTCAAAAAGACAATTGAGCCTCACAAAGGCGTGGCCGCCGGCGGCGGGACGTACGACTCGCGTGCCTGGCGGACTTGGTCGTGGTGGGCATTCGCCCACTCCACCAGTGGATCGATCCTTGCCAGCAACGACCGGCCCAGATCCGTCAGGCAGTATTCCACCTTCGGCGGCACGGTCGGATAGACCGTCCTCAAGACGTAGCCATCCTTCTCCAGAGTCCTCAGCGTCTGGGAAAGCATCCGCTGCGAAATATCGCCGATCGCCCGCTTCACTTCCGTGAACCGCAGCGTCTTTGGCGCGATCACGAGCAGGACAAGCAGGCTCCATCGATCGCCGATACGATCCAGCACATCCCGGACCGGACACTTGCACGCGAGGTCCGACCCCGGGGCCACAGGTGGAAAAGGCAGGCTCATGGCAGTTACTCCAAAGTAACCGGGTTCCAAAAAAAGCCCCTCTTGCGGCACCTCGGGAACTCGGTATCGAATAGGAACCAAGCATCCCAGCGATGCTACATCAACCCGAATCCTACCCACCATGATTGCCATCACCGGAGCCACCGGCCAGCTCGGCCGCCTCGTCATCGACCACCTCTTGAACCGCCTGCGTCCCGACCAGGTGGTCGCCCTCGTCCGCGACCCGGTGAAGGCAACCGACCTCGCCGGCCTCGGCATCACGGTGCGTCAGGCAGACTACGATGACCCCGCCACGCTTGAAGCCGCGCTGTCCGGCGTGGAGAAACTCCTCCTGATTTCATCCAACGAGGTCGGCAAGCGCCTCAGCCAGCACCGCAACGTCATCGATGCCGCCAAAGCCGCAGGAGTGAAGTTCCTGACCTACACCAGCGTGCTCCACGCGGATCGCTCGCTGCTCGGCCTCGCCGACGAGCACCGGCAGACGGAGGACTACCTGTCAGCCTCCGGCCTCCCCTTCGCGCTCCTCCGCAATGGCTGGTACACGGAAAACTACACCGCCTCGATTCCCTCGGCACTCGCCCACGGAGCCTTGGTGGGCGGCGCGGGTAGTGGCCGCATCTCCTCCGCAGCACGGGCGGACTATGCGGAAGCCGCGGCCGTCGTTCTCGCCAGCCCCGTCGAGCCGGGCCAGATTTTCGAGCTGGCGGGAGACGAGGCCTACACCCTCGCCGGGCTCGCCGCGGAGCTCTCCCGGCAAAGCGGCAAGGAGATCCCCTACCGCGATCTGCCGGAAGCGGACTATCGCGAATTCCTCCTGAAAGCCGGTTTGCCAGAGCACTTCGCAGCACTCCTCGCAGACAGCGATGCAGCCGCATCTCGCGGGGCTCTCTTTGATGACGATCGCCAGCTCGGCACGCTGCTCGGACGCCCCACCACCCCGCTTTCCGAGTCCGTCAGACTCGCCCTCGGAAGCATTTGAATCCCAAAGCCATCGGGCATTGCGCGCGACCCGGGATGACCATGTGATTACGAGGGATTTGCAAGCCCCCGGAAACCCTCTAACGGTCCGGATTTCCCCCTTGCTGCGGAGCGCGGGCTTTCCTAGCGTGCGCGCCCTATGAGTCGGAGCCGCTTCCGTTTTCCCGGCCGCGCCGGATTGTTAGCCTGTGCCATCGGCATGGCCGGACTCTCCGCGACCGCACAGGAACAGCCCGGCCCGATCCAGCCCGGCCCACTCACGCCGAGCAAGGAAGCACCGTCGAATTTCGACCCCTCCGACGTCTATTTCCAAGGCTGGCTGCTATCTCGCGATGCCGAGAAATTGCAGGGCGAGAAGAAGTATGCGGACGCCTTGGAGAAGCTGCTTCGTGCCCGCGAGCTCTTTGGCAAGGTCTCCTCCTACTACCCGCTCTGGAAGCCGGAGATGGTCACCGGACGCCGCACCCAGACCCAGGAGACCATCGATAGCGTCGGCCCCCTCGCGCTTGAGGAAAACAAACGCAAGAACCAAGCAATCGCCGAACTCGAAGGCGGAGCCAAGACCGGCGTGATCGAGGGCGAAGCCCCCCGCCCGCTGAACAATGGCATCCCGGCCGCTCCCGTGCAGCCTGCTCGTGAAGTCGAGACTCTGGAGACCCGGAGAATCGCCGAGCTTGAAAGCCGTGTGAAGGAGCTGGAGTCCGACTTGGCCGACTCGAACAAGAGCCAGGGTCAGAATCAGAACCAAACTCCGAACCCGAATGCAGCCGACCGCGAAGCATCCGCCGCCCGCGATATGGCGAGGCAGCGCGATCTCGCCCAAGCCGAACGCAAGCGCGCCTTGGATGAACTCGCGCAGCTCCGCTCCCGCTTCGCCGAGCAGCCGATGCAGGACGAGTTGAAAAGCATCAACGGCAAGCTGCAGGAGTCCGAACGCCAACGCGCAGCCGTGACCCAGGCGCTCTCCCAAAGCCAAAAGGAAACGCGCGATGCCCGTGCCCAGACCGACGCCCTGAATGTCGAGCGTGGTCGCCTCGCCCAAAAGGCCGCCGACCTGGAACGCAACTTGGAACAGGAGCGCAAGGTCCAGAACGACGTCATCGCCGGCCAGCAGAAGCAGCTTCGCGCGATGCAGGACGAACTTCGCGCCAAGAACGACGAACTCGCCCGCGCCAATCAGAAGATCGCCGGCCTCGAAAGCAGCCTCGCTTCCTTGAAGAAGGACGTCGATGCGCTGCGCGAAGAACGCGATGGCCTGCTTCGCGAGCGCGATCAGATGAAAGCCCTGCTCGCCAGCGAGGATGGCGACCGGATTCAAAAGGTCATCGATCAGAACATGGATCTCGCCCACCAGTTGCGGGATGCCAAGGAAGCCATCGAGCGCCTCAACAAGGATCACAACGCCACCCAGGACGAGCTGATCGAGGCCATGCGCGACCTTGCCCTGGCGAAGGACAACATCAACGCCTTCAAGCGCGACAAGGCCGCCCAGGACCAGCGGATCGAGGAACTTGAACGCCGCCTGCGTACCGAAACGGCCGCCCTTTCCGCCAAGGGTGCCGATCCCGCGGAGTCGGAAATGCTACGGGGCATCATCCAAAAGCAGCTCCGGATTCAAGAGCGTCGCCGTCAATCCGCCGAGCTCTTGGTCGACGTCGTGGGCGACAAGGCCGAGAAGGATGAGAAGATCAAGGAAGCCCTCGACCTCTTCAAGGGCTCCGAGTTGGCGCTCAGCCCGCAGGAAATGGAACTCGTGAAGGACCGCGGCCATCGCGTCGATGATGAGTTCGTCTTCTCAGGCAGTCGCCCGCAGTCGGAAGTCGATGCCAGCATCGCCGAACTCGAAGGCGGCAACCGTCCCTACATCGACGCTGCCACCCGCGCCTTCGTGGCCGGCCGCTATCAATCCTGTCGCGAGCTCTTCGAAATGGTGCTCGATCACAACCCGGGCGACACCGGCACCATGTGCATGCAAGGCGTGGTCCAGCTGAAACTCAGCGACCCTGCCGAAGCCGCCAAGGCCTTCCGCAACGCCACCGTCATCGACAGCAACAACCCGTACGCCCACCGCATGCTCGGTTACTCGCTGATGCAGACCGGCGACTACGCGGAGGCTCAGGAAGCCCTCAAGCGCAGCGTGACACTCGCCCCGACCCATGCCGAAGGCCGGGTCGTGCTCGGCAAGCTCTGCTTCGACATGGGTCAGGAAGACGAAGCTGAAAAGGAATTCAAGGCGGCGATCGATTTCAACGACGCCATGCCTGATCCCTACTTCAACCTCGCCTTCCTCTACGCCAAGCAGGGCAAGAAGAAGCAGGGACTTGAGTTCTACCACAATGCCCTCGAGCGCGGCGCGGCACCGGATCTCGCCCTCGAAAAGCGGCTGGCGAAGTAGTCCGCGGGCTCTCCCGTTAGGCGAAAGTAAAAGTCGCCGCCCGGATGTGAAGGAAAGGTAAAGTTCCTCGCCCTTGAGGCGGGATTGGGGCTTCGGTGACACCGTGAAAAAGCTCCTCCTTCTCGCTGTCACCGCCCTCCCCGCCGCAGCCCAGGTGCCCGTGCAGGCCCCCGCCGAAGCGGCCACCGTGCAAACGCGCAGGGCGGGCAATCAGCTCGTTCTCGATGTCCAGGACCCGGGCAATCACGCCTGGCGCGTCCAGACTTCGGATCACCTTGGCGACTGGACCAATGGAGCCACCTACCGGGTCTTCAATGGCTCCCTGAGCATTCCCATGCCCCTCAATGGCTCGCGGCGCTTTTTCCGCCTGAACTCCGACGAAGCCGGCACCGTTTCCTCGGATGCGGACTCAGCCCTGCTCCTGCCGGCGACCTTCTTCAACTACGCGAATCCCACCCTGCCCGCCCACCTGCTGGCACCGCCCATCGTGGCCCAGGACAATACCCCGGCCAACAACGCCACCACCAACGCCGGTGCCACCCTCGGCCGCGCACTCTTCTACGACAAGCGGCTCTCGGCCAATCAGACCATCTCCTGCGCCTCATGCCATCAGGCCGCCCACGGCTTCTCGGATCCGAAGACATTCAGCGTCGGCTTCGCCGGCGGCCTGACCGGTCGCAACTCGATGGGACTCACCAGCGCGAAGTACTACCTCCGCGAACACTACTTCTGGGACGAGCGCGCCGCGACGCTCGAAGACCAAGTACTCCAGCCGATTCAAAACAGCGTCGAGATGGGCATGACCCTCGATCTGTTGGTCACACGACTGTCAGCCGAACCCTTCTACGCCGAGCTGTTCGCCGACGCCTTCGGAACACCCGCCGTGACCAGCGACCGCATCTCGAAGGCGCTCGCACAGTTCGTCCGCTCGATCATTTCCAGCCGCTCGAAGTATGACCTGGGGGTCCCCAACTTCAACAACTTCACCGCCCAGGAGAACCAGGGGCGCGCCATCTTCAATGGCGCCGGCAACTGCAACGCCTGCCACGGCAGCGATAACTTCGTGCCCGGCAACCTCATCTTCAACAACGGCCTCGAGAACCCCTACATCGACAAGGGCGTTGGCGCGATCAGTGGCCGGATCCAGGATGAAGGACTCTTCAAGGTGCCGTCGCTGCGAAATATCGAACTCACCGCGCCCTACATGCACGACGGTCGCTTCGCCACGCTCGAGCAAGTCGTCGAATTCTATAACAGCGGCGTGGTGAACCACCCGAACCTCTCCGCCCCGCTCCGCAATCCCCCCGGCGGCCCCAACGGCGGACAACCCCGCCGCCTCAACCTGACCAACGCCCAGAAGGCCGCCCTCGTCGCCTTCCTCAAGACCCTCACCGATACCACGGTGACCACCGACGAGAAATTTCAGGATCCCTTCCGCTATCAAGCGCAGTGATTTTGACTGCTTTCCCCGTCCCAACAGAAAGGCGCGGAGGCATCCCCCTCCGCGCCTTTCAAATTTGAATCCAAAAGTGATCAGCTGCCGGGAAAGGATCGCCTCGGCATCCTTCCCGGATCTCGGATGCAGCGGATCAATCCTCCCCCGGCCTTGAACCAACGTTCAAGCGCGAGCCAAGCTCGGCAACTTCCCTCCGGCATCTTTCCACGTATCTCCCCGTGGCCGAGTCCAGATCCACGACCCAATCTTCCACCAACCGGCCCTCCTCACCCCATCGCTGCAGGGCGACTGTCGCACCAAACTCGACTTCCTTTTCCAGCATCCTTTCTCCGTTCGGGTAGTACTCTTTTACCAACCCATCCACGCGCCCCCATTTGAAGCACGCCTCTCTCCGCAGCACTCCATTCTGATGCCAATCCTTGGAGATGCCGTCTGGAAAGCCGTCTCGGAATTCATGTTCATAGGCAATGATTCCATCGTCATGCAACGCGAAGAGAATGCCGCTGAAGGGCACCCCCTCAAAAAGGACCATGTCGTCACCTAATTCGCAGTCTTCAATGTCGACCCTCTTCACTGGCCACCACTGAACAGAATCCCATCACACTCGTAACGCTCATATTCTCCCGGTTCGACGAGCTCATGATCGCAGGCCGCGAAAAGCCTGAGGCCTTCCAGCATTGCAGAGCTGTTAGTCGACAGCGGAGCACCTCCCCATCCCACAAAAAAAGGCGCGGAGGCTCTCACCTCCGCGCCCTTTCAAATTTGAATTCAGAAGCGATCAGCCGCCGTACGACGACTCGACGCGTTGGGCCACGTCACGATAGCCGTAGTCGACTTCGTAGATCTGCTTGAAGGCATCGAGCGCGCCTTGCTTGTCGCCCATCTGCTCGTGAATCAGGCCCTTCTCGTAAAGGACTTCCTTCTTCACGTTGTCCATGCCGACAAGGTCGCCGAGCGCGTCGGCGAGCTGCTTGGCAGCCATGTCGAGCATGCCCTTCTCCTTGAAGGTCCGGCCGAGCAGCAGCAGCACCTTCGACTGGATGTGCGGGTTGCGCTTGGCCTGCTGGAGGTGAGGGATGGCATTGCTGTAGTCGCCGGCATTGAAATAAGCCTGACCCAGCTGATAGCGGAGCGTCGGGTCGGTCGGGTTGGCGTCGACGCGAGCCTTGGCTTCCTCAACCATTTCGGCGACGCGGGACGACTTGCGCTCGGCAAGCATGGCCTGGACTTCCGGGTCGTCGGGATTGGAAGCGGCACGCGCTTCCAGATCCTTGAGCTGCTGCTCCTCCATCTTGTCCTTCATGTGGCCGGCCTTGGTCTGCAGCGCCACGTCACCGTTGCTGAGGCTGAAGCCCCACGAGTAGAAGGTATGCGAGTTGGACCAGTCTTCGAGCTGCTCGAAGATGCTGGCCAGATCCTTGACGATCGGAAGCTGGTTCGGATCCTCGTTGTACTTCAGGATGAGACGATCGCGGCGATCTTCGAGCTGATCGCGGGTCAGACCGGTCTTGCCGGCGGCATCGAGCTCGGCAGCCTCACCCTTGTTGCGCGCAAGGTCCGCCATGCTGGCGGTTTCACTCCAGCCGCCCTTTTGCATCGAGGCACGGGCGGTGCAGTCCTTCTCACCCTTGATCGCGACCGAGTCGGTCGGGTGATGCTTGATGATGTCGCGGTAGACCTCGGCAGCCTTCGCCGGATCCTCACGGTGAAGGTAGAATTCGGCGAGCTTGTGAAGCAGCTTGGATTCCTCCGGATGGCCCTTGCGAACGGTCTCCAGCGCGAAGGCGGCACTATCCGGCAGCCCCATTGCGTTGAAGGCTTCGAAAAGCAAATCGTTGGCTTCCGGGTTGTAGGGATCCTTCTCCAGTTCCTCCTCGATCATCACGAGGGAGGCGGCGGGATCCTTCTTCACTTGGCTGGCGACCTTCATGAGGCCCACGCCACCGGTCTTGAAACCGAAGACCTTGGCAGTCTTCTTCGGGCCGCCGGTGTGGAGGTGCTCGCAATGCCGGAGCGCCTGGCGCCCGACAAGGAAGGTTGGAGCATCCTTCAGGATGCTTTGCAGCAGCTTGATGGCGTAGCCGTAATTATTGGTCTGAACGGCACTGCGGGCCTTCAGATACAGGGCCTTCACGTTCGGTGGAAGGTCCGCTTCGTTCATTTCAGGCATGGAGCTAAAATTGCGAGGTTTTTGATAGTTTCCGGGCGTCTCCGGAGTTCTGCGCGACAAACTGAGACCCGTTCCCGGATTTTGGCAAGTCCCGGAATACAAAGGGCCGCAGAATGCATCTCTGCGGCCCCTGTGAATCGATTTTTCGCCGTTATTCAGCGATTCTTAACGAAGCCCTTCGGACGGCTGGAAACGCGATGCGGAGCCTGCACCTGCTCTTCCACCACCGGCACCGGCGCAGCGTTCTTCGCCTTGCCAGAGGTAGCCGGCTTGCCCAGCGCTTCCTTGGTCGGCAGCACGCCTGGACCATCGATGAATTCGCGGTTTTCGTCGTCGAACTTGTAGCGGGAGTCAACGTCCGCCTGACCGTCATAGAGCGTGCCCTTGTCGTTGATGATCTTCGGCTGGATGAAGACGAGCAGCTCCTCGCGGTCGGTCTCGTTCGTCGTCGAACCAAAAATCCCCCCGATGTAAGGGATCTGGCTGAGCAGCGGGATCCCCGAGCGCTTCTGGTTGTTGCGTGTGGTGATCAAGCCACCGAGCACGATCGTCTCGTTGTTCGGCACGGTGACCGTCGTCAGCAACTCGCGGGTGGAAATGGTCGGCACCTCGCCGACCCCTTCGATCACCTGGCTGCCCACGACTTCGTCATTCAGCACCGAGATCTGGAGCGTGACTTCATCCGGCGAGTTCACCAGCGGGGTCACTTCCAGATCGAGCACCACGTCGCGGTAGTCGATGTTGGTGCTCTGGCCGGTGGTGCCGCTGTTGAAGCTGTTGGTCGGCACTGCGATCTGTTGACCGCTGCGGATCCGGCCCGTCTGGTTGTTCGCCATGAACACGGTCGGACGGGCAACGATGTTGAACTTGGTGGTCGCCTGCAGCGCTTGAAGGTAAAGATTCAGGTAAGGACCGATCTTCCCGTAGAGGCCGAGGCCAGCCGTCGCGGCAAGGTCGCCGGGATCGAAGGCGCTGCCATCGAGCGGCAGGGTCGGACCCGCGCCACTGCCCCCGCGACCGCCGATCTTGTTGTCGCCGCGGCTTTCCACTTCGCGGAGGAAATCCAGACCGTAGTTCAGGTCATCGTTCAGTTGGAGCTGTCCGAAGATGCAGGAAATCATCACCTGCTCGGCCTTCACGTCGATCTCGTCGAGCAGTTGGCCAATCACCTCCAGGCTCGCTGGCGGACCTTGGACCACCAGTGAGTTGGTAATGTTGTCCGCCACCAGCAAGGTGCGTCCGACAAGCTGGGCAGTCGGGGCGTTGTTGACGAGGGTGTCACCGCTGGCACCGCCACCGGCACTACCGCCACCACTGCCACCGCCACTACCGCCGAAGCCGTTGCTGCCACTGCCGCTTTGACTGCTACCGAAGCCGTTGCTGCTGCCGCTGCTTCCCGAGCGGCTGCTACCACTGCTGCGAGAAGAGGAAGCCTGGTTGGTGCGGGAATTGTTGCCACCACCACCGCCGCCGAAGTTCGCGCCGGAGCGACCGCCGCCCTGCGTGCCACCGGTAGCGCCGCCTTGGTTATTCGAACCACCGAACGCACGCTGCAGGGCCTGCTCGGCCACCGGCAGGAAGTCCGCCACGGCCAGGAACTTCAGCTTGCGGCGCAGGTAGTTGCGCGTGTCGGTCGGCGTGTCAAAGCCTGCCACGAGGCTTTCCACGAAGACGATGTCCACCGGTCGTCCCATCGCGAAGATCTGGTTGGTCCGCGGGCTCGGCACGATCTGGATCGGCACATCTTCCCCCGCCCCGCCGCCTTCACCACCCGTCACCCCCGGCACCGCTGCTGGAACGGCGCCGCCCGGTGCTACCACCGGTGCAGGAGCCCCGTTCTGGACGCGCTGCACGCCGGCCGTGCTCTGCTGCTGGTTGTTGGTGTTGAGAATCTCGTTGAGGATCTCGGAAAGCTCCTGCACGTCCGCGTACTGGACCTTGATGAACTTCGTGCCGACATCGCTCTTCGGCACGTCGATCACGTCCTGAAGCTCGATCAGGCGGCGGATCAGCGAGGACTTCTCCGTGATGAGGACGCACGCCGCATTCGGCACCGCGGCCACCGAGCCGAAGTTTCCGAACTGCTTCACGACCGCAGTGAAGGTTCGCACCACCTCATCCGGCTTGATGTGCTTCAGCTGCATCACATAGGTGACGACCTCCTCACCCTCCGGCAGGTCCGCGGCATCGGTCACGGTGCGCAGGTGCTCGCCACCCGGGGTAGCGACGTTCTGCGAATAAACCAGCCGGTCGTGATTCTCGCCGGACGGGATGAAAACGAATCCTTCCATCACCGCGGCCACCTTGAGCAGTTCCGCGGCTTCCCCGTAGGTGATCGGACCCTGCTGCACGAACCGGAACTCGGCCGTGATCGCGGCGTTGCTCACGGTCACGCGGCGGCCGGTCAGCTCGGAGTAGATTTCCGCCAGACGCTCGCCATTGATCTTTGGTTCGAGATAGCCTTCCTGTTTGATCGACCTCGGATCAGGCGTTTTCAAACCCGCTTGCTGGGCGGCCGGGATGGCACCCGGTTGCACGGGAGCCCCGGCCGGTGGCGGCGGTGGCACTTGGGCTAGCGCGGTCCCGGTAGCGATCAGGCCGGCGAGGAGGAAATGCGATTTGGACAACATTGGAGAAACTTAGCGGTTGGAACGGCCTGAGGAGTGCGGAGCGGGAGGCAGAACAGGTGGGTGCGACGGGCGTTTGACTGGATTGCCCGGCTGTGGGGCGGGCGGAACAACTGCAGGATTGGGAGGCAGCACGGGCTGGCCTGATGGACGGTTTCCGCCGGCCGGCGCTGCCGGGGCGGTTGGAGCGAGCAACGTGTCGCTGAACTTCATCGTCGCGCTATTGCTACCGGACGAGATCAGCACGGTGGTGTCCTTCCAGTTCGTCTTGTCGAATTCAACCTTCTCGACCTTGAAACTGCCGGGCGCGCCGGGATTGAGCCACTTCATCTCGTCCTTCGTGCTGTGGACGGTGCCGCGTGGCTTGATGACCTGGGTCTCGCCTTGGTTCTTCGTGTTCACCAGCGTGACCATGTAGCCGCCCTCGACCTCGGAAACGCCACCGAGCGCCCAATCATTGAGGGGATCGGGGGCGTCATGGACGGGCGGAAGCGGTGGATTGGTGAACGGCGACTTCAACCAAAGGTGCGAATGCCCTTTGTCCGCCGGCGGCTCGGCAAGCACGGTCCCGGACGCGATCACGCCGACCAAGAGGAAATGCGATTTCGACAACATGGGAGAAAGTTAGCGATTTTGACGGCCCGAGGAGTTCGGAGCGGGCGGCAGCACGCGCTGGCGAGGCGGGCGGTTTCCTTGCTGGTTGTTGCCACCACCTTGCTGCTGGGGAGCCACCACGGCAGGATTGGGCGGCAGCACCGGCTGACCGGGCTGCTGGACTTGCGGCACTTGCTGGCCGGGTTGGGGCTGCCCCGGTTGACCGGGCTGACCTGGCGGACGGTTTCCGCCCGGCGCGGCCGCCGCGGCGGTCGGAGCCATTTGCTTGTCGTCAAATTTCATCGTCCCCTTCTTGTCGCCGACCGAGACCATCACGATGGTGTCTTTCCAGCTCTTCTTGCCGAACTCGACCTTGTCGACCTTGAAGCTGCCGGGCGCGCCGGGGTTGATCCACTTCATCTCGTCCTTCGTGCTGTGGACGGTACCGCGCGGCTTGATCACCTGGGTCTCACCCTGGTTCTTCTTGTTCACCAGGGTCACCATGTAACCGCCCTCGACCTCCGAGACGCCACCGAGCGCCCAGTCTTCGAATGTGGTATCTTCCCGATGCTCCGCCGTGACGACCGGCTTGGTCGTGAAGGGCGAGTTCTGGGAAAGGTGCAGATAGCTGGTCACCGGCTTTTTCACCGGCGGTCCCGCGGCAAAGGCGGTCGTCCCAGCAAGAAGGAGCGTCAGAAAAGCGATCGTTTTCATTGGGTCGGCGGTTTGATGGCTTCGGGGGCCGAATCGGTATCGGACTCGGGCGCGGGAGCTGCTTCCGGTGCCGGGGCGGCATCCGGGCTTGGCTCAGGCGTATCGGAAGGCGTGGCATCGGAGCCCTCGGTCACGGGCACATACCATTGTTCCACATCGACGGTGGCATCGATCAGCGTGTCGTCCTTTGCATCCGGCTGGAGGCGCAGGGCGGTCACCGCCTTGAATTGATCCGGCATCTGCAGGCGATCCAGCCAGCGGTAGAGCGAGTCCTCACGGCCGCTCACCTTGTACTGCAACTTCGCACGGTGGAAATGCGCCCCCGTCTCGTCGTTCGGCTTGAAATCCTTCTTCTCGACCGTCAGCTGGTGGGTACCCGCCTGATTCGTCGCGTAGGTCTCCAGTTCCGTCGCCACAAGCTGGCCGGCCTTCGGGCTCGGCATCTTGTTGTTCAGCCAGGTCATTTCCTCCCCCACGGTCTCGTAGTTGCCAGCCGCCGCCTCGGCGTGCTGCACCTCAGCTTCCGCAGCGATCAGATTGTTGGAAATCTTCAGCTTCTGCTTCTGGAACCAGGAGATGACGAAGAAATTGACCAGCAGGAACGCCGCAAGGCCGAAGAATAGCACCAGTTTTCTTTCGCGGTCGCTCATGAAAGGTCGGAACGGGAGGAAAATGCCGCCGGAAGGGAATCTTGTCGGTAAATCGACATCACTTGGTGGCGTTGGGATCGGGACGGGTCCCGGTGAAGGTGAAAGTCCAGCCCTTGTTGGAGTTGGAGGGCGGCGGGTTCTCCCATTTGAACTCGGACATGTTCTTCATCAGGTTCACGCTGAACTGGCTGACCGGCTGGGCCTGCTGCGCTTCACCGTTGATCTTGATTTCGTTGGCGGAAATATCGGCCACCTTGAGGCGCAGGCCCGAATTCGGCGGGATCGCCTTCGCGATCCGGGACATGATTTCCACCGGCGCCTTGTTGCCATCCACCACCAGATCGAGCTCGGTCCACATCGCCAGATGCTGCTCGTAGGCCAGCCGGTCCGCCGCCGGGGCGATCGACTCGGCTTGCGCCTTGAGCTTCTTGATCTGGCTTTGATCCTTCCACAGCCCGTAGCCGAACCAGCCTGCCGCGCCGAGGTAGGCGATCACCACCGCGGCCACCGCCAGCGTCTTCTGCTGGCGGGACTTGGCCGCGCGGCGGGCCGCACGGACGTCGGCCGGCAGCAGCTTGCTGCGCGGCTCCGGCAGCACCGGATCCGGGCGCGGCGTTACCTTGATCGGGACATTGAAGCCGCCCGCCAGACTGCCGGCGCTGCCCGCATCGCCTTCCGGCGACCAGACATGCACCGCCTCGGGCTTGAGCTGGAGGCCTTGGATGGCCATCTGCCCGAGCGCGAGGTGAATATCCTTCAGGCACCCCGCATCCGGCGCGGCACCACCGCTTGAGGTGGCCTGCGAGTAGAGCAGCTTGCCATTCCGGTAGAAGGCGAAGACCCAGCGGCTGAATTCCATCCACACCGCCACCGCCTCGCCGCGGACCTCATAGGCACGCGCGGAAATATCGAACTCCTTCGGGCTGCGCGGCGGCAAGTCGCCATCGCCCGGTGACTTCAGCACCACCCCGAGCAAGGTCGCGGACTCTTCCTCCTTGGTGACAACGAAAGTATCGGAAAGCTGGCCCGCCATCGGATCGGCGCGCACGCCCAGCCGCTCCGCATGCATCGCCGCCAGGTCGTCGAAGAGCGAGTCATCCGTGCTGGACGCCTTGAAGGGCAGCGCGTGATAGCCGCGCACCGGGAACAGCATCGCCAGATTGCCCGTGGGCAGGCTGCTCAGCTCCGAGGCACGCGCAGGACCGTCGGCCGATTGCAGCACAAAGCCGCCGGTCGTAGCTTGCTTCCAGATTTCCCAGCCCCGGGCACCCGGGACTAGCAGCGACATTTCCTGTTGTTTGCTCAAGGCATCACCTCCTCGGTTCGTTCCAAAACCGCCGGTCTTCCGGTTCGGTTGCGCACGATGACTGTTATTTTCCGCTTCGCCCCGGCCACGGTGCCGATGCTTTCCAAGCGGGTGGTTGAATCGTTCACAGTCACGCGGGCGGAAATTTCAGGGCGCAGGCTGGCGTCCACGCCTAGAAGCGCAAGCGCTTGTTCGACGGATTGAAACGGTGCGTCGTCATCGGTATCGCGGATCCCATCCGGACCGCGGACGGTCTCGGGAATCACATTCGCGTCCTCCGGCGTGATCTCGCACGCCGCGGCGATCAATTCGGCGGAGGCCTCGTTCAGGTCGAGCGCGCCACCACTCCAGATCGTGAACCAATTCCGCCAGTCCGGCCGGACGGCTTCGACGTAGTCCATGCCGCGCACCAGCCGCATTTCGTCGAGATTGTAGAAGGGCCGGTTGAAGGGCTGGTTGAGCCGCTTTTGGTCCAGATACCACTTCGACTCGGCGCCATTGAGGCCCACCTCGTCGTCCTGGTCCACCCAGTCCATCAGCCCGTCCACCATCATCTGCGACTCTTCGAGGGTTAGCCCCCAGTCGCTGAAGAGCGATTTCAGGAACTGCTCGTCCTTGCGGAGCAGGATCGCGTTGATGTTGAACTTCTCCCCTTCGGAGATGATGCGGGCCTCGAAGCCCTCGCCACTCTCTCCGGAAAACTGCTTCAGCAAGGGATCCGTGCGCTTCACCGCCGGATTCGACGCCACCGCGATCCCCATCTCCGCCAGCTGCTCCGCGCGGAAACCGTGAATCTGCGACGTGGCCACGTCCGAATCAAAGGCCACCACCCGGATCGCAGCGATCGAGGCAATCCCAAGGATTGCGATCAGGCACAGCACCGCGACAAGGGCCGAGCCCCTGGACTTGGTTCGAGAATTTTTCATCGGCCACCTCCTTGTAATGGACCACCACCACCTCCAGGGCCACCACCACCTCCAGGGCCACGACCACCGCCGCCGCCGCCTCCACCACCCGGACCGCGGCCACCGCCACCACCTCCGCCGCCAGGACCGCGACCACCGCCGCCTCCATTAGGTCCCCTGCCTCCACCGCCCTGACCTCCAGGACCGCCTATTTGAATACCGTTACCACCACCCAAGCCACCCGCTCCGCCAATCCCACCCGTCATCGCCTGCTGCTGCAGCGTGCGCATCGCCACCTCGGGGTCCTGCTTCGGCGTGATCCAGAAAATCTGCCGCATCGGCTCGCCTTCCTTGCCGAAGGCAATCGTCAGCTCCATCTGCAGCGGCAAGCGCCCCACCAGATCCCAGTCGTAGTTCCACTCCATCGTGCGGCCATCCAGCACCCGCCACTCGAAGGTGCGGACGTCCTGCAGCAGCACCACTTCCGCGAAGGGATCCACCTTCTTGTTGTTCTGCGCGTTGTCGCTGTCCTCGAGGATCTCTTCCTCATAGTAGCGCAGCACGATGTCCAGATAGCCGTCCCGCTTCAGCACGGTGGAGAGCTGGACCGCCTTCGCCACCTTCTCCGCCCCCGCCCACGTGAAAGTCATCGGCACGTTCTGAAGCGTCAGGTCGGAAGTATAGTGGGTGCCCGCATCCTTCGATAGCAGCTCCATCCGGGTGTTGCCCGGCAGGGACGCAAATTGCTGCGACATCAGCTCGATGAAGGCGTGCTTTTCAGCCTCCTCGTTCTGGCGCTCCACCACGGCATTGCCGAGCTGGAGATTCGCATTCGCCGCGTAGAAAATCATCCCGCTCAAGAGGGCGAGCAGCCCCATCGCCAGCACCACCTCTAGCAAGGTGAAGCCGCCACGATTGGCCGGGCGCTGGACGGTGGAATTCTTCATGGCTGGTAAAGGCGCGAGTACCGCCAGGTTTCGGCCGTTTGTTCCTGCGGCACCCCGTTCTCCACCCAGTGGGCCGCCACCTCGATGCGATACATCTCCTGCAAAAGCTGGCCGTCCTCGTTCTCCATTTCCGGCAGCAGTTCCACGATCGTCTCGATCTCCATCCCCGCCTCCTTCATCTCGTCCACCGCCACCGAGGTCTTGCCCTCTTCCAGCACCGGATAGGACATCGCTTCCGCCAGCGAGCTTTGCAGCAGCCGGGTGATGGTCAGTTCGCGCCGCCCTTGTTCCGCCAGGTCGGCGGTGCGGCTGAGTGCCAGCGTGAAGCCGGTCACCGCGATGGCGAACACGCCGATCGCCAGGATGACTTCCATGAGCAGGAAGCCAGCGGCGTGGCGGCGCTGGTGCCGGTTGCGGCGTTGCGGGGACTTCATGAGAGTGAGATCGGATCGGTCAGTAGATTTCCTTGGCCGTATCCCGGATGCCTCCGGTCAGGGGATGAAACTCGTTTTCAATCCAGCTGCGGCCGAATTCCAGGCGGACCCCGACGGGTTCGCAGAAGCCTTGGGGATCGAAGCGCCACAGGTGCCGGTTCTTCGCGTTCACCGGCAGCCAGGTATCGCTCGCCCAGCGGCGGATGAAGATCCGGATGTCCGGGTCCACGGTGTAGCTGGCATGCATCGCCGCGAATCCCTTGCTCGCCGATTCACCTCCCGCGGCCGCCTTGGCCTCCCGGGCCTCTTGCGCGGCTGCCGCCTCTTCACGATCCCGGGGATCGATCAGGGCTTCCGCCAGAGGCATCAGCGTCACGGTCTGCTCGTTGAATTCCAGGACATACGGCTTCTGCTGGAGGGACGAGATCGCCCGTGCCCGCTTTGCCATGACCTCGATTTCCGTCGAGTCACGGTTCAGCGCCCGCTCGTCATTGGATGCGACCATCAGGCCGAATGCACCTCCGATGACGATCGCGACGATCACGAGGACCACCACGATCTCCAGCAAGGTGAATCCTGCTTGGGACCGCTTAAGCGTCCTGGCTGCTGAAATCCTGTTCTCCACCTTCGGTTCCGTCTTTCCCCTTTGAAATGATTTCGAATTCGCTCGGGTCCTTGCGGCCCGGGAAAATGTAGCCGTACTCGTGACCCCATGGGTCGGTCGGCACCTTCTTCATGACCTGCGTCCAGCGCGTCGGCGGCGGCGGAGCACCCGGCTTGGCCACCAGCGCCGCGAGGCCCTGGGTCGTGGTCGGGTAGTTTCCGGCGCTCATCTTGTAGGCCTTCAGCGCGCTGCTGAGGGCTCGGAAATCCGCCTCCACGCGTTGCGTCTTCGCCACGTCGGGGATTCCCGTGATCAGGGCGATCGAGCCACCGAGCAGGACCGCAATGATCCCGAGCACGATCACCATCTCAAGCAGTGTAAAACCGGCGGCGACGCGGCCGCGAATGACATTCTTGTATTTCATGATGAAGTCTTACGCGGACCGCTTGGCTTGGACGGGCCGCTGGTTTATTCGTCCTGGCTGCTGAAATCCTGGTCCCCGCCTTCAACCCCGTCTTTGCCCTTGGAGATGATCTCGGGTTCGCTCGGGTCCTTGCGGCCCGGGAAAATGTAGCCGTACTCGTGCTGCCATGGATCGGTCGGCAGCTTCTTCATGACCTGCACCCAGCGGCGCGGCGCGGGCTGGCCACCCGGCTTCTCTACCAGCGCCTTCAGGCCCTGGGAGGTGCTCGGATACGTGCCGGCGTTGATCTTGTACGACTTCAGGGCATTGCCGATGGCCAGGAAATCCTGCTCCACCCGCTGCACCTTGGCGCTCTCACCCACGCCACCGATCAGGGCGATCGAACCGCCGAGCAGAACGGCGATGATCCCGAGCACGATAACCATTTCCAGGAGGGTGAAACCGGCGGCCGCCCGTCGGCGGATAACGTTTTGGTATTTCATGAGTGATTCACTTGGGTTGCTGGGCGAACCCTTACGACTCGGAAAACACCGCGCGATCCAAAAGTTGTCGGAGAATTCTGCATTCCCCGAGCATATCGCCGTCCGCAGATCCGCCGGAATCCTCACTTTACCTCCCGCGGAGCACGCCTAGGGTGCGGAATATTGCCGCGGGAAGCGGCTCACAACGCCATGAACCGCCGCAACTTGCTCGCGCTCCTGCTTTCCCTCCCCATCATTGCCTCCTGCGAACCGAAAGACGCCATGCCCGAAGAAGCCAAAAAGCCCGCCCCCCTCCCGAAGGTCCCCGAAGGTTCCGAAGTCATCACCCTCGGTGCCGGCTGCTTCTGGTGCGTCGAGGCCGTCTACCGCCAGATCCCGGGCGTGGAAGCCGCCGTCTCCGGCTACATGGGCGGCACCGTCGCCAAGCCGACCTACGAGCAGGTCTGCACCGGCTCCACCGGCCACGCCGAAGTGGTCCAGGTCGTCTACGACCCCAAGAAACTCTCCACGGAGAAGCTCCTCGAGTGGTTCTGGCACCTCCACGACCCCACCACCCTGAACAAGCAGGGTGCCGACGAAGGCCCCCAATACCGTTCCGCCATCTTCTACCACACCGACGCCCAAAAGGCCGTCGCCGAAAAGTCGAAGAAAGAGGCCCAGTCGGAATTCAAGTCCCCCATCGTGACCGAGATCACCAAGGCCGGTGAATTCTACCCTGCCGAGAATTACCACCAGGACTACTACTTCCAGAACAAGAACAAGAACGGCTACTGCCGCATGGTGATCTCGCCCAAGCTCGAAAAGCTGAAGCTGAATCACTAAAAGGGGCCCGCCCCGGCCAGCTTTTCAGTTGCCCCCGGGACGGCCGCGCAGCCGCAGACAGACAGTGATCACAGATAGCAGCCGGATCTCAGGGTCCGGCTGCTTCTTCTTTTTCATATCCCATCTATCCCGGTCCCGATCTTCTTCGCCTTTCATCCGCGCCATCCGCGAAATCCGCGGTCAAATCCCCTCATTCGCGTCCATCTGCGGTTGAAATCCCCAACCAACCCGAAGGAGAACGCCCGAAAAGACACGCCGGACGACAACGGATTCACCGGAGCGCGCAAAAAATCCGTGCCTGCCCCGGCTGATGCGCTTCAATACGCCGCGAGCGATTCCGCCACGTCTTTCCAGCGCCCATGTCCATCCAGATTCTTCACGCCGACCGGGTTCCACCCACCGGATGCCTTGTCGTTCCCGGCCGCATCGGCACCCACGAGCTGCCACAGATCGAGAAGCTTTTCGCCGGCCGCCGCATCACCTGGCTGGTCGAGGAAAAGTCGAAGCTGGACCCCACCACCCAGGCAAATCTGGAGCGCTCCGGCGCTGCCGCCGCCTTCGCGGACGATGACGATGCCCACGCGATGGGCGAGGAACTCCGCGGCGCGCTCGAAAACGGCGGCGTGATCATCTACATCCCCGGCCGCGCCGTCTCCCGCAAGGCCATCCCCTGCACCATTCCCGGCAAGACCCTGCGCGCCCTGTGCTCGTTCGGCCTGCCGGTGCTGCCGGTCATGGTGGACTACCCGCGCGATGCCGCCCTGTCGATCGAGCGCACCAGCTCCATGCCGCAGGCCGTGATCGGCATCGGCACCCTGCTCGCCCCCGGCACCGCCAGCCCCGCGACCTACCGCGAGAGTTTGATGGAGCTGGTGGAAGAATCCTTTTCCCGCCGCCCGCTGCTCAAGTCCTCGCTCGGCATTGCCCTGCTCCAAGGCCTCAAGAAGCACTCGCGCAACAAGGTCCACGACGGCTCGGATGATTCCTCGATCGGCTTCGACCGCATCCTCGGCGCCGCCCTCGTTTTCTCCAAGTATCTCAAGGAGTCCACCGACAATCCCCGCATCGGCATCATCCTGCCGCCGGGCAAGGCCGGCCTCATCGCCAACCTCGCCGCGGTCTTCGCCGGCAAGACCCCGGTGAACTTCAACTTCACCGCCGGCCACGAAGCCGTCCGCTCGGCGATGCGCCAGTCGAAGCTCGATCGCTACATCACCGCGGACCCGTTTGTTAGAAAGCTCGCCTCGTTCCCATGGCCGCCGAACCGCGACATGATCTTCATCGAGCGCGCCCTGCCCGCCCTGAAGAAGAAGGTCGTCACCTGGACCATCCTCGGAAAGCTCCTGCCCTCGTCGGTGATCGCGACGCTGTTCGGCATCGGCAAGAAGCGCGGCAATGACGAGTGCATCCTGCTCTTCACCTCCGGCTCCTCCGGCGAACCGAAGGGCGTGCCGCTCACCCATCGCAACGTGCTGGGCAATGTCTGCCAGTTCGGCACTCGCCTCGATCTCGTCCCCGGATCCTCCGCCATCCTCGGCTGCCTGCCACTCTTCCACTCCTTCGGCTGTACCGTCACGCTGTGGTATCCCATCATCGAGGGCATCGACCTCGTGACCTATCCGAATCCGCTCGAAACGAAGCGCCTCGCCGAGCTCATCGCGCAGAAGGGCGTCAATGTCCTGCTCGCCACGCCGACCTTCCTCCGCGGCTACATGAAGCGCGTGGAGCCTGAACAACTCCGCTCCCTTCAACTCGTCGTCACCGGTGCCGAGAAGCTGCCGGAGAACCTCTCGCAATCGTTCCAGGAGCGCTTCGGCATCGCACCGCAGGAAGGCTACGGCCTCACCGAGACTTCGCCTGCCACCAACGTCAATCTGCCCGATCCTTCTCCATCCGGTGAAGCCATCGTCGTGCCCTCACATCGCCGTGGCTCGGTCGGACAACTCCTTCCCGGCATCGCGGTGCGCCTCACCGATCCCGCCACCGAAAAACCCCAGCCCGCCGACAAGCAAGGCGTGATCTGGATGAAGGGTGCCAACATCTTCAACGGCTATCTCAACAACGTCACAAAGTCGGAAGAAGTCCTCACCAAGGACGGCTGGTTCCGCACCGGTGACGTCGGCCGCATCGATGATGATGGCTTCCTCTACATCGAAGGCCGCATCTCCCGCTTCTCGAAGATCGCCGGCGAAATGGTCCCGCACGAGACCGTCGAAGCCGCGATCAACAAGGCCCTCGGCCTCGACGCCGAAGCCGAACGCAAGATCGCCATCGTCGGCATCCCCGACGAAGCCAAGGGCGAAGCCATCGTCCTCCTCTCCACCATCGCCGGCCCGGCCTTGGAACAGGAATGCATCGACCTCCGCTACAAGCTCATGGACGCAGGCTTCCCATCCCTCTGGTGCCCCAAGATCATCGTCCCCGTCCAAGAGATCCCCGTCCTCGCCTCCGGCAAGCTCGACCTCAAGGGCTGCGAGGAGCTAGCGCTCGGCTGATACGTCTTTAACGTGGTCGCACTTTAGGAGCTTTATAGGTGATCCAGCCACCTTGGACCGCCCGTACGTTCTCCACTCGGGGAAATGAGAAGCCACGTCCGGGAGGCTGGCTACTGACAGGATTTTAGTTTCGCTGCTCGCAGGTAGGAAATAAGGTTATCCCATGGTCAATGGATCCCTTCTCAGATTGACAGCAGTAGCGGCACTTTTCCTGTCGTGCCTGCCTTCGTCAGCCCAAGAAGCTAAGACTGAAAAGCTCGCTCCAATACTGGCGAAGGATGTGAGCATTTATCCTTACAGCAATAACCGCCCTAACGTCAAAATTGATCCGAAGACCAAAGGCATCTTCGATGAGCATAAAGTGACCGTTACCGCTGCCAAGGAACAGACGAGAATCCGCATCAAGGGAGAAATGAAAAATCCCGACGGGAAAATCGAAGGAGCTCCGGTTCTTCACCTCGGAAAAATTGCCATGATTCCCATCTCGGAGCGCGCTGGCGCCCTGAAGGTAGGCGAGCCTGCCATCGAGGGCAGCGTCCGTTACATCATCGTTCTCGAAGTCGCTGACGACAAGCTGAAGACCGATTCAATGGATCTCAAGAAGGGCGTGGACTACAATTGGAGTGTCGCGAAAAAGGACGGACAGATCACCTTTGCGGTCTTCCAAGGAGGCGAGAAGAAATGGTCGGTAGCTGCTCCTGAAAATGACGTGAAGGCCTTCGGGATCGGAGCATTCACTCGGTTTGAAAAGCAGAGAACCGAAATTGATTTCTCTATCAATAATTGAGCCGCCTTCGCGCCACCCTCTCTTTTAAACGCAGCCCCACGATCCCGGAGGGATCAAAGCGAGTAGCCGGTGGTCACAGCCGCGCAGCGGCAAAGACCACCGGACCCCATGGAACGCGAAAGGAATCCCGGAGGGACTCCAGCCACGCCTGAAGCACCACCGCGGCGTCTAACAATTCCATCGCCACGGGACACAAACCACCCGCCCCTACTTCTTCACCGGCTCCATCTTGAACGGCACCGCCTCCTCCTTCAGGTCCGTCCAATAACGCACCGTCACCGCCAGCTTCTCGCCCTTCGCCTTGTCGAAGTGATACGTCTTCGCATCGTTCATCGAGGAACTGCCATTGCCATCGAGCTTCGTCCCACCATCCATGACGGTGATCTCCACCACCGCCTTGTGATCACCCGTGATCGTGATGGAAGTCCCATCGCCACCACCACCCAAGAATCCCCCGCCCTCCGCAGCAGAGATCTCAAATGGTCCCAATGGCTTCTTGGTCTTATCCCCGGCCGTCAGCTCGATCTTCTTCTCCTCCGCCTTGGAAGCCGTGACCGCCGTGATCGTCCCATCAAGCGACGCCCCCTCAAGCGATCCGAACAGATCGCCGGGAAACCCCACCGTGAAACTCCCCACCTTCCCGTCCTCGCCCACCTTGGAAAAGCTCTCCTGCTTCCAATTCGCCTTCCCGCTGCGAGTCCGCGACCACTCGCGGCCGTCGCCGAGCTTGAACGACTTGATCTCCACCGAGTCGTCCTTGAACGCCACCAGGTTCTCCCCGCGCACCAGGAATGATAGCTTCGCCCCGGGCTCATAGCCCATCGGCTTCACTTCGAACGGCACATCCTCACCCAGAGGTCGCCCCGCCTGCACTTGCAACAGCGAAACATCAAACGGCCCTGCGGTCAGGACCAGCGGCACCAGGGAGAGGACAATCACGGCTTTCATCGATGCAATCCTGCCGATGAAAGCCGTATCTGCCAAGGCGAAGCATCAATCCGGTGTCTGCAGGCGGAAGAAAACACGCACCGCTCCGGGCGGCACGGTCATCTCCAGGTCGACCGCACCCGTCTCCGGAATATCCACCTCCTGGAGGTTCGACCAGCCGGTCAAATTCTCAGAGTGCTCGAGCGCGTAGCGCTGGCCCGGCACGCCGGTCACCGTGAGTATCATCCCGCCGGTTGGCGTGCTGTTGACGACCAATCCCGGAACCGGCCCCGCTTCTCCCACGGCGGCTGCCTTCGACTTGGCCGCAATGCTGCGCACCGCCGGAGCTGGCGGAGCAATCGTGATGGTCACCGTCGCCGGCGCCGAATCAAGGCTGCCGTCATTGGCCACATACGTGAAGCTGACCGTGCCGGAGAACGTGGCCACAGGCTTGAACTTGAGGTTCGCTCCCTTGCCCGTGATCGTGCCATTGGCAGGCGGAGTGACCACCCGGAAGGTCAGCGGATCACTGTCGGGATCGGTGCCCTGGAGGAAAATCGCCACCGCCTTCTTGGCCGGTGCGCCCAGATTTTGGGAGAGCGCGGACGGAGCCTTGTTGTTGGGATTGACGACGTTGATCTCAACCGTGGCGACCGCGGAATTGATGGTCCCGTCATTGGCCACGAAGGTGAACTTGTCCTTGCCCTTGAAGCCGGTGTTGGGCGTGTAGCGGAAATCCACCCCGTTGCCGACGATCGTCCCAAACTTGGGAGCCGCGGCCATCGCATAGGTCAGGCTGTCACCGTCCGCATCGGTTCCCGATACGGAAATCGTCACCGTGGTGTTCTGATTCACGGCCACGCTCCGCGAGGTTGCCGTCGGCTTCTGATTGGCGTCTTTCACCTTCACGTTGACCGTCGCAACCGGCGAATCCGCCTTTCCGTCGTTCACCACGTAGGTGAACTTGTCATTGCCAGTCCACTTGGCCACCGGCGTGTAAGTCACGTTGGGCGGCGTGCCCGTCAGCGTGCCGTCTTCGGGAGCGCTGACGATGCGATAGGACAGCGTGTCGGCATCGGGGTCGGTGCCGCTGAGCGTCACCTTCACCGCCTTGCCCTTCATCGTCGTTGCCGATTTCGTGTGAGCCTGGGGAACCCGGTTCGAGACACCCACGCTGATCGCCACCGTGGCATTCGCCGAGTTCAGCGTCCCGTCATTCACCCGGTAGGTGAAGTTGTCGTTGCCGCTGAAATTCGTATTGGGCGTATAGGTCAGATTCGGCGCCGTGCCGCTGAGCGTGCCATTCGCCGGAGCATTGACGATCACATAGGTCAGAGCGCTGCCTTCGACATCGGTGCCCGCCAGGGTAACCCCCACAGCCACTCCCGGTGTCGTGGAAATGGTGCGCGCAGTCGCCACCGGCGCATCATTGACCGGTGTGACCGTGATCGAAATCCAAGCCGCCGGTGAGTTCGAGTTCCCGTCGTTCACCCGGAAGGCGAAGCTGTCCGCGCCGCTGAAATTCGCCGCCGGCGTGTAGGTAAGATTGGGAACCGTTCCCGAAAGCGTCCCGCCCGTCGGCTGGGTGATCACGAAATACGTGATCGGCTTTGCTTCCGGATCGGAACCAGTGAGCTTGATCGAAAGCGTCGAGTCCTCCTCCACGGTCAGGCTTTGCGAATTCGCCACCGGAGCGATGTTGCCAGCCGCGATCGTGATGCTGACCGTCGCCGTGGCCGAGTTGATCGTGCCGTCGTTCACCCGGTAGGTGAAGCTGTCGCTGCCGGTGTAGTTGAGATTCGGCGTGTAGGTCAGAGCCGGTGCCGTGCCGCTGAGCGTGCCATTCACCGGCGAAGTAACGACTTCATAGGTAAGCGGACTGCCCTCGACATCGGTGCCCGCCAGGGTGACCGCCAGTGCCGTGTTCGGCGCCGTGCCCAAGGTAATCGGCGTAGCCACCGGAGCGTCATTGACCGGCGTGACCGTGAGGGAAATCCACGCAGCCGCCGAGTTGGCGCTGCCATCGTTCACCTTGAACGCGAAGCTGTCTGCTCCGTTGAAATTTGCCTTCGGCGTATAAGTGAGATTGGGAGCCGTTCCCGAAAGCGTCCCGCCGGTCGGCTGGGTGACGATGGAATACGTGAGCGAACTGTTCTCCACGTCCGATCCCGTGAGCTTGATCGTGAGCGGCGTGTCTTCCGCCACGCTAAGTGTCTGCGCATCCGCGACCGGGACGTCATTGACGGCTGAAATCGTGATGCTGACCGTCGCCGCGGCCGAGTTGGCCGTGCCGTCGTTCACCCGATAGGTGAAGCTGTCGCTGCCATTGAGGTTGGCCGCCGGCTTGTAGGTCAGGTTCGGCGCGGTGCCGCTGAGTGTGCCCTTCGTCGGGGCGGTGACGATCTCATAGGTGAGCACATCGCCATCCACATCGCTGCCGGAAAGCGTGATCGCCACCTGCCCGTCTTCCGCAACCGTGGCGCTTTTCGCGCTCGCCACCGGGAGGTCGTTCACCGGCGTGATCGTGATGCTGACAGTCGCATTGGCGGAATTCAGCGCGCCGTCGTTTGCGCGATAAGTGAAGCTATCGCTGCCCGTGGCGTTGGCAGCCGGCTTGTAAGTCAGGTTCGGTGCCGTGCCGGTCAGCGTGCCCTTCGTTGGAGCCGAAACAATGCTGTAAGTCAGCAGATCACCTTCCCCGTCCGTGCCGGAAAGCGTCGCCGTCGCCTGGCCGTCCTCCGCCACCGTGAGCGAGAAGTCACTCGCAGCGGGCGCCGTGTTCGGCGTGCCTGGAACCGTGTAGCTAACCTCCGAAGAGGCGGTCCCGGTCTGCCCGGCGGTGTTGTAGGCCACCACCGTGAAATAGTACGTCGTCCCCTGGTTCAGGCCGGTGGCCGTCGCCGAGGTCGTTTTGCCAGCGTCGATGACATTCGGGTAGCTCCCCGGAGTCAGCCCATATTGCAGGCGGTAGCCGGCAAGGTCCGTCTCGGGATTCGGGTCCCAGGCCAAAGACACGGAATTCGTCCCGGCAGCGGAAGCGCTTCCGGCGAAACTGAGGGCCGCGGCAAAGACGGCGGCGAGGATCTTGGGGAGTTTCTGGGCGAGGGGTAGTGGGGGTTTTTTATTGGCGGCGACCAAATGGTTCATCGTTCTGGCGATAGGGGTTCGGTTTCACGTGGCGCGGCCCTCGACGTGGCCGCGGGGGGCAGGCGAAACACAACCTGCTGGAGGCTCCTGCCGGGCAGGTAGCCGTCCACTCCGGGGGAATCGGAGTATTCCGGTTGCGATCTCTGAAAGCTTCGGGGGTTCCCGCCCGTTTCATTGGCACCACCACACCCCGCGCGATCGCGAAGCCACCACCCGTGCGGGTGTTAGATGGCTTCGTTCCTTGGAAAATCACGGGGTTGCTGGCGATGATGCCGGGGCTTTTCATGGAACCGTTCCATTGGGTCAAATCCCGTTAGAAGGTTTGACCTTTGCGGCATCCTAAAAGATCCGGAAATCTTAACAAGCAAATCTGTGAATAAGTTTTGAACGTCCCTGATTAACAGCTGTCGCCGCCAATTTCCTTTTGTTAATAAGGGATCAAGGCACCGCCAAAGCGCCCCGAAATAAAAAAAATTTGCAAATCCCGATAAATTATCGGGAAGAATTAACCAATTTCGCCGCCGTCGCCTGGTCCACCGTAAAGGTTCCCTTGCCAAACCCCTGCACCGGCTCCCCCTCGTTCACCTGATACTCAAAGGCTTTGAGCGGCTTGGTCCCTTCGATCTCCGACATCAGGTAGACCCGGATCGTCAGCGCTTCCTTTCCGGTGCCCCCTTCCAGGCCCTTGATCGTATACGCCACCGAGTTCGAGCCATCCACTGCCCCCCCCACCACGATCTCCGCCTCCTTCGCATTCGCGAAACGGTGACGGCTGAACTGGTTCACCTGCACCTGCACCTCCCGGCCCGGGCTGAAGACATACACCTTCGCGATGTATTTCGCGGGATTCACTGCGGGCGGCGTCGCCGGCACCGCGCCGGTTGCCTGGAAGTCGATCGTCTCCGCGACATACTTCAGGTCCCCGGCGGCAAGTTCCTTCCGGACTTCCGGCAGCCCCGCTAGATTGACGAAATCCGCGCGATCGTAGTGCCAGGCACCTTCGTTGATGAAGGAAAGCACCAGCACGTTCTCAGTCGGCTCACCGCCGATGTCGAAATTGATCTTCCCGAAAAAAGCCGCCTTGGCGGTCGCACCCTTTTGCGAGAGATGGATCATTTTCAGCCCGTCGAGCGGCGGCGGCGGCGCGGGAACCTCGAAGATCGATCCGGGAAACGGACGCTTCTCGGACACGATGCGATTGCGCGTCTCCACCTGCCGGTACTGGGCCGTGGTCCGCTGCCACGCCGGGTAGTCCTTGCGCAGCATGGCGTTGCGCCACGTGCCGTAGTTGGCCACGAGCGCCTTGCTGATATCGGCCGCGGCAGGAGCCTGGGCGGGCGCCGCGGCGGGCATCAGCAGCGCGGCAAAAAGGGCGAGGATGCGTCTCATCGGTGAAATGGATTGGACAAGCCGTCCGCGGACATAACAAATCTTTTCGCACGCCGATCCCCCCTCCCTTTTCCGCCCCTCGATGAGTCTGCTCCAAAAAACCCCGCTGATCGGCCAGGCCCGGCAGCGGGAGATGCTGAAGTCGGCCACCACGTTCACGTATTCGGAAACGCCGGAAGGCCCGCTGCAGGCCCACTTTTTCACGCCCGAAGGCTTTGAGCCCGGCGACAAGCGGCCACTGATCATTTTCCTCCACGGCGGATTCTGGGACACGCCGATGGCAACCCAGTTCGTGCCGCACTGCCTGCACTTCGCCCAACGCGGCGCGGTGACCGTGACCGTGGAAACGCGGGTCGGCTCGGTCCACCGCACTGGACCGGTCGAAGCGCTGGAAGACCTGAAGGAGTTCCTCAAGTGGGTGAAGACCTACGAACCGCACTTCGGCGTGGATCCCTCGAAGGTGATCTTCGCGGGTGCCGCCGGTGGCGCCTTCACCATTCTGGCCATGACGCTGCCGAAGCCGGCCAAGAACGCGGAGCCTCCAGCCTACACCCCCGCGGCATTCCTGCTTTTCAGCAGCCTGCTCGATCCGATCGTACGCCCGCTCCTAGATCGCTTCCCCGACCACGCCACGGCCAAGCGCATGAGCCCGCTCAAGTCGGTCCGCCGCAAGGCCCCGCCGATGATCCTCTTTCACGGCAAGAAGGACCGCCTCACCCCCCTCTCCACCGTCGAAAAGTTCTACAAGTCGATGCGCTGGCGCCGGAATAAGATCGAGCTCGTCGAATACGAGACCGCCGACCACGCGTTCTTCAATTTCAACGTCTCCGACCAGCACTACGAGTGGAGCGTGAATGCGGCCGACCGGTTCCTGGTGGACCTTAAGATCCTCCCGCCCCCGCCCGTGATCGAGGAAGGCATCGTCGAGCCCATGTAAGTGACCCGCTCCCTCCGTGTGCGGTGAATTCAACGGGATAAGGAAGCAGGCAGTCTGGCCGCCCCCCCAGCCATTCGGCAGCCCCTCCACCCGATCCTGCGGAAGGGACACACTCTCTTGACGAAACCGCTCACTTCCCGCGCCCGATTCGGTCAAGGGGGCACAATTCCTGCTTGGCACCCACCCGAAGCTGCCTTTTATTCCCCGCCCCGCGGGAGACCCCGCACCTGACACCGGCGCGCGGATCCGCGGGACAAGGCTCTTTTGCCATTCCCTGCGATGAATCCCTATTACCATCCGAGCACGCCGCTGGTTCCTGGTTCCCTCCATAATCTCTCTGCCGAACGCGATAATTGCGGCATGGGAGCCATCGCTCACATCCACGGGAAACGCTCGTTCGAGGTCATCGACATGGCGCTCACCTCGGTCTGCAACATGACCCACCGTGGCGCGGTCGATGCCGACATGAAGACCGGCGACGGCTCCGGCATCCTTTCCCAGATCCCCTACCCGATCTTCATGAAGGCCGCCGAGAAGCTCGGCACCAAGCTGGAGAGCGAAGGCGATCTCGCGGTGGCCGTGTTCTTCCTGCCACTGAATGACACCGCCGGCCAGAAGCAGCTCAAGGCCATGGCCGAGGATGTCGTGGCCAAGCGCGGCATCACCGTGATCGGTTGGCGTGAAGTGCCGGTGAATCCGGACGCGCTCGGCAAGATCGCCCTCGCCAGCCGCCCGCACATCGAGCACCTGCTCATGAAGAAGCCCGCGGCCTGGGATGGCGATCACTTCGAACGCCAGCTCTTCCTCTGCCGCCGCACCATCGAACGGCAAACGAAGGGCCTCAACGGCTTCTACATGCCGACCTTCTCGAGCCGCCTGATTTCCTACAAGGGCCTCGCCATGCCGGCCGCCCTGCGCGCGTTCTACGGCGACCTTCAGGACTCGGATTTCCAGACCGCGATCTCGCTGTATCACCAGCGTTTCTCGACGAATACCTTCCCGGCCTGGCCGCTCGGCCAGCCGTTCCGGATGATGTGCCACAACGGCGAGATTAACACCGTCGAAGGCAACCGCAACTGGATGGCCTCGCGCGAGGAGTTCTTCTCGAACCCGATCTGGGGTGACGACATCACGCTGCTGCACGATCTCATGAACGAGCACGAGTCGGATTCCGCCTCGCTCGACCATGCGCTCGAAGCACTCGTGCTCTCCGGCCGCTCGCTGGAGCACGCCATGTGCATGCTGGTCCCGCCGGCGTATCGGAATGACGAGGACATCTCCGATGACCTCCGCGCGTTCTATCAGTTCATCCGCTCCTTCTCCGAGCCATGGGACGGCCCGGCCGGTCTCGTTTACACGGACGGCACCAAGCTCTGCGCGTCGCTCGACCGCAATGGCCTGCGCCCTTCGCGCTACAAGATCACCGAAGACGGACTGCTCTACATCGGCTCCGAAGCCGGTGCGGTGATCATCGACGATGCCAAGGTGATCCGGAAGGGCCGCCTCGGCCCCGGCCAGATGTTCTCGGTCGACACTTCCACCGGCACGGTCCGCAACGACCGCGAGGTGAAGGAAGCGCTCGCCAAGCAGAAGCCCTATCGCCAGTGGATCGACGAGAACCGCCTCGAGCTGCGCAAGTTCTGCTCGCCCGATGCACTCGCTCCCACCGTGGACTTCGAGCCACTGGAACTGTCGCGCCAGCAAGTCGCTCATGGCATCTCCCTTGAGGAGCTCGACATGGTCTTCCCGCCGATGCTCAAGGGCGCGCAGGAAGCCGTCTTCTCGATGGGTGATGACATCCCGCTCGCGGTGCTGTCGACCTATCCACGCCTGCTCTTCACCTACTTCAAGCAGCGCTTCGCCCAGGTGACCAATCCGCCGATCGACCCGATCCGCGAGTGGGCCGTCATGAGCGCTTCCGCCGGCCTCGGCCCGGAGCGCAACCTCCTTGAGGAAACGCCCGAGCACTGCCGCATCATCAATATCGAAACAGGGATCCTGTTCGAGCATCAGCTCGATCGCCTGAAGCATCTCGAAGAGCATGGCTTCCCATCCGCTGTCCTCGATATCACCTGGCCCGCATCCGCTGGCAACGCTGGCCTCAAGGTCCGCCTCGAGGAACTCTGCAAGGAAGTCGAAGCCGCCGTCGATGGCGGCGTCAGCTTGGTCATCCTTTCGGACCGCGCCGCTTCTAACAGCCGCGTCCCGATCCCGGCCATCCTTGCCACCGGCACCATCCACCATCACCTCAATCGCGTTCGCAAGCGGATGCGTTGCTCGCTGATCCTGGAATCCGCGGAAGTCCGCGACACCCACCAGGTCTCCTGCGCGTTCGGCTTCGGTGCCACCGCCGTCTGCCCGTATCTTGGCTACGCCACCGTTCGCCAGCTCGTCGCTGCCGACGCCGGCAAGGGCAAGCTCGACGGCATCAGCGTCGAGAAGGCCATGGCCAACTATGCCAAGGCTCTCGAAAAGGGCGTGCTCAAGATCATGTCGAAGATGGGCATCTCGGTGCTCAACTCCTACCAGGGCGCACAGATCTTCGAAGCCATCGGCATCGGCAAGGACGTGATCGAGTTCTCGTTCACCGGCGTGCAGTCGAAGGTCGGCGGCATTAGCTTCGCGGAGATCGCGGAAGAGTCGATCATCCGTCACAAGGCAGCGTTCGAGACCATCGTCCCCGCAGGCGAAACGCTCGACCTCGGCGACCCGGGCTACAACCGCTTCCGCAAGTCCGGCGAACGCCACGCGTGGACCACGGACGTCATCAAGAACTTCCACACCTTCGTGAAGAGCGGCAAGGCCGAGGACTACGAAGACTACGTGAAGGTCCAGCTTGAGACCACCCCGGTCGCGATCAAGGACCTGTTCGAATTCGTGCCCGCCGCGTCCGGCCCGATTTCGGTCGATGAAGTCGAGTCCGTGGAAAGCATCCGCCGCCGTTTCACCACGGCCGCGATGTCCCTCGGCGCTCTCTCGCCCGAAGCTCACGAAACCTTGGCCATCGCGATGAACCGCATCGGTGGCAAGTCCGACTCCGGCGAAGGCGGTGAAGACCCGGTGCGCTACAAGCCTTACGCGAACGGCGACTTCGCTCGCTCGTGGATCAAGCAGGTTGCCTCCGGCCGCTTCGGTGTCTCGGCTTACTACCTCGTCAATGCCGACGAGCTTGAGATCAAGATGGCCCAGGGAGCCAAGCCCGGTGAGGGCGGCCAGCTTCCCGGCCAGAAGGTCAATGCGCTCATCGCCCGCCTGCGCCACACGCAGCCCGGCGTGCAGCTCATCTCGCCGCCGCCGCACCACGACATCTACAGCATCGAGGACCTCGCACAGCTCATTCACGACCTCAAGGAAGTGAACCCGCGCGCTCGCGTGACCGTGAAGCTCGTCGCCGAAACCGGCGTCGGCACTGTTGCCGCAGGCGTTGCCAAGGCGAACGCGGACACCATCCTCATCTCCGGTCACGATGGTGGCACCGGCGCGTCCCCGCTCTCCTCCACGAAGCACGCCGGTTCTCCATGGGAACTCGGTCTGTCCGAGGCCCAGCAGACGCTGCTCATCAACAACCTCCGCAACCGCGTGATCGTCCGCACCGACGGTGGCCTTCGCAATGGCAAGGACATCATCACCGCCGCGATCCTCGGCGCCGAGGAGTACAACTTCGGCACCATCGCGATGATCGCCATGGGCTGCGTCTACGTCCGCAAGTGCCACTTGAACAACTGCCCGGTCGGCATCGCCACCACCGATCCGAAGTTCCGCGCCAAGTTCAAGGGCACCCCGGAAATGGTCATCAACTTCTTCAACGGCGTCGCCCACGAAGCCCGCGAGATCATGGCCAAGCTCGGCGTTCGCACGCTCGATGAACTCATCGGCCGCCCCGAATACCTCAAGCAGCGCAATGTCCCCGGTCACCCGAAGGCAAACCTCATCGACCTCGGTGCGGTGCTGAAGGACGTCATCCCCGACCTCGCGAAGCATCACGGCGTCGCGCCCGAGTCGATCTCGCGCGTTTGCACCCAGTATCGCAACGACGGCATCTCCAAGACGCCGCTCGACCTGCAGATCCTGCGCGACCTCGCGAAGGCACTCGGCACCGGCGAGATCGCAGAGGAGACGCCGGAATACGGCAAGGACTCCACGCCGGACAGCATCGCCGCGGCGATCAAGGTCCTGCCGGATCGCGCTCCGGTCGAACTGAGCTACGACGTGGTGAATACCGACCGCAACATCGGCACCCGCCTCGCTGGCCGCATCGCCGAGATCCACGGTGACCGTGGCTTCAATGGCCACACCGCCGTCACGCTCAAGCTGCGTGGCTCGGCCGGTCAATCGCTCGGCACCTTCCTCGTCTCCGGCGTGAAGATCGAGCTGACCGGTGAAGCCAACGACTACACCGGCAAGGGCATGGCCGCTGGCGAGATCGTCGTGAAGGTATCCCCTGACGCGAAGTTCAACCCCGCCACCAACACCATCCTCGGCAACACCTCGCTGTATGGTGCAACCGGCGGTGCCCTCTACGGCAATGGCCGCGCCGGCGAACGCTTCGCCGTCCGCAACTCCGGTGCCACCGCGGTGGTCGAAGGCGTGGGTGACCACGGCTGCGAATACATGACCAATGGCTCCGTCGCCATCCTCGGCAAGACCGGCAAGAACTTCGGCGCGGGCATGTCCGGCGGCACCGCCTACGTCTATGACGTCGACGGCCGCTTCTACTCCCGCATCAACCCGGAAATGGTCGTGCCCCTCCCGGTCCGCCGTGACCAGGACATCGCCGAGCTGAAGAAGCTGATCACCGATCATGCTGAGAAGACCGGCAGCCCGCACGCCAAGTCGTTGCTCGCCGATTGGGACAACAGCCTGAAGAAGTTCGTCCGCGTCATCGCCAAGGAACGTGCCGCCCTCGAAGCCGCTGAAGAAGCGCACGAGGCCGCCTCCGCCCGCTGATCAACAGTCACAACCTGACTTCATGGAAGCCCGGGTCCGTTCATCGGACTACGGGCTTCCTTCTTTTCCAGCCAGAGCCTGGGCACGCTGGTAGTTCTCCCTGAAACCCTGGGACACCTTCGACATCTCCCGCTTCAACGCCAGCGCACCCTTCTTTTCAAAGAGCGGGACGAACTCGTTCATCAATCGCTCATAGCTGACCTGCGATACATCGGAGAACACGCACCCCGCCGCACCTCCGGAGTCCTCTCCCATCGCCAGCCAGGCAGCCTTCAACTCCTCGTGCGGATCGATGCACATCGCTCGGAATAGCGCCGTGATCGCCTGAAGCGCACTCGCCGTGAGTTCCCTCCGATAGACAAATCCATTCTCTCGCCCATAAGGAGAGGCATCCGCAAAGCGCTTCAGATTCTCCGCAGTATAGACGTCACGCCTGACGGGAAGACGACGCAATGAGACCTTCCGCGGCCCTCCTTGCTCGCCAACCTTCAGGTCCCACAGTAGCTGCCCTTCATCAGAAAGACAGAAGGCCACGAACTCCTTGGCAATGTCCGGCCGCGGTGCCCCTCGCAAGATCGCAACGGGATCGATATTCACCGATCCCCCACCCTCCGGTGCCGTCCATCGAAGACGCGAGCTGCCCAATGAGACCCGTAGTTTCTCTTCAAACGAGCGCCCGTAGTAGTCGATACACATCCCCGCAGCCGCATTCCCCTGCGCGACATCATAGGGCACCTGGGTGGCAGAGTCCGTGAAGTAGCGCGCATTTGCCGCCAGCCTCTGAAGCAAGTTCAAGGCACGCCGCCACCCCTCTTCCCGTGCTTCGGCATTGTCGCCCATCTCGCAGATCGCCCGCTGCATTTGCTCCTGCACGATCATCTCGATTGCCTTTGCCACCGAACCGCTCTTCGTCGGATCCGCGAAAGCAAGATGACCCGCATACGCGGGGTCACCGAGATCCTCCCATCGACGCGGCATCGGAAGCCCCAGCCTCTCGATCACATCGCTGTTATAGCAGATCCCCAATTGGAAAAGGCAAACCCCCACCCATCTACGATTCTTATCGTAGAAACGCTCACCGGTGAACTCCTCCGGGATCACCTCCTCACGAAACCACTCGGGATGCGTCTCAAAGACATCCAACAGCTCCAAACGCCCCTTCGCCGCCTGGTTCACGAACTCATACGCGGCACCCCCGAAGATCACATCGATGCCGACACCCTGATTACCGATCGCCTGCGCCGCAGCGTAGGAACTATCGAGCACCCGTCGGATCTCCGCCGTCCCGCCCGGCATCCGCCAATCGATATAGAGCCTCCGTCCCGTCTTCGCCGTCCAGTGCCTCGCGAACGCCTCACCATACTCGGCCCGGATCGTACTGCTGTGCGCCGTGATGATCACCAGGCGATCATCGCTTTCTCCCGCCAGCGCCATGCCCGCGTCACGACGCAGCAGCAACGGCGCAGCCACCGTTGAGACGAGCAGGGCTAGGATGAGAATAAAACGATACATCGCCGCGCAACCCGCCCATCTCACGAAGACCGCAAACTTTCAATGCCATCCCACCGCGATGACCGACTCGCGCTTTCCGATTCGCCTCCTGTGACAAAAACGCCAGCTCATCTGGCCGGAGCGGCCATGGATCAAATGGCCCCTCTCAACAAGGATCCGCCCCAATGAACTCGGGAGGCGGCGCAACCGCTCTAGCCATGGCCTTCTGGCTCACCATCACGACGGTCTCATCGGACGGAGCATCGGTCGCGGAAATCATCGCACGATTCCACGACTCGGAGGACCTCCATGTGCTCGTGACGGCGCACCGTGGTGGCTATCTCTCGACCAGCGGGGCGATCCTACCGGAGAACTCCCTGACCGCGATCGCGCGATCGATCGACCACGGCGCGGACATCCTGGAGGTCGACCTTCGCTCCACCTCGGACGGCCACCTTGTGATCATGCATGACGACACCGTCAGTCGCACCACGAATGGCAGTGGCACCGTCTCTTCCATGACGCTCGCCCAGATCAAGGCCCTGCGACTTCTCGGGCCGGACGGCAAACCCACCACCCAGCAGGTCCCCACCTTCGCCGAAGTCATGGCCCTGGCGAAGGGCAAGGCTATGGTCAATCTGGACAAGCTCGAGGTGACCGACCCCGCCTCAATGGCAGCCGCCTTGAATATCCTCCGGACCACCGGCACGGTGAACCAGGCCATCTTCAAAGGTTCCGCCCCGGCTACTTCGGTAAAGGCAGCCCTGGCATCCTACCCGGACCAAATCCAATACATGCCAGTGCTCACCGACTCCACGGCCGCCGCGGTCGTGGCGATGCTGGATGAGCTTCACCCTCCCGCGGTCGAATTGATCTTCGCCAGCGCCACCACACCGATGCTTGCCCCCGAGGTGATCGCGAAAGCCAAGGAAACCGGCACCCGTATCTGGATCAATTCCCTCTGGGCCAGCCTGAATGGCGGCCATCACGATGACCTCGCCATCGCCGGAAACCCGGATGGCTCTTGGGGATGGCTTCTCGGCCGGGGAGCCTCGATTCTCCAAACCGACTATCTCACGGATCTAGGCACCTACCTTCACCGGAAAGGCCTGCGCGACAATCCACCATCAGTCACCTCGGTGAACTTCGATTTTCGCGACGGCACCCTCCAAGGCTGGCAGAACGCAAAGTCCTCACCCACGGGAGCGACCACCTTCGTGGCGGACACAGGAACCTATGGCGACCGCACCCCCGGCGTCCGTGATCTCTACAAGATCGTTCACACGCCGTTCCTCACGGGCAGGGACACCTACCACCAGACCCTTCTCCTGAGGTCTCCCGAATTCCACCTGCACGGATTGAAGGACTACCAAGCCATCGGCTTCAGCCTGCTCGGCGGAATCGGCGGATCAGCAGCCGCACCCTCATCGGACACCCTCCTGCCTCTGATCGCAAAGCCCGCCGGCTTCCTCGGCCTCGCGCTCCGTCGCAGCCGCGATGGTGCCTACCTCCTCTCCGCCCGCCGCAACGCCACCGGGCAAGGCCAAGCCTGGCAAGCCGTGACCTGGGATGCAGCGACACTCCGCACCGCCATCGCCAATGACCAGCCGGACGAGAACTACACCCTCGACCTGATCGATGCCTTCGGACCGGACTCCCCCACCGGCACCGTCTCATGGGGTTGGGTTGCCTTGGACGCCGTCACCTACCCGTGGACCGGACCCGGTGATCCGACCACGACCTCCATCAGGACCTTCGATCTCCAGCAGATGGCGCTCGAGTGGAGCAGCTACCCCGGCTTCACCTACCAAGTCTATCGTTCCCCGGACTTGAGCCCGGATGGATGGTCGCCCGTGTCAGAGCCATTGCCCGCCACTCCCCCGCTCAACCAGTTCATCATTCCAGCCAGCTCCCTCTCGCCGCACCGCGGGTTCTTCCGCGTGGAAAGCGGCGATACCGCCGAATGACGGAATCGCCAGCTCCCTCGCACCGTGCACGCTTGCGCCACGGATGATGCCCGCTAGTTTGCGGACAGCGTCCTGAAACCCGCAGGCATGAGCTCCGCATCGTCCGAGTCCCAGACCCATCCCACCGTGGCGCTCGCGCTCGGGAGGAGGACTTATCCTCGCCTCGGAATGCGCCGCGGCGTGGAACGATTCGTCCGCGAGCGGTCACCGGCCTGGTCGCTGGTCCGCAAGACCAATCACACCCACTTGGAATGGGCCGACGTGTTCGCCTCGTCTTCCCATGGCCTGTTAGGCTTCTTCGAGGAGGCCAGCCAGTTCGAATGGGTGAAGAGCCAGCCCGCCCTGATCACGGTGAACATGCACCGCGTCCCGGGTTGCGATGGCATCCCCGAGGTGCTCGTGGACGACCTGGAAGTCGGTCGGCAAGCCGCGCGATATCTGTTAGAAAAAGGCTTCAGGAGATTCGCCTACGCCACCCACCTTCCCACCAAGGGATTCTCGATCGACCGGATGGAAGGCTTCCGCAGCGAGCTGCAAAAGTCCGGCGCCCCCATCGAACTTTTGCCCGTGGAGTTCACCGATCCACCGGCTTGTCCGGCCCTCAAGGACTGGGCGGGCGAACCCGGTGAAGATCGCCCCGCAGTCTTCTGCTGCGATGACGCTTGTGCGGGCCTCATCATCTCATGCTGCCGGCGCGCAGGCCTTCACGTGCCGGGCGACGTCGCGGTTCTCGGAGCCGGTGACGATGACTTCCACGTCGAGAATGACAGCGTCACCTTGTCCTCGGTGCGGGTCGACTTCTCAGGAGTGGGTTACCACGCCGCGGCGCTGCTGACCGCCTTGATGGAAGGCAAGCCCAGGCCATCAGCACCGAAACTCATCCCCCCATTGGGAGTCTCCGAGCGAGCCAGCACCGCCAGCGGACCTGAGCCTCCCGCGCTCCGCCGCCTGTTTCGTCTGCTTGAAGAGCGCCACGCCGATCCGGATTTCAATCCCGCCACTGCGGCCGAGCTATGCCACGTCTCCGCCCGTACCTTGCGCCGCTACCTGAAGGACACCGGCCGCCCATCGCTCGCCGATCAATTGAGAGATCGGCGACTGGAGACGGCGATGCACCTTCTCGTCGTCACGGATGAACCGGTCGAGCGGATCGCCGAGCACTCCGGCTTCCTCGACTACACGACCTTCTTCCGGGCATTCCGGAGGCGCTATGGGATGAGCCCCACCGACCAACGCCGGGAAGCGGCGCGGAAACGGAGCTTGGCCGGGTGACGCCGCTCCTGTCCTCCATTGCACGGTAGCCCGGCCACCATGGCCATTCACGCATCAAGCGCGGGCACTATCGTGGGTAGCGCGGCAACGACCTCGCCGCATCTACCCCAGTCAACATGAAACCCATCCTCGCCATCGCCGCGCTCGGCGTGCTCCACCCCGTTTTCCTCCCCTCCGCCTTCGCCGCCGGCCAGACCGTCTATGCGTTCCCCGCGGGCGACCTGTCACAATGGACGCAGGTCACCATTCCCGGTGGCACCAGCCTCGATCGCAAGTTCTTCGCCACCGCCAGCAATTTCGGCAACCGCATCTCTTGGACCGACCCTGCGGGAAGCGTCGCCGGCCTCGTGGTGACCAGTGCCGACAATGCCGACTCCCGAGATGGAGCTCACAATTCCGCCGTGCTGCGCTCACCCAATTTTGTGCTCAAGGGCAGCAACGCCGCCGCCGAGTTGGGCACCTTCTCTCCCACCGATATCAACTTCAAGCTCCTGGCCGGCAAGGGGGCCGCAGCCGGACCAGCCAATTTCTCTAACATCCCCGCGAATTCCGTGAACAATGCGGGCGATGTCGCCTATCTCGGCGTCGGTCTCCGGCGCGTGAGCGATGGTGCCTACCTGCTCTGGGGCCGGCGCACCTCAAATGCCCAATCAACCTCTTGGGAAACCGTCACGTGGAACGAGACCACGCTCACCAATGCCATCGCGTCGGATGCTCCGGGCACCCTTTACACGCTGGATCTCGTCGATGCCGCCCACGGTTCGTGGGGCTGGCTAGCCATGGATTCTCTCACCATGACCGATACTCACAGCACCACGAATGTCTCCGTGAGACCCCTCGACATCACCGGTGCCGAGAGCGGATCGGATCATGACCTCTCGGTCCGCTTCACTCGCACCGGCAACCTCGCCAACGCCGTCCCGATCACCTTTTCCCTGACAGGAACGGCAGGTGAATCCGTCGACTACCAACAAATCCCCGGCTACGGCGAGACGGGTTACACGATCACCCTTCCTGCCGGTGTCGCCACCGTGGATTTGCCGGTTCACATCATTCCGAATGGATCGCCTGAAATCGATCGCTCGCTCCAGGTCAATATCGTGCCCGCCAGTGGCTACGAAGTCGCGACCCCGTCCACCGCGCAACTTTGGATCTCGGATCTCCCCGCTACTGGAGGCCTCGTCACGGTCAGCGGCCCATTGAATACGGGCACTTACCTGCCCATCCCGAATCCCTTCACCACCGGAGCGCAGGGCAGCTTGTTCTTCTACGGCGAGGCCAACTATGCGAGCAGCTACCTGGTGCTCGGCGTCCGCGGCGTGCCTCTCGACAACTCAAGCAATGGGGGCGTCGACATCGGCCGCAACAATGGTTCCGCAGGAGCCGCCATCTTCGACTACCTCGATAACAAGGGCGTAGGCAGCGGAACGGCGCGCGTGGCAGCATCTCCGGAAATCCCCATCTCGGCAGGCGGCCACTACACCCTGATCGGCGAGATCGAAATGCACGCGGACAACACCGGCGTCCTCCGCGCATGGATCTGGAACGGCGCTCAAGGCACTTACGACTTTGCCACGCCTTATCTCGTGAACTCGTTCACCAGCGGCTTCACCGGACTCGGCGAGCAGATCTACCTGCGCCTCGACGCCGGCGGTCCCGCGAACACGTGGACCAATGCCCGCGCGATCTGGGTCGCCGGTGCGGATCCATCCGCGCGTGAAGCCGCATTCCACTCGCTCACGCCCGCACGTCCCTTCCTCCAGGTCGATGCGTCCGTGCCGGTCGGCGGTGAGTTTGGTCAGACCAATCAGGTCGCCTTCAATGTCGTTCGCTCCGGTCTGCCGAATGGCTCGCTCGAAGTTCCACTGAACTTCTTTGGCTCGGCCACGCCCGCGGACTTCTCGGTCGAGTTCCCCACCACCGCCCTCTTCGATGCCGGGCAATCTTCGGTCCAGTGCGGCCTTCCGATTGCCTCGGACGACCTCTACGAAGGAAACGAGGACATCGCCATTGGCATCGAGAATACCATGGCTTGGCTGGTGCCGACCTCTTACCCCGTGGCCACCGTCAATGACCGCCCGTTCCAGGGCTGGATGGCCTCCATGCTTCCCGGCAGCACCCAAGGCCCGGAGGATGACTTCGATAACGATCATTGGTCCAACGTCCTCGAATACTTCTCGGGAACCCTGCCAAGTGATGCCGCAAGCCTCACGAGTCCATATCCAGCACCGGGCCAACCTTCGGCCCTGCGTTTCCTGCGCAGCCCCTTGGCAACCGACGTCGACGCCAAGGTCCTGTGGTCCACCGATCTGACAACGTGGAAGCAATCCGGCGAATCGAACGGGGCGCTGACCGTGAATATCACCGAGAGCCTTGTCGGAACCTCGGAAACCGGCGTCCAAACCATCGATGCCACCGCCCAGGCAACAGGAGGCGAAACCAACAAACTCTTCCTGCGTCTCGACGTCCAGCTTCCCTAATGCCGCAAGCACCTGCTTGCCAACGCCGCCCTCCGGACGCCCCGTCGTCCGGAGGGCTTTTCATTTTCAGCGGAACCTCGCGAGGCTCCACGGCTCCGCATTCGCAGGCACTCGACCATCCCTTGCCATCACCACCGCCAGCTCCCCTAACAGCGCGGAGAACTTGAAGCCATGGCCGCTGCACCCGGAGCACACGATCTGCCGTCGCGACCCAGGCACGAAATCCAAAATGAACCGCTCGTCTGGTGTCACCGTGTAGAGACACGCCTTCGCCGAGACGACCTCCCCCGTCAGCCCCGCGACATGCTTCCGCGCATGATCTCTAACAGAATCCGAGAATTCCTCCATCACCGGCCGATCAGGCAACGAGGGATCGAACTCCGGTCCGCCATGATGCCACGCCACCTTGATCCCCGGCAGCACTCCATCTGAAGGAAACCCATAATGATCCGTGGGATGATGAATCCACACCGGAAACTCACCGGGAGTGAAGCCTCCTTCGTCATCCACTCCCAAGTAAATCGTCTGCCTCAACATCACCCGCAGCGGCAATCGCAACCCCGGCAATAGCCTCCCCACCCACGGCCCCGCCGTCACCACGACCGCATCAAAGCGCTCCGATCCATGATCCGTGACAACCGTCACGCCCCCATTCTTTTCCACGATCTCAATCACCTCACACCTCTCATGCACCACCGCGCCGAGCTTCTTCGCAGCCTCCACCTGCGACCTCACGCAACGATCCGCCCGTAGAAACCCGGAATCCGCCTGATAAATCCCCACCGCTCCCTTCCCGATATCGACCGCAGGAAAACGCTCCGCCACCCCCTCCCGCGAAAGCACCTTATGAGCGATCCCGCAATCCACCAGCGCATCACAAGTCGCCCGAAGCGTCGCATCATCCTCCGGCCCGAAAGTCAGCCCTCCGCACTTCACAAACAACTCCTCGCCCATGAGCGCCTCCACCCGCGCCCACGCCTCATACGCCGGTCCCATCCACCGCGAATGAAACGCATCAGGATAAGTCCGCCGGATCAATCGACTCGCCCCATGCGAGCTACCAAGCTCATGCCCGATCTCAAACTGCTCGAAGCCCACAACCTCGAAGCCAGCCCTCGCAGCCTCAAGCAAGGCCGCCGAGCCCGCTGCCCCTAGTCCCACAATGGCGATCCTCATCGGATGAATGCTCCTCACCGGAACCACTGCGGTCAACGTCCTGTCAAAAAGCCCGGCATTGACAGAATTCGGACTAAACTTAGTCTAGTCCAATGAATATCCACGAGGCCAAAACCCACCTTTCCAAGCTCATTGAGCGGGTGGCCGCGGGAGAAGAGATCGTAATTTCAAAAGCCGGCAAACCGGTGGCCAAGCTCGTCCCCTACTCCGCTCAAGTGACTCCGCGCACCGGCGGATTCCTGGCCGGCCAAATCTGGGAATCTGCTGACTGCTGGGAACCGGATAGCGAACTCACCGACTCGATGACCAAGTCCCCTCTTTTTCCCGAAGAGCGGTATTCCTCGAAGGTCGCGGAAAAGCCCTCGCCGCGCCGTAGGAAATGAGAATCCTCCTCGATTCCCACGCCTTGCTGTGGTGGATGGACGATCCCTTGAAGCTATCTCCCAAAGCTCGCGCGGAGATTTCGAATCCCGCCAATGCGATCTTCGCCAGCGCGGTTTCCATTTGGGAACTCGGCCTGAAGGTTTCCAAAGGCAAGTTGCGCTTGCCCCTGACCTTTCATGAAATTCTGGGTGAACACGGCATCCAGTCTCTTCCCTTTCTCTCCTCGCATGCGATTGAGTCGATCGCCTTGCCTGAGATCCATGGTGATCCCTTTGATCGCGCTCTGGTTGCTCAGTGCCTGTTGGAAAATCTCACCCTCGCCACCCGAGACCGGATCCTGGCGGACTACGGCATCCCGGTACTATCCGCATAGCGGACAAAAAAAACTCCCGGAGCACTGGTGGGCACTCCGGGAGTCTGCGTTGTCAGGTTGCTGTCGCGATTACTACAGTCGCAGTAGTTTGATTGGTTACTCGGTCGCCTCGACGCGCACGAACTTGCGGATGCCGCTGATCGGGATCACCGCTTCCTTGCGAACGTAGTCCGGAAGGTCCTGCACCGGCCCGTTCGTGATGGTCGCGCCGCTGGCGGACCATGGATTCTGCAAGGTGGTGCTCTCCTGAAGGACATACGTTCCGCTGCCTTCAAGCTGGTTCCAGCGGATGATCAGGTTGGAGCCGGAGGTCTCGAACTGCGCCAGCGCACCCGTGGAAGCGATCGGCGAGGTGCCGAACAGGAACTCCTCGAGGTTCGTGAAGCCGTCGCCATCGGGATCGTCGGTTCGATCGCGGTCGCTCGGGTTCGGGATGACCGTCGCCCAGTTTTCGTAGATCAAGCTAGGATTGAGCATCACCATCAGGACACCGGTTCCGGAGAAGCGGGTGTCGTCTTGGAACATTGCGGAGGAAGCCGTGCTACCGTAGGTACCCGCGACCTGACCGGTGGTCCCGTAGAACAGGGTTCCCACGGTCTCGTCGGCCGAGAGGTCGAGCTTGCCGCCGTTGAGCACCACCCTGCCGGTGTCGCCGATGGAGTTGCCGTTCACACTGAGGACGCCGCCCGACACCGTCGTGGTGCCGCTGTAGGTATTGTTTCCCGTCATCGTCATCGTGCCCGGACCGGTCTTGGTCAGCGGGGACGCCACGTTGAGGACATCGCGGAGATCCGTGGACACCGTGAGGTCGGCTGCGGCATCACCCGTCACATCAGCCACTTGGAACACCGTTCCCGGCAAGCCGATCGATCCGAGGGACGCGTTGGCAGTGCCGCCGGTGCCTGAAGTGGAGATCGTCGACGGGAAGACACTGCTGCCGCCCACCACCATCGTCCCCACGAAGCAGAGGTTGGTGTTGAACCCACCGGTGACTGCGCCGCCGGAGATGTCGATCGTTCCACCGTCCAGATTGATGTTGGAAACGAAGGCCACTGTGTTGGTGCCACCATAGAGCTTGCAGCCTTCATTGATGCGAATCGTCGGCGCGAACTGTGGCAAGACCGGCGAGTTGCCGAGTGCCGCAGTCAGGTCGAGCGACAGCGTTCCCCCGTTGATCACATTGATCACGTTCGAGGGGTCCATGGCTCCTGCCACGCAGGTCTGGCCAGGGCCATCGCCTTGGCCGGTGCCGACGAGCGTCTTGAGGGCGAAGAAGCCGCCATCAACGGTCGTGCCACCCGTCCATGAGTTGTTGCCATTGGTCAGGGCGACCGGAATACCGCCGGTTACCAGCAATGGGCCAGGTCCCGAGATCACCGGATTCAGGTCGAATCCATTGGCCACCGAGTGCAGGTTGAGCAGACCGCCCGCCCCGATGGTGATCGGAGAGACGAATCCCGGGTTTTGGCTGAAACGGAGGCGGAGCGTTCCCTGGCTGATCGTAGTCGCACCGCTGAAGCCGTAGCCTTGGATCGCGGCATTGATCAGTTCTTGGGTGCCCGGTCCGGTCTTGGTCAGCGAGAGTGCTCCGCCGTCCTGATTCCGGATGATGCCGTGGAAGCTGAACTCTTCTTCGTTCGCCACGTTCACCGTGAGCGAAGCTGGTCCCGGGTTGGTGGTGTAGCCCGGTGCCGAGGTTTCATCGTTCTGGATGATCGCGATCCGGTTGTTGGTGATACTCGCCAAGCCGGCGACCGTCTGGCTGGTGCCGCGAAGGTTCACCTTCCCGTTCACCGCACCTGGACCCGTGTTGAAGCGGATCAGCGAGTTCGGTCCGAATTGGGAGTTGGCGAGCATGTTCGCCCAGGCATCGAAGGTGATGTTGCCCACCTCCAGATCGCCCGAGATCGAAGCACCGCTGAGATTGCCTGCGGCGATCGCACCCTGGGCCACCGCGAGCTTGCCGGTGAAGGTGTTGGTGCCGGACAATGTCAGCGTGTTGACGCCTTCCTTCAGGATATCCATGCCACCGCCGATGGCGCTGGAGATCTCGTAGTTGCCGCTCGAGGTATCGAGGCTGAGGACGGACCCTGCTTCGAAGCCGCCCTTGTTCAGGGCTGCCACATCGGCACTGGTGAATTCACCGCTGCCACCCACCCGGAGGCTGAGCTCGGAAGGAGACAGCACCACGATGTTCGACGCGGTCCACTGGGCAGTGGTGCCGTTGTAGAGCGAGAGACGCTTGTTCAACCGGAGCGTGCCTTCATTGACGGTCGTGACGCCAGTGTAGGTGTTCGTCCCGCCCAAGGTCAGAGTGCCTGGTCCGCTCTTGGTCAGGCTGCCGTTCGCCGAGACGGAAGCGTCGCCGATCGATCCGAGGTAGCTCGTCGAAGTCGCGGCATTGATCTGAAGCGTCGTATCCCCGGACGTCGTGGAGTTGCCCAGCGTGACCGCGCCAGCGGTTCCGGAGAGTCCGCTGATCGACGGCGTGCCGGAGGTGAACTTCGTGGTGCCACCGCTGAGGACCAGCGAGGCCGCACCAAGGGCATCGTCGCTGGCCAACGTGAAGATCCCGTTGCTCACCGCCGCGACACCGGTTACCGATGGATTGCTGCCGGCAAGCGTAAGGCTACCGGTGCCCGATACCGTCAGTGCTCCCGTCACAAGCGAGTTGTTGAAGGTGGCGCTCCCGGCACCGGCGAGAGTGATGCCATTGCTCGCGGTGAGCGTTGCTCCGCCGAAGGTGTAGGGCTGTCCAGCTCCGTTGGCGAAGGTCAGGTCCGCGGCCGTGATATCAGCCTGAATCGTGATGCTCCGGTTGGCTCCCGTGCTATCGAAGTTCAGCGGTGAGAGGCTCGTGTAATTCGCCTGCAGGCCGGTGTTGCTGTTCTTCCAGTTGTTGTCCGGACCGGAAATCCAAGTGGCATTGCTCGAGCCCGTCCAAGTCAGGGCGCTGCCCAGCGGCACCGCACTGCCCAGCGCGATGAACTCGCGGAAGCCCGTGTAACCGTTTTCCTGATTCTGGAAATCGATCTTCACCGCTGCCACGGCAGTGGCGAGGAAGCCTGACGTGGCCGCCAGACGGGTGTGGGTCGAGTTGGTCGGCGCGAGCGTGTGGTTCTCGACGACCCTGAGCGGGATGAACGTGGCGGGCGCCGCGACCGTGGAATACGAGATCGTATAGTTCTGGTCGTCTCGTCCGCTATTCTGCCACGAGCAGTAGGAGTCGAAGGACGAGATGTTGTAGCCGTTGGAATTGACCGTGGTATCCAGCGGGAAAATCACCGAAGTACCATTCAGCGGAGCCACACTGCTCAACTGTGTACCCGCCGTGCCGGTCGAGCCATCAGTGAGCACCGTCCAGTCGGCGTTCGTGATGTCGCCATTGCCATGGTTGGAGTTGGCAGCGGAGGCGGGGGTCTTGGGGAGCGCATTGGCCAGCAGGTTCGTGCCCACCGGCAGCGTCCAGAGATCGGTGCTGTTCGACTCGTGCGTGACTGCGATCGGTGACGGTGCATCGCGAGCGATGAACTCGCGATAGCCTTCATAGCCGTTTTCCTGACCGTTGAAGGTGAGTTTGACCGAATGAACCCCAGTCGCCAGGCTGCCGGTATTCGAGGTGATCCGGGCATGGGTCGCACGGCGCCCCCCATTCACGAACTCACTGTGGGAAAATACCGCCGTGATCGGGATGAACGTCGCGGGATCGGCCACCGTGGAGTAGGCCAGCGTGTAGTGCTGGTCATCCCGGCCATCGCTGGCCCATGCCGCATACGAGTCGAAGGACACCAGATTTCGTCCCCCTGGGAAACCGGTGAGATCGAGCGGGAAGACGACCGAATCGTTATTGTTCGGCGTGACGCTGGATGCCGGCGAGGTGTAGTCGCCCACGCTGCCGTCGATGGTGGTTGCCCACGTGTTCGAGGAGCTCTCGTGCGTGGCCGGCGTCACGGCCGGAGCAGTGAGAAGATTCGGACCGGTCGGCAAAATCCAGACGTTGTCGTTATTCTTCTCGTTGAGGGCACAGATCACCGACGCCGCATCCTGCAGCACGAACTCGCGGTAGCCCACGTAGCCGTTCTCCTGAGCGTCAAAGATGACCCGGATCGAATGCACATTGGTCGCCAGAAAGCCCGTGGTCTCGGTCAGGCGAGTGTGAGTCGAGCGCTCGCCCGAGGTCTGGACCCGCGCCGTGTGGATATTGATGAAGGTGGTGGGATTGGAAACCGTGGAGTACTGGAGAGTGTAGTCCTGGTTGTCGCGTCCGCTATTGCCCCACGTGCAGTAGGAGTCGAACGAGGTGATATTCCGGCCGGCCGGGAATCCCGTGAGGTCCAGCGGGAAGGTTACCGAGTCACCATTGTTCGGCGTGCAGCTGGTCCCCGGGCTGCCGTCTGCTAGCCCGAGGGTCCCATCGGTCAAAGTGCTGTAGTTGGCGCTCGAACCTTCGTGGGTCACCACGGTGGCCGGTGAAGGAGTGACGCCGGTCAGGAGATTGGTCCCGGCGGGAAGGGTCCACGTGCCGGAGTTATTCGTCTCGTTGCTCGAAACAACATTGGCGTTGGCGGTTAGCGCGAGCAAGGGGGCCGCGCAGACGACAAGCGTGTGCGGAAGCACTCGATGGGAGCTGGGTTTCATAGGTTCTTGGGTAGTTGGCGAAAAAGGATCGCCATCCAACCGCCGGGTGTAGCGGGAACCTCAAAATTCGTGAACCTGTGAGTTTACCGAGGATCGCACAACAACCTCAAAACAAGCCACTTACAACTCAAAAAAATTCCCATTCCAAATTCTGACCGACAACTTCGGCTTCAGTTTCCGCAGGATTCACCCTCCCCCGCCTCCCGCGCCGGCCGGATTTCCTCCATCTCACTCCACGCTTGCACACAGGCCCCTCCCCGCCTATTCCGCCCGTCCACATCATGGCCAGCACGCCCGCAATCAATCTCCGCAAGGGACACGCCGTCCGTCATAACAACGACGTCTGCGTCGTGATTTCCCACGAACTCAAGACGCCGCCGCGCATGGCGTCCTACGTGGTGATGTCGATCCGCAGCGTCTCGAACAAGAAGGTCTCCAACCTGCGCCTGACCTCGAACGACTCGATGGACTCCGTGCTCCTCGAGCGCATCCCGCACGAGTATTCCTACAAGGATTCCGGCGGCTACCACTTCCTCCACAACGAGACCTTCGATGACGTCGCCGTTCACGATGACATCATCGACTCCGTGCGGAACTACCTGATCGAAGGCAACACCTACACCTTGCTCTTCGCCGACGGCCTCGTCGCCGACATCGAACTGCCGCCGTCGATGGTGATGATCGTCACCGAATCACCGGAAGGCGTGAAGGGCGACTCCGCCAACAACGCCTACAAGTCGGCCACCTTGGAAACCGGCCTCGTGGTGCAGGTTCCGCTCTTCATCAATCCGGGCGAAAAGCTCATCATCAAGACGGAAGACGGCAGCTACATCAGCCGCGCCTGATTTCATTTCCCCGCATTTATTTGCGGAGAGCCGGACTCCTCACGGGGTCCGGCTTTTTCGTGCCCTCACCTCACTCAGGCAGCGGCTTGTCGGTGAACTCCAGCCACGGGAAGACTTCCCCCTTCGCTGCCTGGTCCAGCGCCTTTTGAAGCGCCGCCTCGGTCCAGCCGGGATTCTTCTCCGGCAGCCCCGTCAGCAAACGCTTCGCATCCGGCGTCTTGGATTCGATTCCCTTCGCAGGGACTTCTCCCCCGGCGCTCCACAAGATGCCATTCAGGACCAGCTTGCGGGCATCATCCTTCGCCCAGCTCCAGAGGAAATGCCCGCCCGTGAAACCAAAGGCGCGTCCGCCCTTCGGCCGTTGAAAAGTCCACGCCACGTATTGCTCTTCCTTACGGTCGTTCACCGAAGCCCGGGCATCATCATTCCCACGATACGGTGAAAGCCCCGGCTCGATGGTCTCCGCCGGTGGATGAACCTTCCACACCCGCTCCACCTTCGCATCGCTGCTCTCCCGGAGGTGGTAGTAGCACTCGTCGTAGAGTGAGAATGGCTTCACCCCCCGCGACACGGGGTGCTCCGATGGCCCCGCAAAGTCGGCCTTCCAGAAATTGCTGATGGCATTGTAAGCCTCGAAATCCGCGCCCATCAGCTCACGCCACTGCTTTCGCCGCGGATCCTCCTTCTGGTCCTTTGACTCCGGATCAGCCGCCTGGATGCCCGTCGCCCAGTGCAACGCGACCAGCCCCTTGCCGGAGTTCATGAATGCCTCCAGTTCGGCCAGCTTGTCATTCGCAGGGTGGGCCTGCCAGCCATCCGCATAGATCACCAGCGTATCCGCCTTCGCCAGCGCCGCCGCATCCGGCCAGGCAGTGACCACCTCCGCCTCGATCCCCGGCGTTTCCCGCAGTGACTCGCACAGCAGCGTGCTACCGGCCAGGTGCTTGTGCTGCCCCCACGCATGACTGTTGGTGCCGGCGAGGAAAAGCACGTGCTTGGGCTCCGCGGCACTCAGGACGGAAGCGAAGGACAGGACCAGAATCAGCGGGGTTTTCATGGGTTATCGGGCGCAAAGGAGGATAAACGCACGGAACTTGCCCGGACTTACAGGAGGGTTTGCCTTCGGAAGTTCATTTAGGTAAACGGTCAACCAAGCGGCTGGGAATCGGACCACCGCCCGAAAGCCGTCGCCATGCTTACCCGTCCACCGCTCCTCGTCGCATCCCTCCTGTGCCCTGCCCTGCGCGCGCACGGGGAGATCGAGATCCCGCCGCAGGAGTATGACTACGGCTTCCAACTCTATCAGGAAGACGACAACCGCATCCGAGTCGAAGCGCAATACCTCCGCGCCCGGATCGAGTTGAACGACGACACAGCGATCCGCTTCCAATACATCCACGACGCGATCAGCGGATCCTCCCCCACCGGAGTCCTCCCCGGCAGCGTCCAGCCCTTCTACGCGCAGCTCGAAGACGTCCGCGAAGGCATCCTCGGCGCCATTTCACGGCAAATCGGCGACCACCGCGCCGAGATCGAGTTCTCCTACAGCGGAGAAGAGGACTACATCTCACACGGCCTCGCCATCACCGACACCTGGGACCTCAACCAGAAAAACACCACCCTCCGCTTCGGCTTCAATTACCTCGATGACGACGTCGAGGTCCCGGCCCTCGGCGACCAGGACAAGAGCTCCTACGACTTCTTCGCCGGCGTCAGCCAGATACTCGACAAGAACACCCTCCTCACCGCCAATCTCACCCTCGGCTACGCGGAAGGCTATCTGAACGATCCCTACAAGCTCATCCAGCGCACCACGATTATCACCCTCCCCGGCCCCGGCGGCCCGATCCAAGTGCCCGTCGTCAATGTCTACCGCGAAAACCGCCCCGACTCACGCTTCCGCCAAGTCCTGCAACTCGGCGCGCGCCACTACTTCGACCCGGTGAAGGCCGCTCTCGATGGCACACTCCGACTCTCCCACGACGACTTCGGCATCTCCTCCCAGACCGTGCAAATCGAATGGCGGCAGGAAGTCGGCGAGCATTTCCAAGCGACACCCTTTATCCGCTACTACCATCAGGACGCCGCCGACTTCTTCACGAACACACTGGATAACTTCCCCGGAACTCCCGCCAACTTTCCCACCGGCAGCGGCCCGAATTACTCCGCCGACTACCGCCTCTCCTCCTTCGACGCCATCAGCGGCGGCCTCCGCTTGAACTACAACTTCAACGACCACCTCGGCCTCTCCGCCGCCTACGAGCGCTACGTCATGGACGGCACCGGCAACGCCTCCGAACGTTCGCCGGATCAATCCTACGCAGATGCCGACATCTGGACATTCGGCATTCACGCAGCATTTTAACCCGATGTCCTCCAAGCAACCCGTCACGCCACTCCGGCCGGACCCACAGGGTGTCCGGCATCTGGAGTTCCGTGCGCTCGGCACGAATTGCTCCATCAAGTTCCGGCTGGAGGATGAACGCGCCGCCCTGAATTTTGCAGCAGCAGCACTCACATGGCTGGAGCATTTCGAAGCGAAGTATTCCCGCTATCGCCCCACGTCATTGATCTCCCGCATCAATGACGCAGCGGGCGGCGACTGGACTCCGGTCGATCCCGAGACGGAGCAAATGCTCACGCTCGCGGCAAATCTCTATCAGCGCACGAACGGCATTCTCGACCCCACCCTGCTGCCTCTGCTGCGCGTCTGGGATTGGAAGACAGTCCACCTGAAGCTCCCCGCAAAGAGCGAGGTGAAAGCCGCACTCGCTCTCACCGGTTGGGACAAAGTCCAGCGCCGCCCCGGCGCAGTGCGCCTCCCGCAACCGGGCATGGGCCTGGACTTCGGCGGCTTCGGCAAGGAATACGCCGTCGATCACCTCACCCGCATCGCGCATGCCCACGGCATCACGGATGCCCTGGTCGATCTCGGCCGCGACATCTTCGCCATGGGAGGCAATGGCCGGCATCCTTTCTGGCATGTCGGCATCGAGGACGGCTGCCACCCCGGCCAATGCTGGGGCGGCCTCGCCATCAGCGGCCAAGCCGTTTCTTCATCCGGCGACTACGCCCGCCACTTCACTCATGATGGCGTCCGCTACGGTCACATCCTCGATCCACGCACCGGCTGGCCCGTCGCAAATGGAATGCGCGCCGTCACCGTGGTCGGCCCCACCTGCCTCGAAGCAGGCATCTTCAGTACCGCCGTCTTCGTCCTCGGCATCCGTGATGGCCTCCACCTCGCCTCGCTCGCCCGCGGCGTGGAGGTGTGTGCCCAAACTGAAACCGGAATCGAAGGGACCCGTTCCTTCGGCAGCTACCTCGTGAAAGCCGCATGAAACTCGTCGCCGCCATCCTTGCCGCCACCCTTTCGACACTGGCCGCCGAGCCAGCAAAAGTCGGACAAGCCTTGCCCAAACTCTCCACCTTGATCCCCGGAGCAAAGCTTCCGGAAACGAAAGGCAAGGTCGTCGTCGTCGACTTCTGGGCCTCGTGGTGTGGCCCCTGCAAGGCCTCCTTTCCCGCCTTCAATCGCCTCCACGACAAGTATGCGGCGAAGGGGCTCGTGATCATCGGCGTCGGCGTCGATGACGATCCCGCCAATCATCAGAAGTTCGCCAGCAAGATGGGCGCGAAGTTCCCGCTCGTTCACGACTCCGCCCACAAGGCCGCCGCCTTCTTCGCCCCGGCCACCATGCCGACCAGCTACATCGCCGACCGCAAGGGCGTGATCCGCCATGTCCACAATGGCTTCAAGGGCGCCAAGACCGAAGCCGAATATGAGAAGGAAATCCAAGCCCTGTTAGAACCATGACCCGGCTCATTCTCCTGATCCCCGTGATCGCGCTCTCCGCCTGCTCGCCCGCGCTGGTGCGCGTCCAGCCCTACGAGCGCGGCACGCTCGCAAAGCCCGTGATGGCGGACAGCCTCGATCCCCTTGAAACCGCCATGACCGATCACGCCTACTTCTCGCGCGAAGCCTGCTTCGGCGGTGGTGGCGTCGGCGGCGGCGGCTGCGGCTGCAATTGATTTCGATGACCTGTCTGTTCCATTCCGTCAGAAGCCGCATCCTCACCTCGAGGCTCGGCTCGCTGATCCTGCTCTTCCAGCGCTCGCCGCTGGTGCAGATGCTGTTCCCTGAAGCCAAGCTTCTCGGCGGCGCGGGCTTGGGAGAAGTCACCAAGTGGACCGTGGCCACCATCGCCGGACTCGGCGCTTACGACACCGTCACCGGAGCCACCGAGATCGTCCAGAGCTACCCCGATCCCAACGAGCAAATCGTCCCCGCAACCACCGGCGAAGTTCTCAACTTCATCGTCCAGGTCGTCAATGCACCCGGCCTCGACAAGGTCAGCTGGTCCATCTCCGGACTTCCGCCGGGGCTCGATCACCAGGACTTGTCCACGCCCTCCACTCATCTGATCTACGGAACCCCGACCGAAGTCGGATCTACTACAATCACCGTAACTGCATGGGAGCTGCCAAACCAGACCGGCGCTTCCATGTCGCAGGAATTCGTCATTGAAGTCGGCTCGCCCATCATCGCCACCCATCCCGCGTCGGTGGCAATCGCGAACAATACAGCTACCACCTTGAGCGTCGTGGGAAATGCCAATGGCAGCACCCTCACTTACCGGTGGTTCAAGGGAACTTCCGGATCCGGCACCCAGATCAGCGGAGCCGCGGGAGCAGGAGCGACCTACACCACCCCGACCCACACGACCGCGAATACCCCGGCGAACTACTGGGTCCGCGTCACCCGCGATGGAGTCATCCAGAACTCCAATACTGCCACGGTCACCATCGCCACCGCGCCAGCCTTCACCACACAACCGGGATCCACCAGCATCCCCAGCGGCACCACCGCCACCTTGACCGTCGCGACTTCGGGCAGCCCGCCCTCCATCCAGTGGTTCCAGGGCACATCACCCTCGACGGCCAACCCAGTCGCAGGCGCCACCTCCACTTCCTTCACCACGCCCGCTCTAACAACCACGACCAGCTATTGGGCGAGGGCAACCAATGCCGCTGGCACCGCGAGTTCCAGCACCGCCACCGTGACGGTCACAGGTGTCACTGCGCCATCGATCACCACTCAGCCGGCATCCACAACAATTGTCAGCGGCAACACTACCACCTTGAGCGTGGGAGTTTCCGGTAGTTCGCCCTCTCTTCAGTGGTTCCGCGGCAACGCAGGCGTGACGTCCGACCCTGTTGTGGGCGCCACCTCAACCTCTTTCACCACCTCGGCCCTGACAACAACGACCAGTTACTGGGTCCGGGCAACCAATACCGCCGGCTCCGCGGACTCGAATACTGCCACTGTGACAGTGACTGGCGGTGTCGATCCTTTCGAAGAATGGCGAGCGGGCCGTTTCGACACCGCCCAACTCGCCAACCCACAGATCTCCGGCCCCACCGCTGATCCGGACGGCGACGGCATGACAAATCAGGATGAGTACCTTTTCGGAGGCGGGCCTCTCACTCGCGAGCCTTCGCCGCTGACAATCTCATCCAGTGGCGGCAACCTCTCCCTAGTCTTCACCGCCCGTCAGGCCACCGGCCCCGGCTACAGCGGAAAGACGCGCCACTACGCATTGGACACTCGCACGAATCTCGCGACCGGCACGTGGACTCCCATCACCGGCTTTTCAGATATCATCGGAAACAATCAGCCGGTGACTTACTCGTCTGCGGCAGCTCCGCCCCACTCCTTCTATACCCTGCGCGTCTGGCTCACGCCGTGAACGCAAAGACCTACGCGATCAGGGAATCGCAGACTCCGGAGAACACGCTAAGGTGTCTTCAAGTTCAGCTCCCCAGCGGCCCACTGGTTTCTAGGTTTCTAGGATAAGACATGGTGTTTCTCACCCCTCCGGTTTGGACAGGCCGGAGGGGTGAACTTCCTTCAAGGCATCCTCTCCGCGCAGCGACCGCGAACGGGCGATGCATTTCGCACCCATTGAATTTCGCGACCTAACGACTTTCCTCTCGCCAGCTCTACATGGATCTGGCATGGAATGATTCGTTCACGTCGCTCCGACGCACCAGCTGTCCCGCTGATGCGTCCCCCCGCGGATCGGTTTCCCAATAAAACCAGCCGCCATGTCCCGAATCTTTCGCTGTGCCGCACTGGCACTGTGCCTAGTCGCTACGTCCCGCGCCGACCTCGATCTCAATTCGAATGGTCTCGGTGATGTCTGGGAAGCCAAGTTCCGCCCCACGACCTTCCTGCCGGGCGATGACTCTGATCGCGATGGCCAGACCAACCAACAGGAAGCCGAAGCCGGCACCGATCCCCTCTCGGGCATCGATCAATTCGCCGTCCGCTCGATCAGCGTCCAAGCTGCCAATCTGGTTCTGAAATGGCCATCGCAAGCCGGCAAACGCTACCAGCTCCAGTCCACCTCCACACCCACCACGGCCGCTTCCTGGGTCAATGTTCCCGGACTCTATGCAGGCGTCGCGGGCGATCTTTCCGTCACCATTCCGAAGCCCGCTGGCAACACCACCTTCTTCCGCGTGGTAGTGGCCGACATCGATAGCGATGGCGACGGCCTGACCGACTGGGAGGAAATCCAAGCCGGCACCAATCCCAATGGTGGCAATGACCTTGCCGCCGTGAGCGCCGCCCTCCAGGCCACTCCCGTCATCACCCTTGTCAGCGGCGATACCGAGGCCACTGAGCCAACCTCCGGTCCCGCCAGCGACTCCGGCAGCTTCCGCGTGCTGCGCAGCGGCGGCCTCGGCCGCGTGCTCGTGAAGCTTGATGCCACCGGCAGCGCAAGTGCCTCGGACTACACCGGCGTGGGGTCCACCGTCGCCGTCCCCATGTCCGCCACCGAGGTGCCGGTCACGCTCGTCCCGGTGCAGGACGCCATCGTCGAATCCGATGAACTCGCCGTGCTGTCGGTAAAGACGGATCCTGCCTACACCCGCGGAACCGCCATCACCGCCGGAGTCTTGATCAAGGACGGCATGCAAGCCAACGGCACCGGCCTCCTCGCAAGCTTCTGGAAGCACCCCACCATTCCGCCCGCCACCAGCCCCGCGCTGAATACTCCCTACTTCGGTGGAGCCCCGGTCCTGACACGGATCGATGCCACCGTAAATTATGACAACGCCGTCGCGGCATGGCCCGGCAGTCCGATCACCGTCGGCACCACTTCCGACCACTTCTCCAGCCGCTGGGAAGGCGAGATCCTTCCCGAATACTCTCAGACCTACACGTTCTTCGCCAACGCCAACGAGATGTGCCGCCTGTGGGTCAATGGGCAGCTCCTTCCGATGGCCATCAACGGCGCCGTGATCGACAGCGACTGGGAGACCCCTCCGGTAACTTTGACCCAGGGCGAAAGCTCCGCCATCATCTCGCTCGAAGGCGGCAAACGCTACCCCATCGTTCTGGAGCACTACCAGAACACCGGCGGCCACCGCGCGATCCTCTCCTGGCAATCGGCCAGCCAGACCAAGCAGGTCGTCCCTCAGAACCGCCTCTTCCCGAACGCGCCTCCGCGCATCTACGCGCCCCTTGAAGCCTTGGGCTTCATCGGTGGCCCGGCCTTCAACTATCAGATCAAGGCCAGTGCCAAGCCAACTTCCTACTCCGCGCTGAACCTGCCCCCGGGTCTCAATTTGGCCACGTCCACTGGCTTGATCTCCGGGTCACCGACCACTCCCGGCGAATGGAAGGTCATGGTCACGGCAACCAATGCCACCGGCTCCGGCTCCGCCTTCCTCACCATCACCATCGTCCAGACCAGCGGCGGCATCACCCGCGAGGTGTGGTCCATGGCTCCGGGAACCGGCATCGCCGACATCCCGGTGACGACCACTCCGACCTCCTCTCTCCTCGGCTCACTGGCTGCACCTTCTGATACCGGCGACAACTACGGTGCTCGCCTCCGTGGCTTCCTGACCGCTCCCGAGACCGGCGAATACCGCTTCTACCTCAGAGCGGATGAAGTCGCTCAATTCTTCCTCTCCAATGACGATGAACCGGTGAATTCATGGAAGCGCGCCGAGCTCACCGCCCCCGTTTCCTCCAGCGATTGGACCACCGCCGCCACTTCTCCCCTCCTGCATCTCGAAGCAGGCCGTCGCTACTATTTGGAAGTCCTTCACAAGGAAAACACCGGCAGCGATCACCTCGCCGTCGGCTGGCTCACGCCGAGCGAAATGGCGAAGGCCACCCCGGTGATCGCGACCGTGCCGGGCCACGTGCTGACCCGCTTCGAAGATGTCACCATGGGCACCGCCCCGGCCTTCATCCCACCGGCCGCTCCTCCCAATTGGACGACCGAATCCAACACCGGGAACACCAACGTCAACGCCGCTTCCCGCTTCCTCCAGCAGGCGACCTTCGGTGCCAATGGCTCGGACATCACGGCCCTCAACGGCTTGGCTTCCTACGACGCGTGGATCAATGCCGAGTTCGCGAAACCCGTCACCAAGCACCTGCCCTACGTCGAGCAGTTCCGCGATGTCTCCAATCCCAACAACTCGACCTACCCCGGCACCCTCACCTTCAACTCTTGGTGGAAGAACTCCATCCAGGGAGACGACCAGCTCCGCCAGCGCATCGCCTTCGCCCTCAGCGAAATCATGGTGATCTCCGAAACCGGCCCCCTCGACGAGCGCGCCAATACGATCTCGGACTACTATGACATGCTGCTCGATCATTCCTTCGGGAACGTGCGCGACCTCTTGGAAGCCGTGACCCTCCATCCCGCGATGGGTCGCTACCTCGACATGCTGAGGAACGACAAGCCGAGCCTCACCGCCGGCCGCATCCCGAACGAAAACTACGGACGGGAAATCCTGCAGCTCTTCTCGCTCGGCCTCTACCGCCTGAATCCGGACGGCACCCCGATGATAAACTCGAAGGGCGAGCTGATACCCACCTACGATCAGGATTCGATCATCGGCTACGCCCACGTCTTCACCGGCTGGGACTACAACTACACTGGCGCCTACAATACCTCGTTCGCCGCATCCTCGAATTGGATCGATCCGATGCGCGAGGTTCCCGCCCGCCACTTCACCGGCAGGAAGCGCCTTCTCAACAACATCGTCCTCCCCGGCATCCCGGTGCTCAATGGAGTCCCTCTCGATCCCTACGGCACCCACAGCGGCGCGGCGATCGCAGGCAATGCGGAATTCCAAGCCCTACCAACGCTGGAGCTCGATGCTGTCCACGACCAGCTCTTCAATCATCCCAACATCGCTCCCTTCCTTTGCCGCCAGTTGATCCAGCGGCTGGTCACCTCCACGCCGTCACCGGGCTACGTGTATCGCGTCGTCCAGAAGTTCAATGACAACGGCTCCGGCGTCCGCGGCGACATGAAGGCCATCATCAAGGCCATCCTGCTCGATTATGAAGCGCGCTCCCTGACAGCAGCGGGCACCTCCAGCTTCGGCAAGCAACGTGAGCCGGTCCTGCGCGTCAGCCAGTTCGCCCGCGCCTTCCGCCCGGCGAACAATTTCGCCGGCACCTACACCCAGGACGGCGGACTCATCACCGTCGACACCGGCGCGATCAACCATCGCCTCGGCAATGGCCAGAAGGTGCTGCTCGGGTTCTCGGGCGCGGGTCCCCAGTCGCACGATGGCGACTACACGGTGAGCGCTATTCCGCCCGCCACTTCCTTCACTGTTAGAACCCGCGATATCTTCCGCGGAACCTGGACTCAGCCGATAGGAAGCAATGTGATCACGGTCACCACTCCGAGCGACCACGGCTTCGCCACCGGCCAGTCGGCTTACCTCCGCTTCCGCACCGGCGTGGCCGGCACCCTTACCAGCGGCGTGTTCCCGGTCACTCGCATCGGAAACACCACCTTCTCCGTCACGGCCGATACCGCTGCCGCCGCGAGGTCCGGTGAAATCGATGTCGCCTACTTCCGCGGTAGCTACGCACAATCCAACGGCGGCGTATTGAATGTGACCTGCGGCACCCTGCCGGGCCTCGCACTCAACACCAGGCTGACGATGAGCTTCACCCTGGTCAGCAACGCGGCACCACCGGACGGCGTCTATGTGATCAAGGCCATCAGCGATACCGAACCGCGGCGCCTCACGATTGAACTCGTGAACGACACCACCACGCCACCGACAAGCTCCACCCCGGCGACGACCGTCGACCGCAATGGCATCTTCAATGCCGCACCTCACGCGCCAGCCTTGGATCGCACGGGCAGCGCGACATCAGGCTACTCGGATTGGAACGTCGCCAACACGGACACGGCCCTCGGCCAGACGCCGCTCAATTCCCCCACGGTCTTCAACTTCTTCACGCCGGACTACAAGTTCCCCGGCCTCCTGGAGAATAACAACCTCGTCACCCCCGAGTTCCAGATCAGTTCGGATACCAACGTGATCCGCCAGGCGAACTTCCTCTTCGCCGGCATCTACCACACCACCGGTAACGGCCTAACCTCCGGTTACACGAATGGCTTCAGCGCCTTCGTCGGCGGAGCCCACGACATCATGATGGACTTCTCGCCGTGGATGGGGCCGCGCACCGCCACCCCCACCGATTACTGGACCAATACCACCAATCTACGCCCGTTGATTCAGGAGCTCTCGAAGATCCTCATGGCAGGGCAAATGAGCACGGCCATGGAAGACCAGATCTACAACTTCGTCTCCAATACCACGAACATCGCCTATCCCGCTTCCCCGGCCGATACCGATCGGCGCAACCGCGTCCGCGCCATCATCTACTTCATCGCCGTTTCCCCCGAGCACGCGATCCAACGCTGAGCCCACACCCAGAAACGTCATGTCCACCATCGACCAGGACCGCGCCCGTCTCCTCCGCTCCCGCCGCGACTTCCTCCGCACCATCGGCGGGGCCGCCATGGGTTCCGCTGTCATCTCCACCACCCTGCGGGATTTCCGGCTGATCAACTCCGCCCTCGCCCAGGGCAACGGCGTCGGCGGCGCCTTCACCGACTACAAGGCACTCGTCTGCATCTTCCTCAACGGCGGGAACGATGCCAACAACCTCATCATCCCCAAGGGCGCCCAGCACGCCAACTACGCAGCGATCCGCCAGAACCTCACCATCCCGGAATCGCTGGCGTTGGCGATCACGCCCTTGAACAACGATGGCAATCAATACGGCTTCCACCCGGTCTGCCCGCAACTCCAGAGCCTCTTCCAGGCAGGCAAGCTTGCCACGCTCTTCAATGTCGGCCCGCTGCTCTTCCCAACCAGCCGCGTCCAGTATCAGAAGAAGCTGGTCGCCCTGCCGCCGCAGCTCTTCTCCCACTCCGACCAGGTCACCCATTGGCAAACTTCGATCCCGGATCAGCCGCCACGCACCGGCTGGGGTGGCCGTGTCGCCGACTATCTGCATCCCTATCAAAACGAGCTGCTTCAGGATCCGGTGAGCCGGGCCAAGATCGCCCTCTGCACCAGCATCTCGGGAGCGAATACCTTCGAGGTCGGAAACTCCGTCCAGCAATTCCACGTCTCGACCAGCGGTGCGGTCACCTTGTCAGGAACGAGCACCGCAAGGGAAGCCGTCGTCCGTAACATCGCCAAGCTGTCACAGAGCAACTTGCAGGCCGATGCCTACGGCGACGTCATCGACAATGCCATCGCCGCCGGTGCCACCCTCAACAGCGCATTGACCGACACACAAACCGGCTGGACTTGGAACACCCCTTTCCCATCCGGCAGCCTCGGCGACCAGTTGAAGATGGTCGCACGTATCATCGCGGGGCGGAACAAGCTCCAGGTGAAGCGCCAGATCTTCTTCGTCTCCGCGGGTGGCTACGACACCCACACCTCTCAGATGGGTGCGGGGGACGATGCCCTCACGGGCACCCACGCCGGCTTGCTCGGCACCCTCAGCCAGGCCATCGGAGCCTTCCAGGCAGCCATCGAACAGATCGCGGCTGACACGACCAAGCCCGGCGTCGGCGATCCCGCCTTGGCCAATAGCGTGGTCGGCTTCACCACCTCCGATTTCGGCCGCACCTTCCCGACCAATGGCCAGGGCAGCGACCACGGCTGGGGCAGTCACCACCTCATCTTCGGCGGCAATGGCAACCCCACCACCGGCGCCGTCATCGGCAAGAAAACCTACGGCACCTTCCCGGTCCTTCAGGTCAATGGCCCCGACGACACCAGCACCGGCCGCTGGATTCCCACCACCAGCGTGGACGAATACAGCGCAACCATGGCCAAGTGGTTTGGCGTCGATGCCGCCCACCTACCGGTGGTCTTCCCGAATCTCGGCCGCTTCGCGAACCCGGATCTCGGCTTCATGCGCGTCTGAACTACGAGAACCACCGTAGTCCCTGCCCATGAAAGTCCTGGCCGGAACCATCGCCGCGCTTCTTCTGTTAGGTCTCGTCCTCTGGCGACCGTGGGAAGATGCCACACCTCCGCCTGCTCCCGCCCCCCCGGCGCCGCCGACAAAGGCCACCCCGAAGCCACCGGCTCCGGAATTGCCGCCCGAGCCAGCCGTCACCCCGGTCGAGCCTCCTCCCGCTCCACCGCCGGGAAATGACCTCTCGAAGCTGACCAAGGAGGACATCCAGCGCATCCGCGACGCCGTCGATAATGTCGAGCTCACCCTGCGCGACTACGCCGTCGCGCTGAATGGCAACCCGGTCGGCACCAATGCCGAGATCACCGCCGCCCTGCTCGGCGACAATGCCAAGCAGCTCAAGCTGGATATCCCCGCCGGCTCCACCATCAATGCCGCGGGCGAACTCTGCGACCCTTGGGGCACGGCATGGTTCTTCCACCAGCTCAGTGCGAAGAAAATGGAGCTCCGCAGCGCCGGACCGGACCGGAAAATCTATACGGACGACGATTTCGTCCGCTGACCGGCCTCAGCCGAGGCGGAACGTGATCCGCGCCTTGGTCACGTCGTAGGGAGACATTTCCATCTTCACCCGGTCGCCGACGACCAGACGGATGAAACGCTTGCGCATCTTCCCGGAAATGTGCGCGAGCACCTCGTGGCCGCTCTGAAGCTGCACACGGAACTGAGTACCAGCGAGAACCGAGGTAATCATGCCTTCGACCTCCACGGACTTCTCTTCGCCGTCTGGTCCAAGCTTGCGGGCGCGCGGGCTGTTCCGGTCACCGCGGCGTCCGCCTCTTCTAAATCCTCCTTGGGGCATATGATTGAAAAACCGCGTCTTGTGACGGGCACGGCGATTCATCTCCCAAGGCAAGCCCGCGTTCAACTGCAAAAACTCCCGGAATGAGGGCCACATCCCGCTCCCCGCTATCGTAGCCGCTCGCAAACCCAGTCGTCAGCGCCCCAAGGGAGCTACTCCAGTAAGTCCAGTATCCTACACATACTGGATTACTGGACCTCACCGGGACCCGCTTCGACCGCCGAACCACGCTTGCCCCCTCCGCGCTCCGCCATTAGAACCCCGCCTCTCCATGGCCGGCTTCTTCAAATCCCTCTACAACAAGATCGCGAACAAGGCGGAAATCGACTGGGACGAGCTCGAGGCCGACCTCGTCGCCGCCGACCTCGGCCCCAAGCTCGCCATGGGCATCGTGGACGAACTCCAGCAACTCGGCCGCCAGGTTTCCGCCGAAGACGTGATCGAGTCGGCCCGCCGCCACGTCGCCAACCGCCTGCCCCCGGATTCCCCGCCGCTGCTGCCCCGGATGGACGGCAAGCCCTTCGTTTTCCTCGTCGTCGGCATCAATGGCGTCGGCAAGACCACCTCCTGCGCCAAGCTCGCCCACTGGCTGCAGCGCCGCGGCCAGCCGACCGTGCTCGCCGCCGCCGATACCTTCCGCGCCGCCGCCGTCGAGCAGCTCGAGCGCTGGGGCCAGCGCCTGAATATCCCGGTCGTGAAGGGCCAGCCAAACGCCGACCCCTCCTCGGTCTGCTTCAATGCTCACCAGAAGGCCATCGCCGACGGCTCCAAATACCTGATCTGCGACACCGCGGGCCGCCTCCACACCCGTCACAACCTGATGGAGGAGCTTTCCAAGATCAAACGCACCCTCGCCAAGAACGACGAGACCGCCCCCCACCTCACCCTTCTGGTAGTCGACGCCACCACCGGAGCGAACGCCCTCCAGCAGGCCAAGGAATTCCACAAGGCTTGCGCGCTCGACGGCGTCATCGTCACAAAAATGGACGGCTCCGGCAAAGGCGGCGTTGCCGTGGCCATCCAGGACCAGCTCGGCATCCCCCCCCGCTTCCTCGGCACCGGCGAAGAGCCCGAGCAGTTCGCCCTGTTCAACAAACAGAAGTTCGTGGAAGAGATGCTGTAATGCGCCTCCTCCCACTTTCGCTGGCTTGCCTGGTCGCCCTTTCCGGCTGCCGCAAACCCGCCCCGGCAGCATCATCTCCGGCCCCAGCCCCAACCCTGCTCGCAGGAACCTTCGCCGACGCGCCAGGTTCGTGGTGGGCACCCCATGGATCTGGCAGCTTCCGACTGGAGGTGAAGCAGAAAGGCAGCGGGCTAGAATACAGCTATTACAGTTTTGCCGAGCCGCTGCCGCCCGCCGGGAAAACCGGGAATGGAGGTTCATCGCCGATTACCTTCCCGCCCTGGCCGTCCAACTGGTTCATCTACGCGGCAGACACCGGAAACCCCAAGATCCTATGGTTCTACGGCAACGGCAGACAGCTCTGGTACACGACCATAAAGGACAGGATCTCCGATTCGCCAGTCCACCGGGTCATCGACGAGAAAGGCAAACGGGTGAAAGACAGCAAAACACCGCCTTATGCGGTGATCCAGCGGCTGCCAGCGGATCTTCAGAAACTGTTCCCTGACATCGAGCCTCCACTGGAGCGCCCGGCATTCTGAGGCTCCTCGCGCCAATTCCTCCGGCCCAGCCCTCGAAATTGCACCGCAGTTTCCCCTGTCCAATCCGAGGCAGATTGTGGCCACATGCCGGAATGCGCATCCCCCTCCTCCTCCTTACGCTCACCTTGGCCACCATTGGCTGCCGAAAGGTTGTAACCACCACCTCCTCCCCAGCGGTCACCACCCCCGACACCTTGATCGCCGGCATGGTCATCCGCACCGCCGGCACGTGGTCCGCCCACACCAAGACCACCACCAACAAGCTGGCCGTCACGGTTAGCCCGAGCTCGGTCTCTTGGGAGGTCACCAAAGAAGAGAAACTGCCGGGTGGCGGATCGGGCGGTGCATCGGGCTCGTCGGGCTTGAGCCTTCCGTCTCCCACGGCTCCCTGGTTCATCTTCGTCGAGTCACCCCAGCGCCTCTGGTTCTTCAACGGCACCAGCGACCTCAACTACAACCTTTCCGACCACGGCGGCTCACGAGGCGGCCCGGCCATCTCCGCCGGAAAGCTGCTCCCCACCGACGAAAAGGTCCCGACGGATCTGATCCTCCTCCTGCCTCCTGACCTTCAGAAGCAGTTCCCACCAATTCCGCCAAAGACCGACCGTCCAAGCTTCTAGTCCACGCCGCTTCTATTTCCTTGGCAGCGGCGATCCCACGGCGCTAGTCCCTCGCATCGACACGCCGCTTGCCATCACCGGACTCGGAGCCCTGTCAGGGCTGGGCGTCGATATCGCGGGGCATGTTTCCGCCGTGAATGAAGGCCGCACCTGCTTCCGGCCTTTGGCTGATTTGTTAGGAAACGACAGCCCGCACCGCGACCTCCCCGCCTCGTGGATCGAGCCACGGAAGCTCCTGCTCAATCGTAAGTGGGCCCCAGCCAGCATGGCCGCGCTGCATGTCGCCAGACAGGCCATCGCCGACGCCGGCTGGACCGCCTCCGAGCTGGAATGCACCGCCCTCTTCCTCGGCACCAGCCGTGGCACCGCTGCGGGCTGGATCGATCCATGGCCGGAGCGCCGCGCCTTCCCGCTGATGGCTGCCAGCAATTCCCTCCACAGTGAGCCCGCCGCCGCCGTCAGCATCGAACTCGGCATCCGGGGCCCATGGCAGGTCCAGGCCAGTGGATGCGCCGCGGGGCTCGATGCCCTCGGCATGGCCGCGCTATGGCTTTCCGCCGGTTTGGCTGAGCGCGCGCTCGTCGTTGCCGTGGATCTGCCGCTCTCGCCCTGTCTCTTGGACAGCTACGCCGCCACCGGCATCCTTTCGAAAAACGGTATCAACGATCCCTATTCGCCCGAGACCACCGGCATCCTTCCCGCAGAAGCCGCCGCGGCGATCGCCTTGGAACGTCGCTCACACTCCGGCTCGCCGTTGCTCTCCGGCTACCTGGCCAATGCCGACGCCGCCGATGCCATCGGCATGCCCGCAGGAGCACCGGGAGTGGCACGGCTGTTAGAGCAGGCCCTCAGAAAATTCGGCCCGCCCGTGGCGCTATGTCCGCATGCCAGCGGCACCGCCTCGCATGCCACCTTGGAACCCGCCGCCATCCTCGCTTCGTTGAAAAACAGCATCACACTCTGCCCCCTCAAGCCCTACACCGGCCACGGCATCGGCGGCGGCGGACTACTTGAAACCGCGATTCTCGCCGCCTTCCTCCGCGAAAACCGGCTCCCTCCACCGCTGCCTCACTTGACCTGCCCGGCCGGACTGACCATGACGCCCCCCGCGCTTCCCCCCGGAGCCACCGTTTTCAAACTCGCTTCCGCCCTCGGGGGAAAGAATTCCCTCGTCGCCCTGCAAGCTTCGCCATGAACGACCTGCGACTCGAAGTCTCCATCGACGATCAACAGCTGCGCCTCTACCGCGGCACCGAACTGGAACGCGAATACCCCGTCTCCACCTCAGCCAAGGGAGTCGGCTTCACCGAAGGGAGCTATCGCACGCCCACCGGCCGCTTCGTCATCGCGCAAAAGGTCGGCGAAGGCGAGCCCGTCGGCACCATCTTCAAAGCTCGCAAGGTTGTCGGCCACTGGCAGCCCGGAGAAGCCCCCGGTCAGGATCTTGTCCTGACCCGCATCCTCCGCCTCAGCGGACTCCAGCCCGAGAGCGCCAATACCTTCGACCGCTTCATCTATTTCCACGGCACCAATCAGGAGGAAAAACTCGGCACCCCGGCGAGCTGTGGCTGCATCCGGCTTTCCAACGCCGACATCATCGACCTCCACGACCGCGTGGAGCCAGGTGCGGTCGTCGAAATCCTGCCACCCACCCGCAAGCGCGGAAAACTGATCTTCTTCGACTGCGACTCCACGCTGTCTTCCATCGAGGGCATCGACGAACTCGGCCGCGCCCGGGGACCCGAAGTCTTTCAGATGGTCGAGCACCTGACTCATCAGGCGATGAACGGCGAAGTGCCGATCGGCGAGGTGTTCGGGCGTCGCATGGAGATCATTCAACCTGACCGCGCCACCGCTGAAGTTGTCGCACAACTTTATCTCGACACCATGGTACCAGGAGTACCGGAAGTCATAAGTCGGCTGAAATCCGAAGGCTGGACACCGGTCATCTTGTCCGGCGGCTTTGCACCCCTCATCCAGCCGCTGGCCGACGCCCTCGGCATCGAATATGTGGAGGCAGTTCCCCTTCACTTCCATGCGGACGGCAGCTATGCCGGATATGGCGAGAGCTATCCCACCACTCGCAATGGTGGCAAGCCGGAGGTGATTCGCGAATGGAAGCGCGCCATTCATCCTGAAGCAGTGGTGATGGTGGGCGATGGAGTGTCCGATCTAGAGGCAAAACCGGAAGTCGATCTATTCATCGGTTTCGGCGGCGTCGCCGCGCGCAAGGCCGTGCAGGAAGGGGCTGGAGCCTGGATCACGAGCATGTCCGCTTTTTCGACTATTAAGCTCCCGGGGACCGCCTCCTCCCCTGCCTGAGCTTGGGAAAGCAAGGCCCCCACTTGGCCATCCCCCGGCCGCCCCAGAAACTTGTTAGGTCGATTCACAACCCTGTTAGATCAGTGGTGACACCTCGGAACATCAACTCCCACCTTCGTGGGATAAGCCGTCAGGTAAACCCCTACATGAGAATAAGCTTTTACACTGAAAAAAGGAAGCACCCGAGCCCCCATTACAGCTTCATTCCAAGCATCTAACGAGGACTGAGCGCCCCATGTCTGATTTTGCGAATGTCGTCATCGGTTTCTCCGTAGTAAAAATACGAATATATAAACTTTTTGAGTCCGAGTTCCAGATTGATCTTGCGACCAGTCAGCATCGAGATTAACCCTCGGGAGTCATGAGCAACTCCAACGTCAACGCCGCTAAAGGCCGTCGTTATACCACAAAGGAAAAAGCCGAGATCATCGCTTTCGTGGACAAGGTGAACTCGGAGAAAGGTCGCGGTGGCCAGAGCGCTGCCTCGAAGAAATACAAGATCTCGCCCCTCACCATCTCGAGCTGGATTCGCTCCGGCATCGGTGGCGGATCTATCAGTGCCTCCTCCGGTTCCGGATCCGTGGCTGGCCCGATCGGCAAGAAGCTCTCGAAACTCCAAGCCCTACATGACCAGATCGCCAAGGCTGAAAAGGAACTCGGCAAGCTGAAGTCCCAGTTCAATGCCCTGAAGGCAGCGCTATAAGCTCGATCACAGTTCAAGTTCTCTCAATGCCCGCCATTCCCCGGAATTGGCGGGCATTGTGTTTTCCCGCGGCGCGTTTTCGCCCTCGCAGGTCGGGATCTGCGATGCCAAGGTCCCGCCGGAATGTTTGAAGTCCGCGAGAAACCCCAGATGGTCGAACGCGCACTGCTGGTGCGCCTTTATTTCGATCCACGCGAAGAAGAGGAATCGGAGGCCCTGTTAGAAGAACTCGGCGAACTGGTATCCACGCTCGGGATCGGCGTGGTGGAAAAGGTGCTGGCCCGCAGCCGTGAAATGCACAGGAAGTTCCTCTGCGGCACCGGCAAGGCGGCGGAAATCATCGAGCTGGCAAAGGCTCACCAATGCGACGTCATTGTTATCGATAACCAGCTCGCCCCGTCCCAGCAGCGCGAGTGGGAAAGGGCCGCGGATCTGTGTGTGATCGACCGCGAGGAAGTCATTCTCGATATCTTCGCCCGGCGCGCCCAGACCAAGGAAGCACGACTCCAAGTAGAACTCGCGCGCATGCAGTACGCGCTCCCCCGGATGGCGCGGATGTGGGGACACCTTGACCGTGAAGGCGGATCGGGTGGCGGACAGGGTGGCGGTGCCGCCCGTGGCATGGGTGAGAAGCAGATCGAGGTGGACCGGCGGATGGCCCATGTCCGCATCGACCGCGCCCGCCGTGAGTTGGACGAAGTTCGCAAGCAGCGGGCCACCCAGCGGAAGGAACGGGAGCGCATGGAAACGCCCCATGCCGCGATCGTTGGCTACACCAACGCCGGCAAGTCCACCCTCCTCAACCAGCTCAGCGGTTCCGACGTCATGGCGAAAGACATGTTGTTCGCCACGCTCGACACCACCACCCGGAAGATCGAGCTGCCGGACGGCCAGCCGCTGCTGATCACGGATACCGTCGGCTTCGTCCGCAATCTCCCCCACCGGCTTGTGGAAGCGTTCAAAGCCACCTTGGAAGAAGCCGTGCTCGCGGACTTCCTGATCCACGTGCTGGACGCCACATCGCCCGAAATCGAGCGCTTCCATGAAACCACGCTGCATGTGTTGGGCGAGCTTGGAGCCGTGGACAAGACCACCGTCACGGTGCTGAACAAGATCGATCTGGTGACGGACCCCGATCGCTCGGCAGAGTTGAGACAACTCTTTCCAGACGCACTGAGGATTTCCGCCGCCACCGGACTGGGCATGCCGGAGCTTTTGCAGAAGTGCTCCGAGGTCCTCGCCGACCGGGTGCGCCGTCGCCACTATCGTATTCCCCAGCGGCGTGCCGACCTGATGGGCATGCTCCACCGCGATGCGAAAGTGCTTTCCACCGAGTACGAGGATAACGACATCCTGGTGACCGCCGTGGTGCCCGCCGCCATCGCCGGCCGACTGGAAGAGTTCGCCTGCTGAGATCTCTTCTCAGCCCGGCTTCACCCATTCCATCGCTTTCACCGCCGTGATCTCAAACTGGCGGCGCTTCTCGCTCCCGTTCACCCCGCGGATCGAGAGCGTCGCGGGAAAGATCTTGTTCTCGGACTCCTGAATGTCCCGGATCGACGGGTTCTGGCGGTCGAGATAGAGGTCCAGTGTCTCCTGCAGGTCGGGCGAGGTGGCTTTGAAATGAACCCACTTCTGCTCGTCGCTGAATTCATGAAGGTAGAAGCCGCCCGGCTGGAGGATCACGCGGACCTCGGCCGCTTCGGCGACCTTTCCGGCAATCAAGTCCGGCCACGCCACCGAGCTCCACCGCGCGTAGCACTCGAAATCAACCTTCGCCCCTTGGGGATCGACCGTAACGCTCAGCAACCGCGCCGGACCATCGGCAATCTCCACGGAGTAGGTTTCAAAAACCAAGTTTCCAGACGAACCGGACGTCAGCCAGTTGAATCCTTTGACCTGCTCGGTGGCACCGGGCCCGCTTTTGAAGAATGTCTCCATCTCCGGCCCGACCTGCTCGGGATTCCGGATCAGCTCCAGACGTTCCTCTTGGCTCTTCGCCTTCATGAAACGATCGGCGATCACGGAGGGAACCGGCCCATGCCATTTCTCAAGCGGCGTCGATGCTTCCGCACGATCGCCCGCCACGGGTTCGCCTTGTCCTCCCTTGGAGTGCATGCGCCCCATCACCCAAAGCCCCGCAACCGTCACCAGCAACAGCACCACGATCAAGCCGCCAATCACCCACTCCTTCTTGGCGTGGGCCAAGCCCTGCCCACCGCCGCCACGCCGTCGCCGCGAGCCGGAGGACGAGGAGTGCCCCGAGCGAAGGTCCCGTGTCGCATCGGGCATGGTTCCATGCGCGGCAAATCTTACCCGGCGCTTGGGTTCGGGAATCCGCGAGGGTGCGTCGTCGGAAGGCATCGGAGGTAGGGAGGTTCCAGCTTCTGCGATTCTGCCCAGTGATCGGCTTCCGACAAGGTCTTTCCCTGACGGGTGGTGCAGGAAATTACTTACAGGCACCGACCTCACCCCGATCCGCGGGACCGGAATTTGAGCCGATTCTCGGTCTCCCCTCCGAAGCGCCCGCGGATCCGGCACGCAGGACCTCACCGGTCCCTGCATTTCGCATCTCATCAATTATGCGCGAATCCGTAATTTCCTGCGATTTTGGCGCGAAAACGGCCGTAGGAACCTGCGTCGCATGCTTGGACACGCCCGTTCCATTTTGATGCAAGTCGCCGTGATGGGCAGTGTCGTCACCGGCGGCATCGGCCATGCCCAGACGACCGTCGATGCCCGTTGGAAAAGCGAGGCCCTCCCCCTGCTCGAAACCTACTGCTACGACTGCCACGGCGACGGGATCAAGAAGGGCGAGCTTGCCCTCGACCGCTTCGACTCGATCGCAAAAATGCAGCAGAATCGCGAGGCATGGAAGCGCATCCGCGATCACCTCAAGCATCGCCTGATGCCGCCGCTCGATGAGGATCAGCCGACCATGGCAGAGCGGGAGAAGTTGCTCGCTTGGATTGATGATGCCGTCTTTCCGGTGGATCCGAAGCACCCCGATCCCGGCCGGGTGACCCTGCGGCGCCTGAATCGCGTCGAGTATCAGAACACCCTCCGCGATCTATTGGGAGTCGAGGTGAATGTGATGGACCTGATCCCGCCGGATGACTCGGGCTATGGCTTCGATAACATCGGCGATGTTCTCACCCTCTCTCCCGCCCACCTCGAGCGCTATCTGGAGGCCGCTCGCGTGGCCCTCGACAAGGCGGTGAAACCCGGCGTGATGCCACCGCCGGAAACGAAGATCAACGGGCGTGACCTGGAAGGAAATGGCCAGCGTTCGGAAGAAGGCCACTACCTCTTCAAGGCCGGCACCGCAGAGACGCTTTATCGTCCCCTGCGCCCCGGAAAATATCTCGTGACGGTAAAGGCCTGCGGCACGCTCGGCGGCGACGGGCCACCGGCCATGGAACTGAAGGTCGGGGACAAGACGCTTCACGAATGGAAGGTCGATGCGCCGATGGACCGGCCGAAGGATTACTCGCACGAGATCCAGATCGAAACCAAGGAGCCGGTGTCGATCGGGGTTTCCTTCACGAACGATTTTTACGACGAGCACCATCCCGATCGCTCGCGCCGCGACCGCAATCTGATGGTGAATGCCATCACGATCACGGGCCCTCTCGATGGCCCCCCGCCGCCCAAGCCGGAGAGTCATCGCCGCATCTTCACCGAGCGCCAGCCCGGCGAGAATGACCGCACTTACGCACTGGACGTGCTGACTCAGTTCGCTCGCAAGGCCTTCCGCCGCCCACCTCGCGACGGCGAGGTGACCCGCTACCTCGAACTCGTTTCCCTGGCAAAGGATGAAGGCGTCGAACAGGGCATACGGCTGGCCTTGGAAGCGATGTTAGTTTCGCCCTCCTTCCTCTTCCGCGAGGAGCCCCAGCCCGAACCCGACAACGCGAAGAAGATCCACACCATCGATGAGCATGCGCTGGCCACGCGTCTCTCGTATTTCTTCTGGAGCACCATGCCGGACGAGCGGCTGATGGAGCTGGCGAGTCGTGGCGAGCTGCGGAAGAACCTGCCTGCCGAGATCGACCGGATGATCGCCGACAAGCGCTCGCGGCAATTCGTCTCGAACTTCACCGGCCAATGGCTTCGCCTCCGCGACCTGTCCTCGTCCCTCCCTGCCAAGCGCGCCTTCCCGAACTTCAATCCGCGCTTGCGCGAGTCGATGCGTCGTGAAACCGAAATGCTCTTCTCCTGCGTGGTCCGGGAAGACCTGCCGATGACCACGCTGCTCGATGCGAACTTCACCTTCCTCAATGAAGACCTTGCCCGCCACTATGGAATTCCAGACGTCAAAGGTGACGAGTTCCGCAAGGTCGAGCTGAAGGACAGCCACCGCCGCGGCATCCTAGGCCAGGGATCATTCCATCTACTCACCTCCTATCCCCTCCGTACTTCCCCCGTATTGCGGGGCAAGTATGTCTTGGAGAACCTCCTCGATACCGCCCCGCCTCCCCCTCCGCCAAACATACCGCAGCTTGAACCGCCTTCCCGTCATGGCGACCAGCGCAGCCTGCGTGAGCAGTTGGTGAAGCACCGTGAAGATCCCGCCTGCGCCTCCTGCCACGCCCTGATGGACCCCATCGGCTTCGGCTTGGAGAACTTCGATGCCACCGGTGCCTGGCGCGACCGCGAGAACGGCAAGGACATCGATACCTCGGGCGAACTCGCCGACGGACGGAAAATCCATGGCGTCGATGAACTCCGCAAGGCCCTCGTCGAAGACCATCGCTCCGAATTCCATCGCTCGGTCGCAACCAAGCTCCTCACGTATGCCCTCGGCCGCGGCCTCGACTGGTACGACAAGCCCGCCCTCGACAAGATCGTCGCCGATACCGAAGCCGCCAATGGCAGCTCGCGCGCGATGCTCCGCGCCGTGATCGACTCCGTCCCCTTCCAGAATCGCCGCGGCGATTCTTAGAACTTCCAGCTGCCATCCACCATCTAACACCTCAGCCGATGACCCCGCGACGCACATTCCTGAAAGGCATCGCCGCCACGCTGGCACTTCCGTCATTGCCATCATTGGCCCAGACCGTCGCCAAGGCCGGCCCACCCACGCGGATGGCGTTCATCTACATCCCGAATGGCGTGAACCTCGACCTGTGGCGACCCACCGGCAGCGGCAAGGACTACGCGATCTCGAAAACCCTCGAACCTCTCGCCGAACTCCGCGAGCACTTCTCCGTTCTCCGCGGCCTCGATCATGACAAGGCCTTCGCCAATGGCGACGGCGCCGGCGACCACGCCCGCGCCAATGCAACCTTCCTGACCGGTTGCCAGGCCCGAAAAACCGCCGGCGCAGACATCCAGCTCGGCGAGTCCGTCGATCAAATCGCAGCCCGCCAGATCGGCCATCTCACACGACTGCCATCACTCGAGCTCTCCACCGATCCCGCGCGCAGTTCCGGCAACTGCGACTCCGGCTACTCCTGCGCCTATCAGTTCAATCTCTCCTGGATCAACGACACCACCCCTGCCCCGGCAGAGCGCGATCCACGGCTGGTCTTTGAAAAGATGTTCGGCTCCGGCAATGAGAAGGAAGACGCACGCCGCCGAGCCTATCGCAAGAGCATCCTCGACTTCGTCATGGCGGATGCGAAGCGAATGCAATCACGACTCGGCTCCACCGACCGCGGCAAGATGGACGAGTATCTCACCGCCGTGCGCGATGTGGAGCAACGCATCGCACGCGCGGAGAAATTCCGAACCGAAGTCCCCGAGGACAAGCGCCCGAACGGCGTGCCGGAAACCTACGGCGAGCACATGCGCATGATGTTCGACCTCATGCACCTCGCCTTCCAGACCGATACCACCCGCGTCTCCACCTTCCTGCTCGCGCACGATGGTTCAAACCGCACGTTCGCTGAGGTGGATGTCAATTCCGCGCATCACGAGCTATCCCATCACCGCGGCAACCCGCAGACTCTCGAAAGCATCGGCAAGATCGATCACTTCTACGTCGAACAACTCGCCTACTTCCTGAAGAAGATGCGCGACACCCCCGATGGCGAAGGATCGCTCCTCGATCACTCCATGATCGTCTACGGCGGCGGTATCGCCGATGGCAACCGCCACAATCACGACGACCTCCCCGTACTGCTCGCCGGCAAGGGCAACGGAGCTCTCACTCCCGGCCGCCTCATCGAAGCCCCGAAAGGCACGCCGATGACCAATCTCTACCTCTCGCTCCTCGATCGCATGGGTGCCAAAGCCCAGCGCATCGGCGACTCGACGGGAGTGTTCGACAAGGTTTGAGAAATCAGGCGACTCGCTCGCCCACCCCATTCCATTCAATGGGATGAGTCACCCACATCCGGGAGTTCTAGCATCTCGCGGAATGCCTTGAGAATACATCCACGGTCGACACTTCGCGGCCGGCTTCATCAAAAAGCCGGACCGTTCCGAGAACCTTCCATTTCATCGGATTCCGATCTCTGGGAATCCCGCTGAAAAGATCATGGAACTCCTCCTGTTGCGCGAGCGATAGCTGCACGACAGTCTCCGCCTCTCTTCCATAAATGCTCACCGAAGCTTTATGGAAAGGCGGCAGACTACTCTTCCAAGGGCCCGACCACCCTAGAAGACCGATCGCCACCGCCAGCACCACGGCGAAGAGGACAGCGAGACGTCGTTTCATCTCCTACATTTGGAGAAATCCCGACTCTTCAAGCAATCACAGTCTGCCCCTCACTCCGCCTTCTCCACCTCCACCGCCACGCTCATCTTGCAGTGACCGGTTCCATGGTAGGTGCCGCGCACCGGAGCGACATCGTCATAGTCGCGGCCAACCGCGACCTTGATGTACCGCTCATCGGCCAGCGTCTCATTCGTCGGATCAAATCCGATCCACCCCACATCAGGGAAGAACACCTCTGGCCACGCATGCGAGGCCTGCGCACCGAGCAAATGATCGCGCGGACCATTGTAGAGGTAACCCGAAGCATAGCGCGCCGGAATGCCAATGGCCCGGCACAAACCAAGCATCACATGGGTGAAGTCCTGGCAAACCCCACGCCGCAACGCGAAAGCCTCCTCGATGTGCGTGTTCACATGCGTGGAGCCCGCCTCATAGCGAAACTCCCGATGCACCCAGTGCATGATCGCCACCGCCTGCTCAAACACCGGCCCGATGCCCGAAGTAATATCCAGCGCCTGCCTCCAAATCTGAGGATGCCGGAAGACAAATCGGCTATCCTGCAAATAAGCCCAGGTCTGCTCCGGAATATCCCCACCGCGATACTCGTGCAGCAGCGCCTGCTGCGAAGCTTGCGGAACGATCAGCGGAAGATTCTGAATCCGGATCCGGCTTTCAATCTCGAGCCGCCGGTGATCTCCCAGCACCTCGAAGTGATGGGTGACGTTCTCGAAGAGGTCGTGAAATCGCCGCACCCGCGTCGCCGGCAGCACCTTCACCACTGCGGAGAGCGTGCGCTGGAAGGGAAACGTCCGCGGCTCCAGATGAAGCGTATTCAAGCTGTCCCGCACCGGCGCGTCATAGTCAAAGACGGTTCGGTGAAGGACCTTGTAAATCGGACCGGGCTGCAACGGTTGTCCCATGGGAGGTCCTGCAGTGGGCGCAGGTTTCGAGCCAGTTTCGAAGAGAGTGTTCAAGGGCGGCGGGCGGGTGGCGCAGCGCTCTATTGCTGCTGCTGCGACATTTGCCAAGCCACAGCTGCCGAAACGCTCGCCGCGGGAATGGGCGGCCGCTTGTCCGTGATGTCGGGGAACACGTAGGCGCTGAAAAGGCCCTCGCCGATCTGATTGAAACGGGACTGTGCCTCGTCGAGATACTCGTGCAGGCCGCTGTCCAGAACATCGCTCGCGGACCCGTAGGAAAGCTCCGCCAGCATCCGGCCGGAAACACGCTCCGCCTCGTTCGCGTAGGTTCCGCGGGCTGTGCCGGAGATCGAGTGCAGGTTGCGGTCGATCCGGTCCACGCAGTAGCGCACCGAGCGGGGAAAGCGGTTCGAGAACATCAGAAGCTCCACCACGCCCTTCGCGGCCGGCTGCCCGCGATGCTCCGCGCGGAAAGCGCCGAGCGCACCGCAGGACCGCAGGATCGCCGTCCAGTGGAAGGTCGCGGCACCATTGCCGTCTTCCACCTCGGGCAGGAAGCTCGTGATATCGAGGAAGCGGGTCGTTTTGTCCGCCCGCTCCAAGTGGCGGCCCAGATCCATGAACTCCCATGCCTCGCTGCGCGCGATCGATGCCGCTGCGATCCCGTGAAACGTAAACGTCGCGCGACGGATCGTCTCGTAATAACGCGTCGGATCGGCCGAAAGCAGGATCTCGCCGTCACGCGAATTGATGAAAAGGTAGAGCGAATTCAGCTCTTCCCACAGCTCCTCCGAGAGCTGGTCCCGCACCATCCGCGCGTTCTCACGGGCATGAGCGATGGAAGAAACAATGCTGTTCGGATTCTTCCGGTCATCGGTAAGGAAACGGATCACCTCACCACTGCTAGCGTCGCTGTAGAGTTCGGAGAACAGCTCATCATCACCGGTGGCGAGGATGATCGGTTTCCAAAAGGCGCGCAGGCGTTCGCTATCGAGCCGCTCATGATCGAGCAGGAGCTGGCCATTGACCTCGATCAGACGGGAGAGATTGTCGGCCCGCTCGATGTAGCGGACCATCCAGTAGAGACTATTGGCAACGCGGGAAAGCATGACGGAAAACTATTTCAAAACCCAGGTGTCCTTGCTGCCGCCGCCTTGCGACGAGTTCACAACCAGCGAACCTTTTCTCAATGCCACGCGGGTCAATCCGCCAGGGACGATCTTCACGTCATCCCCGTAGATGATGTACGGGCGCAGGTCGATGTGGCGGCCTTCCATGAGCCCGTCGCAGTAAGTGGGCGAGCGGGAAAGAGCCACCACCGGCTGGGCGATGAAGTTCCGCGGGTCCTCGATGATCTTGTCCTTGAACTTCGCGATCTCTTCCTGCGTCGCAGACGGCCCCATCAACATCCCATAGCCGCCGGATTCATTCGCCGCTTTCACGACCAACTCCGGCAAGTGCTCCAGGATGTATTTCCGATCGCTGTCCTCCGACGCGAGGTAAGTCGGCACGTTCGGCAGGATCGGATCCTGGCCGAGGTAGTATTCGATGATCTTCGGGACGAAGTAGTAGATCACCTTGTCGTCCGCCACGCCGGTGCCGACCGCATTCGCCAGCGCGACATTGCCCGCCTGATAGGCGCGCATGATACCCGGCACGCCGAGCACCGAGTCCTTCCGGAAAACCGTCGGGTCTAGGAAATCATCATCGATGCGGCGGTAGATCACGTCCACCCGCACCAGACCCTTGGTCGTGCGCATGTAGACGAAATCATCCATCACCACCAGGTCGCGGCCTTCTACGATCTCGATGCCCATCTCACGGGCCAGATAGCAGTGCTCGAAGTAGGCGCTATTGTAGCAACCCGGCGTCAGCAGCACGCACACCGGCTCCCCTTCGCGATGCGGGGAAACATAGTGCAGCATGTTCAGCAGCTCCCGCGGATAGGAATCCACTGGCCTCACCCCGAGCGACTCGAACAGTCCCGGGAAAGCACGCTTCAAAGCATTCCGGTTCTCCAACAGGTAGGAAGCCCCGGACGGACAGCGCCCATTGTCTTCCAGCACGAAATAGGTCCCATCCGCCCCGCGGATCAGGTCGCTCCCGCAGATGTGAATGTAGATGTCCTTCGGCACGTTCATGCCGCGGAACTCGGGCCGGTAGTGCTTCGCCTCCTCGATGTAGAACCGCGGAATGATCCCGTCCCGCAGGATGTGCTGCTCGTGATAAATATCGTGCAGGAACAGGTTCAGCGCGATGATCCGCTGGGTCAGTCCCGCCTCCAAGTGCTCCCACTCGTCCGACGGAATCACCCGCGGCACCGGGTCGAAGGGGAAAATCCGCTCCGTGCCCCGGTCGTCGTGATAGACGTTGAAGGTGACCCCCTGCCTCAGGAAATGCTGGTCGCAGGACGCTCGTCGCGCCTCGAAATCCTCTGCGGGATAGCTGGAGAAGCGGTTCAGCAGCGTCCTGTAGTGGGGACGGACTGCTCCGCTTTCGTCGAACATTTCATCGAAAAATCCATTGGCCTCGTAGGCGTCAAACATGCGCGTTCTTGGGGTGGACATCGTTTTAGCAGGCCACGGGCCAACTCGGCGCGCTTTCCTGAATGAAGCACGTTAGACCCGGTTGGCAGGGCGCGTAAAGCGGCCAAATTGGCTTTCGGCGGACGAGTCGATCAAGGAGCCCCCGCCTGCAAGCGCATGAAACGCTTGCCCACCGCACCCACCGGAGCAGACGAACGGATCGTCCGGACGCCATTGCTCTCGGCGAGCGTCTCGTGGGTTACGCCGTCGGTGCGCCAAGTCTGGAGATCGTCCGTCCACTGGACCGTGAGCGGAACATCGGTGGCGGCGAGATTCCGGGAATAGGTGATGGACACGCGATTCCCCGCGTAGGCCGGAGCGAAATTCGGAGCATTCCGGGTGAGCGCTGGCAGACCCATCGCATACTCGAGGAGGTTCGGCAGGCCATCGCGATCCGGGTCGGCTTGCAGGTCGGTGATGGCCGGCGAGGTCTCGGAGCCGAAGGTATCGAGATACCACGCGACATACGGCGAGGCTGGCTGGGCCTGGGCCGCGGCAGACGGCGTGCTCGTACCAATCGGATTGATGGCCGTGATCCGGTACCAAGGACGCTGTCCGGCCGGGACAGTCGCATCGGAAAAGCTGGTGCTGGCAATATTCTCCGCGAGCACGGTGAACGCACCACCTGCAGTGGCGGATCGCTCGATGCGATAGCTGGCAGCCCAAGCAGTCGTCCCCCACGAAACCACTGCACTCCCGATCGAGAGACTAGCGGTCGGTGCCGCTGGACTCACCGGAGCAGCGTAGCCGTAGACCTGGACCTCGCTGACATTCCCATGCCCATCCGAGCGGAAGCGGAAGTAGCGGAACAGGCCGGGATGGCTGACCGGCACCGTGGTGTAGACCCCATCCGGCGGCTCGGACTCGAGCTTGAAGAGAGTCACGGCATCGCTGAAGTCAGCCTGATTCGCGCCTTCAAAAACCCCGCCCAAAAGCATCCGCCAAGCCCATCCACCGCGCGGCGCATAACGGATGGCAGTAATCCTACGCTGGGCACCGAAATTCAGACCGGTCCACGCCGAGTCTTCCTGCGCGTCGAAGAAGGTATTCAGATTCCCGTCGAAAACCTTGTCGCCGGTATCCCCGCCATTGTTCCAGGACCCCGCCGTGCCCACCCACGTGCCGGTGAGGCGATTGGTCACATCCGGCCCAGCAGGAATCGGAACCGTCAAGGTCGCCACCGGTGACACACCATAGTCACCACCGACCGCGGTAACCTCGAGCGTCATGTTTGCCTCGGACGAGAGCCGCCGCACGGACGGGATAAAGAAGGCCGGACCTGGCGTACCACCCAGCCAGCGTCGCGTGCCATTCGGAAGCAACTGCACGACCCGGTAATGATGAATGCCAGCGGTAGTGGAAGCATCCCACTTCAACCGGATCGCGAGCGTGTCGGCATCGAGCGCATCCTTCTTCACCACCCGCAGGTTCGTAGCGGGTGCCGGTGCCGCCGGTGTGGTGGGACCGTCGTAAACGGCGATGCGCCCGATCCTCATCTGGTAGTCGCTGATCGCCGGAGAGCCCAGGAAGCGCAGGCCTATGACCGCGATCTTTTTCCCGGCATTCGCGCCAAGATTGAAGGTCGCCGTATTCCATCCTGCGGTGGGCGCAGTGCCCACGTTGAGATAGGTGAAAGTCGTCGGCGCATCCTCGAAGGCCAGCGCGACCTGCAGCCGGGTGGCGGCCACGCCTTGGTTGCACTTGTAGACGATCCGGAAGCGGGTGTCCGCGCCGACCGGCAGGCTGGCCGCGTAGAGCTTCACGTCATTCGTGCCATTCAGCACCCCGGAGATCTTCAGCGAGGTGCCCCCATAGTAGGCATCATCCAGTTCCAGACTCGGCTGGAGCTTGTTGGCACCAGTGCTACCAACGATCCACCGCCAGGTGGGCAGTACGTCCTGCAGGCTCAGATTGTTCCACCCGCGGGTCGCCAGCACCGTGCCATCGACGGCGAAGCGATTCCCTTGGCCGCGGTTGAAATTCGTCACGAAAGGCAACTGCCGCAGCGGAGAGGTCGCTGGGATGTAATTCGCCAGCCCCTTCCACGCATCGGACGTGGTGGTATTGGACGGGTCGGCATTCGCTCCTGTCCAGAAACGGAGTTCCGCATTCTGAAACCCAGCCGGATTCCCCGAGTTCTGGAAGACGCGCTGCTGGCCGTAGAACGCAAGCGACAGCCGGTGCGCCTGCCCTGCGGGAAATACTGCATCCCAATCGACAGTGGTGCTGGAGCCTCCGCTTTCCACATCGACCCCCGCATAGATCGAATACGGATCGACTCCCAGATTCACCGCACGCGTCCGCGAGTCGGCCAGCATCGTCGAGTTCCACCAGAAGTTCAGGAACATCGTGTGCGACACCGGCTGCGAGTTGTACTTCATGAACATCTCGTTGCTGGCCGTGAGCGCGTTTTGCCATGAGACGCTGCCGCTGGAAGTCATCGCGTCGTACCACATGATCTCCAGCTCCGGCGCGCGGCTGCGGAAGTAGCTGATGAAGTCACGCATGTTCGCCGCATCGGTCGAGTTGGTGCCAGCCGTTTCCTGATTGAGGAACCAGCCGTCGAACCCGTAATAGCGGGCCACCTCGATGAGCTTGTCAGCCACCGGAAACTCGCTGCCGTTCTTCTGAATGAAGGTCCGCACCCAGTGAACCTGGCCGCCGTAAGCAGTGGGCGGAAGGAAGACATTCCCCAGCACCGGCACACCATTGCGGTGCCCCGCATCGATGACCGGCGCGGAGGGCGCGAGGATGAGCCCCTCGCCCGCCGAACCACCCCAGAAGACCAGCTTATCCGTGTAGGGCCAGCCAGTGTAGGCATTGAAGTGCTCCACGGCCGATCCCTGCGATGGCTGGAAACTGGTCGAGCCGAAGGTAGTAAGCACCGCAACCCGCCCTTCGTTCGGCCTCGCATTCGCGTTCACATTCAGCGCCGGATTCACCGCGCGCGTGGCACGGGGCACGTAAGAGCGATTGAAGTCCGCACTGCTATCGTCCGCCGGAGTCCAGCGCAGCAGGTAATCCGGGTGCCAGAACGAGGTGTAAGGCGGCACCGTGATATTCAGCGGAAAGACCGCCGTGGAAGTGAGGCGAGCGGTAGGGACCGAGCCATTGATGATCTCATCAAGGAGATACCAAGTCGCGCCATCGTCACTCCCCTCAAGCCGCCAATTTCCCGGATCGCGCTCGGCAGAGTCGTTCGCCGTCGTGAACGAGTACGAGTCGATCGTGACAGCGCTGGGAAAACGAAAGGTCACAGCCCGGCGATTCAGATCGAGCCACTTTGTGGCCGTATCCCCGTCGATGAGCTTCGCCGGTGTCTCCGCCGCAGGATTGCTGCCGCCCGGATTCGCGACGATGACCTGGGAAAGATTCAGCGCCTGACCGTGGCGGTAGAACTTGAACTCGGAAAGCTGGACCGAGTTCGGCTGCGCGGTATCTCGCAAGCGCGTCGGCGTGAACCGGAACCAGGTATACGTCTTGTCCGCCGCAAGGACCGCCGAAGCAATCAGCGGAATCAGGAAGGCTGCGATGCGGAGAAGTCGGGTCGTCTTTCCCATGTTCTTGGGTCTTAGGTCGGGTCACCACGCGTCAACCAGTCTTCTCCTCCTCCCTTTTGATTTCGGGAGGAGCAGTAAAGCGGAGGGGTGGCTTGGGTTTTTCGCGCACCCTGGGTCAGAGCGCGTACGATCACTGACAATACGATATACAACCGCCATCGCCGCCAGATTTTTGCCCGCCCTTAAGATCTACTGATTGTTTTGGAAGGCGGAGGAAGGAATGAGAACGCCGAAGTCGATAAGGGGTGTCGACCTTCGGTCGATGCGACAAGCGAGAGACATCGGCGCCGCTTCCCACTCGCGGCTATCCCCACGTATGTAGCAGTTCTGTCCACGCTCCCGGACTCAATACGAGTCGCGCGCCTGCCAACCAGTGAGAGAACCGGACTTATCCGCCCATACAATGATGAACGTCTTACCCTCGATGTGCACGCTATGCGTGAATACCCCTTCGATTTTATTCCCGCTCGATCCCTTGGGAAACAGGGCTTTGAACTGCTGAAGCGTGGAAATCCTCCCAGCTTCAAATTCGGCAATAACCTCCATGACACCCATGGATCTCACCTTTCCGACATAGCTCTTCTCGAGATTCGCCTCACGCCATCCCTTCTCGTCAGCGCTCATCTCCCGCTCAGCCACCTTCGACGGTCTGCTAGCGTGTTCGCCTCCCGAAGCAGAAGCGCTGTCATCCGCCTTCTTCGAATGATCGTCGGCACGAGCCGGGTCGCTTTCACCACAGCTCGACACCAGCATGGCGATGATCGCCAGCATCACGCCCCTTCCTGATGTCGATGGCAGCTTCATCTCATGCGTGCCGGTCTTCCGACGGTCCAAGGAAGCCTCGGGGATGCCTCTAAAAGGAGAATGAAATCACATCACCTTCTCAATCACCGCATACGCATTGTGATTGTGGATCGACTCGAAATTCTCCGCCTCCACCTTGTACCACTCAATGTCCGCATGCGCATTGGAACGTGACGCCACATTCCGCACCAAGTCCTCCACGAACACCGGATTGTCGTAAGCCCGCTCCGTCACGGCCTTCTCATCCGGCCGCTTGAGCAAGCTATACAGCTCGCAGCTCGCCGAGCGCTCCACCAGCTCGATCAGATCCTCAATCCACACCGGCTCCTTGCAGCGGACCGAGTAGGTCACCACTCCACGCTGGTTATGCGCGCCGCGGTCGCTGATCTCCTTCGAGCACGGGCAAAGCGTTGCCACCGGCACCATCACCGTGACGATGAAATCCAGCGGCCCACCCTTGATCGCCTCCACCTCGAAGCGCACCTCGTAGTCCATCAAGCCGGCTTGCCCCGTCACCGGCGCGGCCTTGCTGCGGAAAAAGGGAAACTGGAACTCCACATGCGCCTTCCGCGCATCCAGCCGCTTCAGCAGCTCGCGCGGCAGGCCCGCCATCGAGCGGACATCCAGGAAGCCGCCGTGAGAGTTCAGCACCTCCACGAAGCGGCTCATGTGAGTGCCCTTGTAGTGGTGCGGCAAATCGACGGCGAGCGCCACCGTAGCGACAGTGCGTTGGGCCGAGCCGCCCTTGTCGCGCACTTCCACCGGGAAGCGCAGGCCTTTCACACCGACGCGGTCGATGGCCAAATTGCGGTCGTCCCGCTCGTTCTGGGTATCCTTGAGTTCCTTCATGTGGGCAATAGCCGGAAACAAAAGAAGCCCGCCCGGTTCAGGGGCAGGCTTCCGGTAAAGCGTTGCTTTCGGAAACGCCGATCAGTGCATCAGGTTCACAGCGCGCGAGCGCTTGATCTGACGGGTGATCTTGCGGTGCAGCTTGGCCGAAACACCGGTCACGCGACGAGGCAGGATCTTGCCGGTCTCCGAAGTAAACTTCGAGAGGAGATCGGGATTCAGGAAGTGGACCTCGGCCGCCGGAATATCGTGCCGGCGGGTGGTCATTTTTCGGTTCGACTTCCGGAAGCGGATCCGGCGTTCGACAGTCTTCGGTTCGGTCATGGGAAAAGGCAATTAGCGGAGTTCGCGATGGACGGTGCGGCGCTGAAGGCTTGGATTGAACTTAACCTTCTCCAAGCGACCCGGAGTCCGCAGGCTTTTCTTGTTGCGCGTGGTGACGTAGCGCGAAGGCGGCTTGCCTTCGGCACGGGCTTCCGTGCATTCGAGGATGATAATTTCGCGTGGCATTGTGCGGCGGGAAGTTGGGGCGCGAACGCTAATTTAGTCGTCGTCCTCGTCAAGAGAAACCGTTTCGGAATCTTCATCATCCGAATAATTTCCTCCGGCGAAGCCGACTTCATTGGACGGACGGAAGCGGCGGTTGCCGTATTCCTTCTCCCACTGGGCCTGGCATTCCACGGTCAGGCGGGCGAATGGAATCGCCTCCAGACGGGCCTGCGGGATGCTCTTTCCGGACATTTCGCAGATCCCGTAGGCACCGCGGTCGATCCGGCGCAGGGCCTGCTCGATCTCGTAAAGGGCGTCTTGTTCCTTGGCCAGCACGCTGAGCGCGAAGTCGCGGTCGTAGGCATCGCTGCCAGCGTCACCCTGGTGCATGCCGCTGCCGGAGGCCTCGCTGCCTTCGGGCGCATTGCGGATTTCCCCGGTCATGCCGGACATCGCGTCCACCAGCTCGTCCCGCAGGTCCAGCAGGCGCTGTTTCTGCTTGAGGACAAAGCCGCTGACCTTCACCGGGCCGGCGGGAGCCTTGATTTCAACGACTTCCTCGGGCTCCGGCTCGGTTTTGGCGGCGGGCTTCTTGGACTCGGCCTTTGGAGCGGGCTTTTCAGCAGGCTTCTTCGCAGGCTTGGCGGGTTCCGCCTTTTTCGCGGGTTGCTTCTTTTCGGCCATGTCGGTGGGGTCTCTTGAAATCGTTGGTAAAACTGGAATACCGCCCGCTGCTGGAAAATCGGGCGCGGTCGATTAGCGCTTCTCTCCTACTCGTGCAAGTTGAAATTTTATCGCCGGGCCAAGGGTTTACGCATATTAATCCACGATTGCCGCCCGTTCGAATTTTTCCGTGCAGGATCAGCCGCTTTCCCGCTAGAAAACCGCCGGAGTTCACGTTTTTCACCCCATGCCTCGCGTCACCATCACCGTCCTCGACCGCACGCCGCAGCCCTACCGCTTCCAACTCGACCGCATGAAGGTCAATATGGGCCGGGGCAGCGAGAACGACATCGTGATCGATGACGGCTCGGTTTCCGTCCGCCACGCCGTGATGGAGCGCCTCGATGGTGGCTACCAGCTCCGCGACCTCGGCTCGACCAATGGCATCAAGCTGGACGGCGTCCAGAAAGAGACCATCCCCCTGCGCCACGGCCTTTCCGTGAAAATCGGTGACGTCTCTTTCGATTTCACCCTGACCGAAGAAGAGCGCGAGGCTCTGGCCCGCGAAAAGCCGCCGGTGGAGTCCCCCATCATCAGGGAAGAAGCGCTCTCAGGAGCCGCCGCAGGTGGTGGGGGCGGTCCCCGCCGGGCCGCCAATGGCCCCGGAGCCGGCCCTCAGCGCGTAATCATCAAGTCCTCCCAGCCCAGCGCGGCCGCGAGCTTCTTCATGACCCTCCTCTTCCTGCTGCTCGCAGCGGGAGCGTTTTTCGTCGGTCTGACCGTCCGTCACCAGAAGGAAACCGGACGCAGCCTGTTGGAGGACATGAAGACCGGAAAGGCCAAGGCCGCCGCTACGGCCCCGGCCGACCCTTCCGCTACACCGGCACCGTCGGCTGAGGAAAAGAAGGCCGAGTGAGGACTCATTCGGTCTCGTCCACCGTCTCGTCCCGCTGGTAGATCGGGAGCTGGCGGTAGGGCACCGTGAAGGCCAGCACCATCATGCAGGTGCCGTAGATGCGCCCGGCCTCGCGGCTGTTCCATGAGCCGTCGTCGGACTGCTTTTTCAAATAGGTCTCGTACATCCAGTTCGCATACTCGCTCCAGTAGCGGCCGCCGATCTGGAAGGTCCCCTGCGCATTGTAGTAGTTCCCGTAGAACTCGAATTGGTCCCCGGGCAGGTCGCGGAAAGTCTTCATGACGTAGTCCGCCGCCTTGGTCGTCTCCGGCGAGCCGTGCTTGCCGCAGAGTTCCAGGCAGAGCAGCCCCATCCCGGTCAGCGAGCGCGCGTGGTCGCCATAGTTCATGTAGCCGAATGCCCCTTCCTTCTCGTCCTGGTGCCGGCCGAGATAGCCCACCGCATCAGCGATCGATTGGTCGGGCACCGCCGCCCCATTCAGCTTCGCCGAGCGCAGAGCCATCAGCGCCCAGCCACTGCAGGAGGTATCACTGTCCGAAGAACCCGGATGATAACGCCAGCCGCCCTGATGGCGCGCCTCCTTCTTCACCGCCTGGGCTTGCAGGATCAGCTTCAAGGCGGGTGGCAACGCTGCGGCGATCTTCTTCTGCCGCTCCGGATCGACCATGCCGCTCACTTCGGAAAGGAACAGCGTGGCGATATTGTGCGCATACATCGGCCCACTGCCCGCGTTCCCCTTTTCGAAAAGCCCGTCGTTCCGCTGGTTCGCGAGCACGAAGTCGATGCTGCGGTTCAGTGCCTGCGTATACGGCCCTTCCGTAGGCAGATGCCCCTTCGAAAGAAACGCCATTCCTGCAAGCGCCGGGATCCCCGTGGAATCCCCATAGCTTTCCGGGAAGGAGCCATCACTCTTCTGAACCCGGGCTAGATATTCGAGGGCGGACTCCACCGCCGGATCAACGCGATCCTTCCACTCGGTGAAAACCGGATCAGCCGCCTCTGCCGCGATGGCAACAGGCGCGACCAGACAAAGCATCAATGCAATAAAACGGGCCTTCATTTGTCGGTCATCGCTTCGAAGTATTTCTTCACCAGCCCGCGGTATTCCTCAGGCACGCCGGCAGCACCACTGCCTCCCACATCGGACTTCAGGGTCGCCTGGATCTTCTCCCAATCCGAGGCGCTGATCCCGAGCTTCGCCAATTCCGGCGGCACTCCAGGGTCCGCCTCCGGAGTGCGGAGCTTCTCGTCAGGCTTGTCGCCCGGTTGTTGACCCGGCATGCCCGGCATCGGCTGGCCGGGTTTCCCGTGGCCTTGCATCTCCTGTCGGGCCGCCTGAGCCGCCTTGGCCATCGCCTCGGCGGCTTGCGTCGCTTCATTCGCGGACTGGGTCGCCTGATTCTGATCGGATGCCCGTGACGCCGCTTGGAATGCCTCGGCGAGATCCTGGGGCGCGAGCGGCGCACGATGCTGCTCCGCTTGCTGCCCCTTCGCCTGCTCGGCGTTCCGGTTGAATTCCTCCGCCGCCCGGCCAAGCGCCTCGGAGCTCCGCTGAAGATTCCCAGCCGATTGCTGGTGCTGGCCCGCAGCCTCCTGAGGCTTGCCTTCGCCACTCTTCTGCGCCGCCGACTGCGCCTGCTCTCCCCCTTGGCGCGAGGTCTCACGGGCCTCGTTCATGTGGCCCGATCCCTCCGCCATCGGCATCTCAGCGACCGCTTCCGCGAGCTGCTTCGCCTCGTCCGCCTGAAGCTGCTCAAGCCCCTGCATCGCCTCTGCATTCTTTCCCTCAGCCAAAGCATCCAGCGCCTTCGCCACCTTCTCCTGCCGCTCGGCCAAGGCATTCACCTCCGCTTTCATCTCGGCTTGCTGCGCGGTGTTCTCGCCTTCCTCACCTTGCTTGGCCTCACCTTGCTTGGCTTCACCTTGCTTGGCTTCACCTTGCTTGGCTTCACCTTGCTTGGCTTCACCTTGCTTGGCTTCACCTTGCTTGGCTTCACC